>CACXEY010000038.1 GCA_902766695.1 uncultured bacterium
AAGACCGCCATCCGGTCCAACCGCGCGCCCTTCCGCGCGCCGCAACGCCACAGGGGTTTCCCTGTGGCGTTTTGCGTACTCCCCCCCGGGGACAGGGGCTGGCAGACGTCCCGGACGCGGAAACGGGAGGGGCGTTTTTCATGGGGGGAACATTGACGGAAAACCGCAGGAAATCCATGTGTTTTCCGTAATCTCAAAATGTTCTTTCCGCGGGGGAACGGTCAGGCGAAAACGCTCAAGCGAAGCGAGGTACGGCGGGGACCAGGGGACGACTGGCGTCCGCACGTCCCCGGCGCATGCCTCCGGCATGACGGACCCCGGCGGGCAGGGACTGTCCGCCCTACCCCTCCTTGAACCGGGAGAATCGAAAGGGGCCCGTCTGGCAAGTCCGGTGAACGGGGGGCGGCCTTTGCGTGTGCCGCGGGGTCAGGATTCTTCGAGCGGGACGAGGTGCAGCTTGCGGCCGCGGAACTCGGCGCGGCGGGTGTGGCCGGCGGCGCGGGCGGCGGCGACGGCTTCGGGGAAGGCGCGGGCGATGTCGCGGGGGCGGTGAGCGTCGGAGCCGAACAGGACGGGGATGCCGCGCTCGGCCATCCAGCGGAGGATGTCGGGGGAGCAGTAGGGTTCCTGCGCGCCGTGGAGGAGGCCGCTGGTGTTGATTTCGACGGCCATGTGCGCTTCGGCGACGGCGTCGAGAGCGGGCAGGACCATGTCGCGGATGGCGGACGGCGGCGGGCGGAGGCCGCGGCGCTTGGGGAGGTCGATGTGGGCGACGGCGTCGTAGAGGCGGGAGTTCGCCAGGTCGGTGAGCTGCCGGAAGTAGGTGCGCCACATGTCTTCGACGAAGGCGGGCGTGGCGCCGGGGTCGTCGGGGGCGAGGTCCCAGAAGGGGCCGCTGTGGACGGAGCCGAGGACGATGTCGAAGTCGTCCTGCGCGAGGAGGCGGTCGAGGTGGCGGAGGGCGACGAGGTCGGGGCGGTGGTCGGCTTCGAGTCCGAGCAGGACGTGGCAGGCGGGGACTTCGGCGGCGGCGGCGTGGACCATCTCCAGGTAGAGCGGGAAGTCTTCGAGCGCCATGCGGATGGTCGGCTGCGGGTCGTCCGGGAACGGGATGTGGTCGGTGCACGCGATGGTGTCGAGGCCGGCTTCGAGCGCCGCACGGGCGTAGTCGGCCGGTTCGCCGGTGGCGTGGCGGCACAGGCGCGTGTGGGTGTGGGTGTCGGGCGGGAGGGAGGCGGGAGGGGAGAGAGTCGAGCAGGTGCTGGGAGTGGAGGGTTCGGAGTTCATGTCAGGGTGCATCGGTCTTGCTTTCAGCTGTCCGTTGTGTTTGATTGTGCGCCGCAACCGCAAGGGTGCGCCTCCCGGCGTGCGCCGTTTCGGCACTGGATGGAGCCCTTGTGGCTGCTTCTTTTTGGAAAGCGAGAGGAGGGTGGCAGAAGAATCTGCTGTGCCCCCGTGCATCGCCGGGGAGGGCGGGCAGTCCCTGCCCGCCGGTGGAAGGAACGCCCGAAAGATGCGACAGGCCCGCGCGGATGCATGTCCCGCCTTGTTTGCTGCCGCGATGCATCCGCGCACTCCGCAAGACCGGCTGCGCTTTCCTGTTTCCGGCGGCGAAGGGACTCGCCGCCCTACCCGGCCGTGTTCGCGGGATGCGCAAGGTTTCCGCTTGGCCACTCCAGCGCGTCACGGGCGGCGGCGTTTGGCTTCTTCGCGCGCGAGGCGGGCGGCTTCGTTGTACTGGCGGCGGTAGTGGGCGGTCCAGTCGCGGAGGAGGTCTTCGCGGTCGTGGCGGGAGCGGATGGTGCGGGCGGTGGCGAAGGTCAGGGGTTCGGGGGTGGTCGGGAAGGCCGTCAGGGCGGCCATGGCGGCGGGGCAGGCGTCGGGGCCGCCGGCGGCGATGATGGCCCGCCAGGCGTCGCGCAGCTCGGCCCCGGAGTCGATGCACATGGCGCGCGTGAAGTCGCGGATGAAGTTGAAGTGGGCCGCGGTCCAGCGCGGCCGGTAGGTGAAGGCGCGCGCCAGGGCGTAGGCGTCGAGTTCGGGCCGGGAAAGGTCGCCGGTGGTGTGCGGGCGGTGGCGTTCGAAGGCGGCCTGGATGTCGGGATGGTCCGGGTCGGGGTAGAAGTCGCGCCGGATGGGCAGGCGCTGGAGGTTGTACTGGACGGGGCCGCCGGGTTCGCCCGCGCGGTAGCAGAGCAGGCGCTGGCCTTCCTCGCCCAGCACGTACTCGCACAGGCGCTGCGCGAGCTGCTTGTGCGGCGCGCCGCGCAGCATCATGACGGGGTCGGCGCTGACGCCAGATTCGCCGACGGGCGTCGCGTACACCATCGCGCCGTCGGGGCGGCCGCCGTTGCTGGTCTCGGCTTCGTAGCGGCCGTAGAAATCGATGCACAGGCCCGCGGCGGCGTTGCCGGCGCCGACGTCGAGGGGGACTTTGTTCGCGCTGTCGGTGAAGTAGCGGGCGTTGGCGCCGATGCGCTGGATGAGCCGGATGCCGTCCGCCCAGCCGCGCTCGACCGCTTCTTCGTAGGCCGCCGGGACGTCCGGCGCGGTGTCGCCGCCCGCCGCCGCGAGGGCCGCTTCCCAGGCGTCGATCTGCTCGGGCGTGTAGCCGGCCGCCTCGACGGCGCGGCGGCACTGGACCTGCACCAGCGTCTCGAAGGCCTTCGCGATGCTGCCGCTCTTGGTCGGGTCGGCCACGCCGAGGGTGCCCGCCCAGCGCGGGTCGCCGAGGTCGGACCAGTGGAGGGGCGGGGTGTCGATGCCGAGCGCCTCCATGCGGGCGCGGTTCCAGCAGATGCCGAAGGTCGAGAGCGCGGTGCCATAGAAGGCCGGCGCGCGCCAGGTCTCGCCGCCCATGCCTTCGGGCAGCAGTTCCGTGCCGTCGGGGGCGCGGAGGAGGCCGTCGGGGATTTGCCCCTCGTCCCACACGGGGACCAGCATCCCCATGCGCGTCGCGTTGGCCGCGTCGTAGGCGCCGCCGCCGTAGCAGAGGTCGAGGCCGCTCGTGAAGGCCGCCGGGTCGTCGGTCGCGCGGAAGGCGTCGCGCAGGGCGATGATCTCCGCCCAGTCGGCCTCGGACACGGTGTCGGGGCGGGCCGCCGGGTCGAAGGACGTCGCCATCAGCGCCGACGCCGCGGCGGCCGGCCAGGCGCGGCCCTGTCCCGTCCACCACGCGCGGAAGGCGGACGTGAACTGGCCCTGGAGGTAGCGCATGATTTCGGTGGTGCCGCCGATGGCGCGCCAGTCGATGCGGACGGGGGTGCCGTAGCGCTCGGCGTGCCAGCGGGAGAAGCCGACGGCGTACTCGTGGCGCAGGGCCTCGTTCATGGGGGTGACGACGACGAGGACCGGGTCGCCCTCCTTCCATTCGCGGATGCCGGTCTCCTGGCGGAACACGAACGGCAGCGCCAATATGACGCCCAGGACAAGCAGGATGGTCAGATTGCGGATCATGGCATCCCCCACCCTACCCCCCGCCGCCCTTCCCTGTCCAGCGCGAAGCGCGGGCGGAACGGCGCGCGGGAAAAACGGTCGCCTTTTTTGCTTGCGGGGAAAGCGGCGGGAGGCTATAGTCCCCGCGTTTTTGTACACACACAGGAGTTGAGTCATGGCTACGATTTGCGAAATCTGCGGCAAGCACAAGGCGACGGGCGCGAAGATCATCCGTCACGGTCTTTGCAAGAAGAAGGGCGGCATCGGTCTGCACACCACCGCCGTCACCAAGCGCACCGTCAAGCCGAACCTTCAGAAGGTCCGCGCGATCCAGCCCGGCGGCGGCGTCAAGACGATGACCGTCTGCACCTCGTGCATCAAGGCCGGCAAGGTCCTCAAGGGCTGATCGGCGCCGCCGCGCACGGTTCCGGCCCGTGGCGGGCATCCGCTCGGACCGGACCGGTCCACCCCGTCACGCGAGTGCCGGGGTCGTTTTGTATCGACCCGTCCCATCCCGACAGGAGGTTCCCATGACGAAGAAACCCGCCCGCAAATCCGCGTCCGCCAAGCCCGCCCGCAAGGCGGCCAAGGCCCCCGCCGAAGCCGCCCCGGAGACGGCCCGCCTGGAACTGGACGGCCGCCGCCTGGAACTGCCGGTACTGACCGGCACGCAGGGCGAGCGCGTCATCCACGTCGGCAACCTCCGCCGCGAGCTGGGCGTCTCGGCGTACGATCCGGCGCTGGCCTCGACGGCGGTCTGCCGCAGCGGCATCACCTACGTCGACGGCGCGAACGGCCGCCTGCTCCTCCGCGGCTACCCCATCGAGGACCTCGCGCAGCACGCGACGTTCGTCGAAGTCGCCTACCTCCTCGTCCACGGCGACCTGCCCACCCTCGAGCAGCGCAGCCGTTTTTCCGACCTGCTCAACCAGCACTCGATGCTCCACGAGAACATGCGCAACTTCTTCGGCAACTACCCCGAAGGCGCGCACCCGATGGCCGTCCTCTCCGCGATGGTTGTCTCGCTCTCCAGCTTCTACCCCGAGATCAAGCTCGACACCGACCGCGAGGAAATCGACATCACGGTCACGCGCCTCCTCTCCAAGCTGCGCACCATCGCCGCCTTCTCCTACAAGAAATCCATCGGCGAACCCTTCATCGACCCCTCGCACCGCTACTCCTACTGCGAAAACTTCCTGAACATGATGTTCCAGTCCCCGGTCTCGCGCTACGCCGCCTCCGCCGAGGACGTCGCCATCCTCAACAAACTCCTCATCCTGCACGCCGACCACGAGCAGAACGCCTCCACCACCGCCGTCCGCATGGTCGGCAGCACCGGCGCCAACCTCTACGCCTGCATCTCCGCCGGCGTCTGCGCCCTCTGGGGCCCGCTCCACGGCGGCGCCAACCAGGCCGTCATCGAGATGCTCGAGCGCATCGTGCGCGAGAAAATCCCCGTTCCGGAAGTCCTCCGCCGCGCCAAGGAAAAGACCGACGGCTTCCGCCTGATGGGCTTCGGCCACCGCATCTACAAGACCTACGACCCGCGCGCGCGCATCGCCAAGGCCATCTGCAACCAGCTCGTCCGCAAGGGCCGCATCACGGGCCCGCTGGGCGAGGTCGCGCTGGAGCTGGAGGCGGCGGCCCTGGCCGACCCCTACTTCCAAGAACGCCACCTCTACCCCAACGTCGACTTCTACACCGGCCTCATCTACCGCGCCCTCGGCTTCCCGAAGGAGATGTTCACCGTCCTCTTCGCCCTCGGCCGCCTTCCCGGCTGGATCGCCCACTGGCAGGAGATGCGCGCCGACCCGTCCCAGCGCATCATGCGCCCGGGCCAGTACTACGTCGGCCCCTCCCGCCTCCCCTACGTCCCCATCGCCAAGCGCCGCTGAACCCCGGAGCCCCCCATGCATTCCGTCGTCCGCCATCCCCTCCTCCAGCACCGCCTCGCCATCCTGCGCGCCACCAAGACCGCGCCCAAGCTGTTCCGCGAACTCGTCCGCGAGATGACCTTCTTCCTCGCCTACGAAGCCCTCCGCGACCTGCCGACCGTCCCCGTCGCCGTGCGCACCCCGATGGGCGACGCCGACGGCGTGAAGGTCGCCGGGCATCTCGTCGTCGCCCCCATCCTGCGCGCCGGGATGGGGATGCTCGCGCCGATGCTGGAAATCCTCCCCTACGCCACCGCGGGCGTCATCGGCACGCGCCGCGACGAAACGACCGCCGAACCCATCCCCTACTACCTCAACCTCCCCCGCCCCTTCCCCGACAGCCTCGTCGTCCTCCTCGACCCGATGCTGGCGACGGGCGGCAGCGTCTGCGACGCCATCGTCACTCTCAAGAAGCACGGCTTCCCGCGCATCGTCTTCCTGAACCTCATCTCCTGCCCCGAAGGCATCGCCCGCCTGGAGCGCGAACACCCCGACGTCCCCGTCTACACCGCCGCCATCGACGACCACCTCGACGCCCGCCACTACATCGTCCCCGGCCTCGGCGACGCCGGCGACCGCCTCTTCGGCACGCTGTAGCCCCTCCCCGCGAAGCGCCGGGCGGGGCGGCGACTTCCCTCCGCCGGCATCCGGGACTTGCAAGTTCGCGCACGGAATGCACGGATGCGCCGTGTCCGGCATGCATGGCATCCGCGCACACCGGCCACATCCCGGGCGAAAACCCATGCGCTGGCGGGCAGGGACTGCCCGCCCTGCCCGGGGATACCGGAGCCGGCAACCCTTACCAGAGGGCTTCGTAGAGGCGGCGGACGTCGTCGACCGTGGCGTCGCGCGGATTCCCGGCGGTGCAGTGGTCGGCGACCGCGGCGTCGGCCATCGCGGGAATCGCGGCCCGGTATTCGGACTCGCTGCAGACGCCCGCCTGGGACACGCCCTTGGGCATTCCCATCTCGGCCAGCATGAACTCCACCCAGCGCACCAGCGCGCGCACCGCCGTCACGGCATCGAGGGTCTGGAGGCCCAGCAGGCGGGCGGCGGCGACGTAGCCGGAGACGGCGCGGCAGCCGGACGCGCATTCGCGCGTCTGCGCGCAGACGCCGCTGTTGAAGCCGATGACGTGCGGCAGGATCATCGCGTTCGCGCGGCCGTGCGGCAGGTGGAACCGCGCGCCGAGGGCGTGCGCCATGCCGTGGTTCAGGCCGAGGGAGGACGCGTTGAACGCCATGCCGGCGAGACACGAGGCGTTGTGCATGCGGCTGCGCGCTTCCAGGTCGCCGGCGTCGTGGTAGGAGCGCAGGAGGTAGGTGCCGACGATCTCGATCGCCCGCGCCGCGAACGACGCGCTGAAGTCCGATCCGGCGCGGCTGACGATCGCTTCGAGCGCGTGCGTGAAGACGTCCATGCCGGTGTCCGCCGTCAGCGGCGGCGGTACGCTCTTGACCAGCTCGACGGCGAGGATGGCCTCGTCCGGCGTCAGGTCGTCCGACATCAGCGGAATCTTCACCTGCGCCTGCGTGTCGGCCACGACGGCGACGTTCGTCGCCTCGGAACCGGTGCCGCTGGTGGTCGGTATGGCGATCAGCCGCATCGCCGGCGCGGAGGGATCGATGCGCTTGCGGAACTCGCGGATCAGCTTGGCGGAGTCGATGGCGCTGCCGCCGCCGATGGCGACCATCGTGTCGCCGCCGAACCCGCCCAGGGCCACGACGCCCTGCGCCACGCTCTCGATGGGCGGATCGGGCACCACCTCGGAGTACACCGTGTGCTCGGCGCCGCAGCGCGCGAGACGGTCCGTCACCAGCGCGATCGCGCCGCTCTTGACCACGAACGGATCCGCCACGACGAACACCCGCCGCCCCTTCAGCTCGAGCAGCCGGTCCATCGCGTCGTCGCCGAAAAACACCTGGGGTTGGATGTGGAACGAGTTCATGCCGCCATGATTGGCTTTTTCCCCCCCGTTTGTCCAGCCCGTTTCTCGCGTCTCCCGCCGCGAGGGCGGGGAGGGCCGGCCCCTGCCCGCCGCGCGAACCGATTCGCGCGGATGCAGTCTGGCCAGCGCGAATCGGCGGGGACTCCTCGCCCGCTACTGCTTGAGCGACTGGCGGGCGTCGGTGACGGAGCGCCCGCAGGGGTCGAGGACGCCCGCGAATTCGGCGGTGACGCTTCCGGTCGCGGCGGGGCGGAGGCGGAAGAGGAGGATGTACTGGCGGTAGTAGCGGGCGGGGAGGATTTCGGCGTAGGGGGCTGCGTCGATTCCGCCGCGCGCGGCGCCGACGATCGACGCGCGCGGACCCAGACCGAAGGCGAGCAGGGGGCCGCCGGTGGCAGCGATTTCGGTGCGGACGGCGGATTCGTCGTAGGAGCCGTTTTCGTCGGTGGAGAGCAGGTCCTGGCCGCAGGCGCGGTAGACGGCGCGGCCGGCCTCGGTCTTGCCGTTGATTGCCGCGAAGGCCATGCCGTTGGTCACGGTGCGGACGATGCAGGCGGACAACTCCGGGTCGAGTCCGTCGGGGGCCTGCGGGATGGAACCGTCGTCGCCCTTGCCGTAACGGGAGTAGGCGGAGCCGTCGGCGTAGGTGTCGTGGCGCTGGACGTATTCGAGGCCGATCCGGCGCAGGGCCGCCGCTTCGGCGGCGTCCACGCGGTAGACGCACAGGACGTCCACGAGCGAGGACCCCGGTTCGTCGCAGAGGCCGGAGTTGCGGTCGCGCACGGCGGCGGCCGTCTGGTCGTCGGGCCCGCGGTAGAGGCCGCCGACGGTGCCGATGTCGCCCTGGTCGCCGAAGTCGAAGCCCGCTCCCGGCGAGGCGGACGTCCCGTCGTCGAGCAGCGCGTCGAGGCGGTTCAGGCGGCCGTCGTTCGCCGCCAGGAAGGTCTCGACGGCGCGCCCGGCCGCCTGCTGGCTGGCGACGGACACCATACGGGCCGCGCGCTCGCGGATGGCGCCGATGCGGTTGACCGCCAGTGTCGAGAGGATCGACAGGATGGCGATGACGACGATCAGTTCGATGAGGGTGAAGCCGGTTCGGTTTTTCATGGCAAGGATATGAGCGTCCCCCGCGGCACGGGGGTTCACCGGGCGGACGGCGGGGGATGCGTTCATGGGGGTTTGGTTGACGGAAAACGGAAGAAAACCGGACATTTTTCTGTAATCTCACGAATGGAAGGGAAGGGAGTGGAAGGAGGGCGTGGGAGACGGGCGGTCAGCGTTCGATGGCGCGGGAGAAGGCGTGGTTGGAGGCCTGGAGGAGCATGAGAAGGGTCACGAAGTAGGGGAGGCCCGCGATCACGAGCAGCGCCTGCAGGGGAAAGGGCATGGCGGCGAAGGCCGGATGGATCGTCAGGCCGGGCCGGAAGACGCCGCCGCGTCCGGCCAGGAACGCCAGGCACAGGCTCGCCAGCATCGGGAGAAGCATCATGAGGCACAGGCAGGAGGTGGCTTCGATGCGCATGGCGGCATCGCCGACGTCCGCCGCCTGCTCCCGCACCAGCAAATGCAGGTCGGCCAACCACACGGACCCGGCGAAAGCGTGCAGGGCGAGGTTCGCGCGGAAATACGGGTTTGCGGGATGCGCCCCCCAGAAGGCGAGGAACGGGGTCAGGAACGCCACCGCCAGCGCCAGCATCACCGCCGCGGAATGCACGGCGCGCGGCCGCGGCGGCCGTACCGTGGAGAGGCCGTGGAACACCGGCATGAAGGTGCACGCGGTCAGCAGCAGGATCTGGATGGTCCGGTGCGCGTTGAAGACGAGCACGAAGTAGAGGATCGGCAGCAGCAGCAGCCCGCCCGCCAGGCTCAGGTAGCCGCGCCCCGCCCACTGGAGTCCCTGCGGGGTCCAACCGCCGCGGCCGGCGGAGGGAGGAAGCGGCGGCGGCAATGGCGGCGGCGCCGCCGGCACGGGCTGGGGAGCGGGCGCGTCCACGGGCGTCACCGCCTTTCGAGGAGGCGGGCGGTCTCGCGGCGGATGCCGTCGAGAAAGCGCTCGGGCGAGAACCGGACGGCGTTCGCGCGGATTTCCGCGGGGTCCCAGGACATGGCGGCGGCGCGTTCGACGGCGTCGGCGAGGGCTTCGGGCGTCTGCGCGCCGAAGAAGAGGCCGGTGCGCTTGTCGCGGACGGTGTCGAGGATGCCGCCCTCGCCGTAGGCGATAATCGGCTTGCCGCAGGCCTGCGCTTCGACGGGGACGATGCCGAAGTCTTCGAGTCCCGGGAACACGAGGAAGCGGCACCGCCGGTAGAGCTGCCGGACGCCCGCGTCGTCGGGATGCCCCACGAACTCGATGTTCGGCGCGCCCGCCGCCAGAGCGCGCAGCGACGCCTCTTCGCTGCCGCTCCCGGCGATCTTCAGAGGATGCCCGCTCGCGGCGTAGGCGCGCACGGCGAGGTCGATGCGCTTGTAGGGGACCAGCGCGGAGACGACCAGGTCGTAGCCGTCGTGGGAGCCGGCCGGCGCGTCGGGGTCGGGCGTGTGGAAGGCGACGTTCACCGGCGGGTAGACGATCGCCGCGTCGCGCCCGTAGCTGCGCTCGATCCGCTCCCGCACGCAGCGGCTGATCGCCACGAACCGGTCCACCCGGTCGCTCGCCGCACGGTCCCAGCGCTTGAGCCGGTCGAGCGCGGGCCCGAGGAGGGCGCGCTGCAGGCGCGAGGGGAAGTAGTCTTCGCGCAGCCCCCACGCGTAGCGCATGGGCGTGAAGCAGTAGCAGAGGTGGCGCGCGCCCTTCGGCGGACGGATGCCCTTCGCGACGCAGTGGCTCGTGCTGACGACCAGACGCACGTCCTCCGGCAGCCGGAACGCCTCGATTGCGGTCGGGAACAGCGGCAGGAACCAGCGGTAGCGGTCGCGGAACCCCGGCAGCCGCGAGAGCCCCGACACGTGCACGTCGTGCGCGCGGATGGCCTCCGAGACGAGTTCGGGACGGTACAGCAGCGTGTACACCGGCGCCGACGGGTATTCCCCCGCCAGCAGCTCCAGGCAGCGTTCGCCGCCGCGCATGCCGTTGAGCCAGTCATGGACGAGGACGGTCTTGGGGGCGGTCGCGGTCATGGGGCAAGAAGTCTCCGGTAGAGGGCCAGCACGGCGGCCGCCGCGGCCGGCCACGAGAAGGCGGGTGCCCGGCGGAACCCCGCCGCGCGCAGCCGCTCCGCGAGGGCGGAATCGGTCAGCACGCGCCGGAGCGCCTCCGCGGCGGCGTCCGGGTCGTCCGGCGGCACGAGGAGTGCGGCGTCGCCCGCGATTTCGGGCAGGCTGGCGGCGTTGGAACACACGACGGGGGTCCCGCACGCCATCGCCTCGGCGACGGGCAGGCCGAACCCCTCGTAGAGCGACAGGTGGGCCAGGACGTCGGCGGACCGGTAGGCGCGCAGGAGGGCCTCGTCGTCCAGGTAGCCCGTCCAGCGGACGCGCGGCTCGACGCCGAGTTCGCGCGCGAGCCGGCGCGGCTCGGGATAGCGCTCGTCGGGCGGGCCGGCGATCTGCAGGACGGCGTCGGTGCCGCCTTCCACGAGGCGGGCGAGCGCGCGGACGAGGCCCGAGAGGTTCTTGTAGGGGTCGGCGCGGCCGACGTAGAGGATGGTTTTGGGTGCGAACGGCCCGCGCGCGGAGGAGCGGGGGCCCGGCGCGGGACTGTAGCGCGGGGAGACGCCGTCCCAGACCGCCGTCACGCGGGCGGGGTCGATGGGCAGCGCCGCCAGGATGTCGCGCCGCGCCGCCTCGCTGCCCGTCACCACCGCGTCCGCGCGGCGCGCGATGGCCCGCATGAGGGCGCGGTAGACCGGGAAGAAGCGCGTCTTGAGCGCCCGCGGCGTGTACTCCGGATGCAGCAGCGGGATCAGGTCGTGGATGTTGCACACGCACGGCACCCGGTGCGGGCACCGCCCCGGGAACGCCGGCAGCGGCACCATGAAGTTCGTCGAATGGTAAACCGCCGCCCGCGCCCGCCGCAGCCGCCACGCCGCCTCCAGCTGCCCCGCCGGCGAGAACGGCCCCTTGGAAAACACCTCGAACGCGAACGCCGGATTCCCTTCCAGCCCCGCCGCCTCCCGGATGAACCCCGCCCGCTCCTCCGACAGCGCCCACACCCGGAACCGGAACCCGCCCGCGTCCTTGCCGAAGCAACGCAGCAGCTCCAGCGTGTAGCGGCCGATGCCGCTCAACCGCCGCTCCACCCAGCGCGCATCCAGCACGACCACGGGCTCCGTTGCCTGTTCCTTTCGTTTCATGTATACCTGCGCATTATCCATGCCGCCCGCCCCGAATCCAGCCAAAACGCCCGGTGCCGTCCGCCCGGCGATGAAGCAGCCAAAGGGCCCGGCGCCCCAGCGGTGCCATGCGCCCGGCAGGGGGGGCGGCGCTTCGGGTGTTCATGGTGGATGGAATGGATGGAATCAAGTGGGATGCGAGTGTTTTTCTGTAATCTCACGGATGGTTCCAACGGACGGGAACGGGACGGGACGGGAGCAAAAAAGGAATCCCCGGCGAAGGGGATTCCTGTGTGGCCGGGATGGGACCGCGATCAGGGGGCGGCGGGGCGGGGGCCCTTCTCGCGGAGGACGGCGCGGTAGAAGGCGCCCATGGTGATCGATTGGTAGGGGATCAGCCAGAAGAGGAGGAGGCCGAACGTCAGGATGGCCAGCAGCCACCAGCCGATGAAGCTCAGGCCCAGGCCGAACGCCCGCCACTTGTTGCCGTCCATCAGGCGGCGGCTTTCGTCGATCGCTTCCATCACCGTCATCTGCGGGTTCTCGATCACGAGGTACGGCGCGAGCATGTAGGAGAAGGCCTTGACGATGCCCGGGATGACAAGCAGCAGGGTCCACAGGAACGTGAACAGCCCCATCATGAAGAGGCACCCGAAGGCGCGCCCGAACTGGTTGAAGCCGATGAACGCGTCGCCGACCGACAGCTGCCGGTGGTCCGCGCCGCGCAGGGCCAGATTCGCCATCCCGTATTGCTTGAGAGGGAAAAGCACGGGCGCAAAGGGCGAAACGGCCCCCAAGAGGATGTTCCAGAGGATTCCCGCGCCGAGGAAGGTCCAGTAGTTGCCCGAGGGACCGGTCCGGGCGCAGGTCTTGAGTGCGTCGAAGGTGGCGCGGGCGCCGGCCGGCGCGAACACTTCGGGGATGGGCGGCGGCTGGCCCCCGGCGGCGTACGACGGGGCGGCGGCGGACAGCGGTTGCCACTCGGACATGCCGTCGTGCCAGACGAGCGTGTCAGGACGGATGGTGCCGTCCGCGATCTTCGCGCGGAAAACTTCTTCGGATACCGGCCCCTGGGCCGCGTTGTCTTGCTGGTAATACCATTCCATGGCGTTCCTCCTGGTCGCCCCGCATCAAAACAATCCCCGTCACGGAATGCAAGCGCGTTTTCCGGGCCGCCGGGTCCGGGGGAGGGTTGCCGGCGCGCTTGCGCGAGATTGCAGACAAACACGCGGAAACAAGTTGTTTCCCGTCATCCTGCCCATCATGGGTTCTCCCCCTCCCGTTCCCGCCCCTCAGGGGTCGATGCTGGAACCGCTCCAGTGGAGTTTGATGGAGAGGTGGTTGAACCAGGTGCCGGGACGGTGGACGAATACCGCGGAACGGGGGGAACGGCGGATTTCGAGGCGGTCGCCGGCTTCGACCCAGCCGTGTTCGCGGCCGTCCACGGAGAGGACGAGTTTCTTGGCGCGGCCGGTGACGCGCAGGACGAGGACGCGGTCGTTCGGGAGCACGAGCGGGCGGTTGGAGAGGGTGTGCGGGCAGATGGGTTCGACGACCACCGCCGGGAGCGTGCGGTCGAGGATCGGTCCGCCGGCGGAGAGGGCGTGGCCGGTGCAGCCGATCGGCGTGGCGACAATCAGGCCGTCGCAGACGTAGGAGGTGGCCGCCCAGTCGTCGACGGTGAGTTCGATTTCGGTGACGCGCGGCGAGGTGCCCCAGCCGACGACGATGTCGTTGAGGGCGTGCGCGCGGAGGATGGTCTTCGCGGGCTTGCCGCGGCGGAGGCGGGCTTCGAGGAGGGGATAATTCGCGGTTTCGTAGTGGCCGGAGGCGAGCAGTTCGAGCGCGGCCGGGGCTTCGCCAGCCCCCATTCCGGCGAGGAAGCCGAGGTGACCGAGGTTAACGCCGAGGATCGGCACCGGGGCACCGTCGAGGGCGCGCACGGCGGCCAGAACGGTGCCATCGCCGCCGAGGGAGAGGAGTCCGCCGAGGCCCTTCGCGAAGCGGCTGGGGGCGACGGTCTTGCATCCCGGGGCGAGCTTGGCGACGGCGGAATCGGCGGCGCGCAGTTCCACGCCGAGCCGCTTGGCCGTGGCCGCGAGCTCCGCGAGCACGGGTGCGGCGGCGGGTTTTCCGAGGTTGGCTTGGATTCCGATGATCATGGTTTTTTCCTCCACCAACTGAGAAACTCCACGTTGCCTGCGGGGCCCTTGATGGGCGATTCGCGGCAGGCAAGCCACTCCCAGCCCACCTCTCCCGTCCCGAAGGCACGGATTTCCTCCACGACGCGGGCGCGGACGGCTTCGTCGCGAACGACGCCGCCGCGGCCGACGTCTTCGCGTCCGGCTTCGAACTGGGGCTTGATGAGGGCGACGACCTGGCCGCCGGGGCGCAGGATGCGGTCGATGGCGGGCAGAATCAGTTTGAGCGAGATGAACGAGACGTCGGTGACGGCGCAATCGACGGCCTCGGGCAGGTCGGCGGCCTGGAGGTTGCGGGCGTTGACGCCATCCATGACGACGACGCGCGGGTCGTTGGCGATGCGCGGATGGAGGAGGCCGTGGCCGACGTCGATGGCGTACACTTTCGCCGCGCCGTGCTGGAGGAGGCAGTCGGTGAAGCCGCCGGTGCTGGCGCCGACGTCGGCGCAGACCAACCCCGTCGGGTCGAATCCCGCGAACGACTCGAAGGCGCCGTCGAGCTTGAGGCCGCCGCGCCCGACGTAGCGTTCGGGATGCCGCACGCGGATGGCGCAGTCCTCGGGATATTCGTGGCCGGGCTTGCCGGCGGGCGCGTCGTCGACGAGCACTTCGCCGGCGAGGATGAGCCGCTGCGCCTTTTCGCGGCTCTCGGCGAGGCCGCGCGCGGCGACCAGCACGTCCAGGCGGCGCTTCTTCATGGCCGTCGCGCGGCGCGGGCCGCGGCGCGCGCCGCCGAGGGGTTGCCGCCGTAGTTGTTGCGGCGGCGGTTGCCGGAGTTGCCGGAATTGCCGGAGGGAGTGCCGCCACCGCCGCCGTTGTTGCGCTTGCCGCCGCCGCGCCGGCCGCCCTTGCGGATGTTGCGCACCAGGGTCTGGCCCATCACGAGGAGGGCGATGGCGGCGATGACCGCGCGGATGATCAGGTCGTACTTCTCCGCCGACGGGTCGCGCGGCTTCTTGCGCGACGTTGCGCGGCCTTCCGTCTCTTCGCCGTCGGTCGGGATTTCCACGCCGGAGAAGATCGACGCGGTGGGCAGTTCGTCGAAGTCGCGCCGCGGGATCGCCGGGCGCCCGGCGTCCACCCACGCAGTGTACCAGATGGACGCGAGGTGGCCGATGGCCTGCGCCTGGCGGTCCTTGACGGAGTCGCCGAGCAGGGCCCAGAGTTCGGTGTAGTAGTCCTCGGTGTCGGTGCGGTCGCCGGCGGCGGCGGTCGCGCGGATGTCGGCCTCGAGCCATACGGGGACCAGCGCGTAGGAGTCGGCGATCCACGAGAGGGTCGCATGGAAGACGTCCGGGAGGTACTCGGCGGGCGGCGGGACGAGGTCCTCGGGACGGATGAACGCCTTGGCCATGTCGCTCTCGATGCGCGTGTGCACGCCGTGCTGGCGCGTTTCCTGGCCGTTGAAGTTCTTCGTGCAGTGCAGGGCGACGTGGATGTCCCCGACGTAGTGGCCGAGGGTCGCGCCGGCGCGCGCGGCGTCCAGCCAGTCGCCCTTGCGCATGCCGTCCGTCATGCGGTCCGCGAGGTCCGCGATGACCCACGGGGCTTCGCCCAGGTCCGCCGCCGAGATGCGGAAGCGCTTGAGTTCCGCCTGTTCGTCGCGCGTCAGGGTCTGGAGGTCGAAATGGCGCGGGAGGCGGTCCGGCTCGAAGTAGTGGCGGGGACCCTCCTCCGGGTCGGCGCCCTTCCAGAGGTCGGGGTAGATGCCCGGGAACGCCATCGGCTGGGCAAACCATTTCCAGCCCGCCGACGCCATCTCCTGCGGCGCGGCCGAAATCGCCGCGCGGTTGATCGTGTAGTGGTGCTTGCCGCTCCACGCCCGCGCCGCGGTGGGCGCCAGCAGCAG
>CACXEY010000039.1 GCA_902766695.1 uncultured bacterium
AAGATGGTGGGCGACTCAAACTGCTCGTCAGTGGCGTCAAGGTCGAGCAGAAGCTCAAGCACCTCGTGCGCCTCCCCCTCCAGCGCACCTGCGCCGACAAACACGCCGTCCGCGCCTACGTCGCCGAAAAAATCGGTTCCCATCACCTCATCCCGCTCCTGGCCACCTTCACCCGCGCCCGCGACGTCACCCCCGCGGCCATCCCCTCCCCCTCCTTCATCCTCAAAGTCAACCACGGCTCCGGCCAGAACATCGTCGTCCGCGACGCCGCGACCACCGACTTCGTCCCCATCCGCCTCCAGCTCTCCGACTGGATGCACACCTCCCACTACCTCCTCTCCTGCGAACAACCCTACCGCGGCATCCGCCCCCTCATCCTGGCCGAACGACTCCTCCTTTCCCCCGACGGCACCCTGCCGCTCGACTACAAACTCCACTGCTTCGCGGGCCGCCCCGAATTCATCCAGGTGGACATCGCGCGCGAGACCGACCACCACCGCAACTTCTACACCCCCGACTGGCGTCCCCTCCCCTTCCTCTGGTGCGAATGGGACGGCGACCGCCCCCTCTGGCCCCACGCCCCCGACGTCCCCCCTCCTCCCGCCCCCCTCCTCCAGCAAATGCTCACCCTCGCCCAAACCCTCGCGGCCCCCTTCCCCTACGTCCGCGTCGACCTCTACCTCCACCAAAACCGAATCTACTTCGGCGAACTCACCTTCTACCACGGCTCCGGCCTCGAACGCTTCTCCCCCCCCTCCACCGACCTCGCCCTGGGCGCCAAAATCCCCTGGCCCTGAGCCCCCCAGCCCCCCCACTCTTCTCCCTTCTCCGTTTCTTTCAGCAGTGCCTCGCGGTTGTCCGGCCCCCAATCGTTCATGCCCGGACCGGATGGACGTTCCGATTGCTCCGATTCTTGAACCGCCTTATTCCCCAGATTCGAGTTCGGCGAGGCGGTCGGAGACGTTCCGGGCGCGGTCGAGGAACTGGGGGACGGCTTCGGCGAAGTCGGCCGGGGTCGCCACGGCGTAGGGGAGGAGGGCGTAGAGGACGATCGCGCCGGATTCGGGGTCGCGGCCGATGCCGGGGGCGTCGAACAGGGGGCCGAGCGCCAGGCCGAGCAGGTCGAGGATGTCGGAATACGCGGCGCCTTCGGGCAGCTCCGCCGCGACGACGGCGGACAGTTCCATGCGCGCGGCGGCGTCGTTGGCCCGCACGATGACGCCGGGGGCGCCTTCCGCCGCGATGCAGCAGGGGCCGTCGTCGCCGGGCACGGCTTCGAGGCCGAATTGTTCGCCGAGTGCCCTGAAATATTCTTCGCTGGAGTTGGTCATGGTGGGGGCTCCTGTTGTCAGACTTTCATGCCGTTGACCTTGATGAGGTCGAGTTTGCGGCCATTGGGCGAGGCTTGCATCTTCATAACGTGGCGCATCTCGGAATGGGTGATGGTCGCGCCGTAGTGGTTGTGGATGGAGTCAGTGGGGTCTTTCCACCACGTGTTCAGGAGGGCGTTTTGGTTGTTCTCCAGGGATACGCCTTCGTGGTTCGACCACTGGAACACGACCGGGATTTTCTCCTGGCGGAAGAATTCCAGCCCCAGTTTGCTGGTCTGGCGGAAGACCATGTTGCGCATGACCGTCTGTGCCAGGTCCAGGAGGTCGTCGCGGTACGAAAGGAGGACTTGGTCGAAGCCGGCGTACGCGAGGCCCTGCAGCATGAGGTCCTTGAGTTCCTCGGTGGTGGCCCGTCCGTCGCGGTCCGCGAGCAGCTGGAAGAAGCGGGAGATGGCGGTGACGTCCCGGTCGTCGATCTTGTGGGAGCCCCGGAGCCGGAGTTGGTCGCCGGGGATGTTCTTGCGGACGAGGGCCTCCATCATGGCGTCGATGCCCTTGCGCGCGGCTTCGCCGACCCAGCCGGTCTCGCGCTTGAACATCTTGGGGTTCGCGGCGGCGGTCTTGTACTGGCGGATCTTGGCGAAGATGTCGACCTTCTGGCTGTGGTCGCGCAGGAAGATCGCCCATTTCGTGGGCCCGAAGCGCGAAACGTTGCCGTGCGGGTCGACCTTGGTCTGCAGGGTGCCGTTGCGGATGTCGTCGAGGATGCCCGGCAGGGTTGCGAAGGTGAGTTCCCCGGGATCGATGCCGCACAGCTGGTTGTAGTAGTCGATGGAGGTGGGGACGAGGTTGTGGTCTTCGAGCTTGTCGGCGACCTGGATGCGCACGTCGTGGAAGCCGTAGAGGACGACTTCCCGGTGGCCGGCGTCCTCGCCGAAGCGCCTGCCGAGGGCGGCGTCGGTGGCGTCGCGGGTCCACTTGACGGCGGGGGAGAACTGGCCCTCGAAGTCTTCGGCGAAGTCCGGGCGGTCGGCGGCGGTCTTGTAGGCGGTCTTGAACGCGTTGTACTGCTCCTGCATCGCATCGCGCATGCGGTCCAGCGACTTCTGGCGCCAGGAATTGAAAAGCCCGCCCTCGAACTGGACATCCACGCCGCCCTTGCCGATGGTGATTCTGTAGACGTTGTGGTTGACCTTGATGAGGCCTTCCTGGCGCCCGGTGGCGTTGGAGAGGTCGACGATGTTGCGGAGATCCGCGTTGGCGATGTGCTTGACGTCCTGTTGGATTTTCATGTTTCCGGTCCTTGCTGGTTCCGCCCGGTTTACACACCCCGGGACGGAAGGTTACACCCCGCCGCCCCCCTCCGGTTTTTCCAATGATTGGGACACCGTTTCATCGCCTGGAAGTATGCACGGCAAAACGCGGAAATCAATGCACGGATGGGCGCAATGGTTTTATGGACATTTAGCGTCCAGGGACAGCCCCTCGAGACGGGAATCATCGTTCACAAGACAAACCCAAGGAAAACGCCCCGAATTTCGGCCGAAGACGGCCGTCCTCCCGGGGAGGCCATGGGGTTGTCAGGTGAAAACCTTGTCTTTGGCATGGTGCGGCTGGCCGGTAGCAACTGTCTTTTTCGTGAAATTTCAATTTGAAACGATCCAGTGTTTTTCTTGACACAATTTATATCACATACCTTTTCGTTTCAAACGATTTTGCCGTTTTTGTTGACATCTGAAATCGGACGCGTAGGTTGAGTGCCGTCATCCTGAAGTTCCCTGCTCTCCTCGGAAGCGAGGCCCCC
>CACXEY010000040.1 GCA_902766695.1 uncultured bacterium
CCCCCGCGGCGGGCGCGGCGGTCCGCGGCGGCGGCGCTGAATCTGGAACGAAACGAAAGGACAAGGAAATGGAAGAGCAAATCAAGGCGGCGCTGGACGAGATCCGTCCGGCCATCCAAGGTCACGGCGGGGACGTGGAATTCGTCTCGCTGGAAGGCAAGACCGCGAAGCTCCATCTCGTGGGCCACTGCGGAAGCTGTCCGTACGCGATGATGACGCTCAAGAACGGCATCGAGGCGGCCCTCCGCGAGAAGGTGGACCCCGAGATCACCGTCGAACGCGTCTGACGGACGGCGGAGCGGCGGGATGGCGCGGGTGCCGGCCATCGAAGAGAAGACCGCGCTGGTGACGGGTTGTTCGTCCGGCATCGGCCGGGCGACGGCCCGTCTCCTGCGCGACCGCGGCTGGCGGGTGTTCGCCACGGCCCGGCGCGCGGAGGACCTGGACGCGCTGCGCGCGGACGGATTGGAGGCGGTCGCGCTGGACCTGGCGGACGCGGAGTCCGTCGCGGCGTGCGCGCGGGAGGTGCTGACGGCGTGCGGCGGACGGCTCGGCGCGCTCGTGAACAACGCGGGCTACGGCCAGCCGGGGGCGCTGGAAGACGTGTCGCGCGAGGCGCTGGAACGGCAGTTCGCGGTGAACGTGTTCGGGACGGCCGACCTGACGGCGCGGGTGATTCCCGCGATGCGTGCGCAGGGCCGGGGGCGCATCGTGCTGCTGAGTTCGGTGGTGGGGCGGGTGGTGATTCCCTTCATGGGCGCCTACTGCGCGAGCAAGCACGCGGTGGAAGCGATGGGGGACGAATGGCGCATGGAACTGGCCGGGAGCGGCATCGCCGTGTCGCTGATCGAGCCGGGGCCGATCGAGAGTTCCTTCCGCCGGCGCGTGGTGGGCGAAGCCCACGGCGGGGGACTGTCGCTGGACGGCAGCGTCTTCGCCCGCCAGTACGCGCGGGACTGGAAAGACGCGGTGCGGACGTTCAAGCGCCCGACGGACGTGTTCCGCAAGCCGCCGGAAGCGGTCGCGCGGAAAATCCTCCACGCGCTGGAATCCCGCCATCCGTGCGCACGCTACCCGGTGACGGGCGCGGCGCATCTGGGAATCTGGGCGTCGCGCTGGCTGCCGTCGCGCTGGCTGGACGCCATCATGGCGTCGAAAGTCATCGGGCGCAGCACGAAGGACTGACGGGAGGCATCAGCTGGGGGGATAACGCCGGGCGAGGAGGCGGTTGACGGGATAGAGGAGCAGCGGGAGCAGGGAGAGGGAGAAAGCGGGTTGGAGGGGCGGCGGGGCGGGGAGAAGGAATACGCAGAGGCAGAGGAGGGTCTGCAAGGGGAGGAGCAGGCGGAGAAGCAGCCCGATGTGGGCGGGGGTGATGCGGGAGCGCGGGTCGGCTTCGCGGCGGGCGAGGGCGGTGACAACGGCGATGTAGAGTCCGAGGAGGGCGGCGGCGGCGAGGGGCGCGGGCGTCCGGGCGGCGGGGCCGGCTCCGAGGAGGAGGTCGAGGGAGCGGCAGAGTCCCATGACGAGGGGGCCGAGAATGGCGGATTTCTTGGCGGCGAAGTCGTAGAGGAGGATGGCGAGGGCGAGGATGGCGGCGACGGGGAGGGCATGGGCGGGGATGGCGAGCAGGAGGCCGAGGAGGAGAAGAAGGACGCCGGCCAGCCGGACGGCGGCAGGCAAAACGGCGCCGGAGGGGATGGGCCGTTCGGGGCGCTCCCGGGCGTCGATGGAGGCATCGGCGAGGTCGTTGAAGAGGAGCCCGGAGGCGTACAGGCAGACGGAGGCGGCGATGGCCGCAAGGAGCCGCAGGGTGGCCACCGGACCGGGCGCGGGGGTGAGGAGAATCCCGGAGAGGAGGGCTCCGGCGATGGGGTCTCCGGGGAGCGTCAGGAGGTTCGGGAGGCGGAGGAGGCGGGGCCAGGGGGAGGTCATGGGAAGAGCCAAACTAGACGGTCGTGCACGCGATCGTGTGGCAGTGGGATTCGATGATGGTCATGGCGGAAATCCTTTCGTTCTTCGTCGGCGGGAAGCCTGACAAAGGGCAAGCGGCGGTGCGTGGGGAAAGGTTCAGCGGAAAAACGCGGGAGGTTCGGCGGCCGGAAATCGGGTTGAAATTCTGTTGCGGAATCCGCTTGCGGGGTGGGGGGGGATGTGGGATGATGCAGACACTTGCAGGGCGAGCGCCGTGCGGAGGTTTGAACCAACCAAGGAGCAAAGAAGATGAAACCGATCCTGTCCGAGCCAGAAATCAATGCCATCATCTACGGGATGCACGGGGCCCCGTTCTCCTTGCTCGGCATGCACGAGACCGGGAAGGAAAAGCCCGGCGTCGTCGTCCGCGCCTTCCGCCCCTACGCCACCAAGGTCGAAGTGGTGCGCGTGAGCGACGGGGTCGCCTTCGAGATGCCCCGCATCCACGACGACGGCCTCTACGAGCTCTTCTTCCCGAAAGAGAAACCCTTCGCCTACCGCTTCCGCCTGACCTGGTTCGACGGCACCACCGGCGACCTGGAAGACCCCTACCGCTTCCCGATGCAGCTGACCGACCTCGACCTCTACCTCCACGGCGAGGGCACCAACTACCGCGCGTACAAGAAGCTCGGCGCGCACCCGATGACCGTCGACGGCGTCGAGGGCGTCCACTTCTCCGTCTGGGCGCCGAACGCGATCCGCGTGTCGGTCGTCGGCTGGTTCAACCAGTGGGACGGCCGCATCCACCCGATGCAGCAGCGCGGGAACAGCGGCCTGTGGGAACTCTTCATGCCGCACCTCAAGCCCGGCGACCTCTACAAGTTCGAAGTCAAGGGCCACGAAGACTACCTCGCGCAGAAGGCCGACCCCTACGGTTTCGCCTCCGAGTTGCGCCCGCGCACCGCGTCGGTCGTGTGGAATCCCGACGGCTACGCCTGGAAGGACGCCGACTGGATCGCCGCCCGCTCCGGGAAGAACTGGCTGGAGGAACCCATCAGCGTCTACGAAGTGCACCTCGGCAGCTGGCGCCGCGACCCCTCCGACGGCAACCGCATGCTCACCTACCGCGAACTCGCCGACACCCTCGTCCCCTACGTCAAGAAGATGGGCTACACCCACGTCGAACTGCTGCCCGTGAGCGAACACCCCTTCGACGGCTCGTGGGGCTACCAGACGATCGGCTACTACTCCCCGACCTCCCGCTTCGGCACCCCCGACGACTTCAAGTTCTTCGTCGACCGCTGCCACCAGGAAGGCATCGGCGTGGTGCTCGACTGGGTCCCCGCCCACTTCCCCAAGGACGGCCACGGCCTCGGCTACTTCGACGGCACCCACCTCTACGAACACGCCGACCCGCGCCTGGGCGAACACAAGGACTGGGGCACCTACATCTTCAACTACGGCCGCAACGAAGTGAAGGCCTTCCTGCTGTCCAACGCCGTCTTCTGGGCCGACGTCTACCACGTCGACGGCCTGCGCGTGGACGCCGTCGCCTCCATGCTCTACCTCGACTACTCCCGCAAGGAAGGCGAGTGGATCCCCAACAAGTTCGGCGGCCGCGAGAACCTCGACGCCGTGGACTTCCTGAAGAAATTCAACGAAGTGATCCACCTCGAGTACCCCGGCTTCCTGACCTTCGCCGAAGAATCCACCGCGTGGCCGATGGTCTCGCGCCCGACCTACCTCGGCGGCCTCGGGTTCGACTTCAAGTGGAACATGGGCTGGATGCACGACACCCTCGACTACATGCAGAAGGACCCCGTCTTCCGCAAATACCACCACCAGCAGATGACGTTCTCGATGATCTACGCCTTCAGCGAAAACTTCATCCTCCCCTTCTCGCACGACGAAGTCACCCACGGCAAGGGCGCCATGCTCTCCAAGATGCCCGGCGACATGTGGCAGCAGTTCGCCAACCTGCGCCTGCTGACCGCGTACATGTGGGCGCACCCCGGCAAGAAACTGACCTTCATGGGCATGGAATTCGGCCAATGGAAAGAGTGGCAGCACGACGAAAGCCTCGACTGGCACCTCCTCCAGTACGACTCCCACGCCGGCATGCAGCGGCTGGTGCGCGACCTCAACGCCATGCTGCGCGGCTTCGGCGCCCTGCACGACATCGACTTCTCGTGGGAAGGCTTCGAGTGGATCGACCTCAACGACTGGGAGAACAGCACCCTGCTGACCCTGCGCAAAGGCAAGCACCCCGACGACCTGATCGTCTGCGGCTACAACTTCACGCCGGTCCCGCGCCAGGGCTACCGCGTGGGCCTGCCGAAGCCGGGCATCTACGAAGAAGTGCTGAACACCGACGCGGCGATCTACGGCGGCAGCGGCGTAGGCAACCCGCGCTTCATCCGCGCGGAGCAGATCGAGTGGCAAGGCCGCGGCTGGTCGGTCCCCGTGACCCTCCCGCCCCTCGGCGCCATCTACCTCCGCTACCGCCCCGACCTCGAAAACTGACCCCCCGCGCATCCCGCGCCCACCCCGCATCCCCCGGAAGCCATCCTCCCGGGGGATGCGTTTTTTGTCCCCGCGCCGGCAAAGGCCACGCGCCCCGCCCGAGCCGTGCGGGCATGTTTTCATGGCGGGGAGAAGGGGGAAGATGGGAGGAAAATGCACGTATTTTTCCTGTTTCCAAAAATGTGGGCGAAGGAGGAAAGCCCCGTCCGGTCGCCCCGGATCAGCTCCATCCAAGGGCGGACACGGTCCTCTTCTCCGTTTTCCGGGGCACACGGGCGGCGGGGTGTTTTCATGGGGCGCGCTTTCCCGTGTGCAGGGGCAAGGCAACATCCGCGGTTTTTGGGATTGAGGGGAGGGGGCGGGGAGGATAGAGTGAAGGGGAAACGGATAAAACGGACGAGGTTGTCGAATGGTCAACGTGATATTGCATGGCGGGCCGGTGGTATGGCTGCTGTTGGCGGGCGGGTTCTTCGCGCTCCTGGTGTTCCTGGAGCGGCTCTTCAACCTGCACCGGGCGCAGATCGCCGCGGACGATTTCCTCAAGGGCATCTACAACATCCTCAACCGCGGCAACGTCGTCGAGGCCGCGACGCTCTGCGAGGAGGCGCCGGGGCCCGTCGCGCGCCTCGCCCTGGCCGCGGTGCTGCACCACGACGACTCGCCGGAGAACCTCGCGCGCGCCATCGAGGACGCGGGACTGGAGGAAATTCCCCGCATGGAATGGGGGCTGGGCTGGCTGGCGTCGGTGGCGCGCATCGCGCCGCTGGTGGGGCTGCTGGGGACGGTGCTGGGCATGATGGAAATGCTCCAGGCGTCGAAACGCGCGGCGCCGCTGGTGCAGTCGGCGGACCTGACGGGGGGACTCTGGTCGGCCCTGGTCGCGACGGCGCTCGGACTGCTCATCGGCATCCTCGCGTACGCGGGATACAATTTCCTGGTGTCGCGGGTGGAATCGATCCTGCTGGACATGGAGCGGTCGGCCTCGGCGCTGCTGAACTACATGCGCCAGCGGCGCGCGACGTCGGAGACGGCGGCGTCCGCCGGGGAAGGGGCGGCGGAATGATCGTGCCGGGCACGACGCTGCAACTGCGCTTCCGCAGCGTGCGGAGGCGCTTCCCGGCGCGGTGCGGGTACGCGGCGGCACCGCTGGAAGTGGCGGCGCTGCTGAACGTGGCGATCCTGGTGGGGATGTTCTGCTTCGCGTCGTCGGGGTTCGTGCTGCAGCCGGGGGTGCAGGTGCGGTTGCCGGAGGCGCCGTTCCTGGACGGGCAGGCGTACGGGGCGCGGACGCTGGCGGTGACGGCGCAGGGATTGCTCTTCTACAACGACGAGCCGGTGTCGGTGGAGGACTTCGAGCGGCGTCTCGCCGCGGAGACGGATGGCGCCGCGGAGGGGACGGAGGTGCCGCTGCTGGTGGAAGCGGACGCGGGGACGTCCTACGAGCTGCTCATGCGCATCTGGTCCGCCGCGGTGCGCAACGGAATCGACGACGTGGTGCTGGCGACGCGCCCGCCCGCGATGGCTCCGGCGCCATGATGCTCCGCGACGGCATCGAAGACTCCCTGGAGCGGGACCGCCGCTTCCGCCGTGCCGGCTGGCGCCGGGCGTGGGCGGTGGCGTTGGCCATCGTGGCGGCCGTGGCGGTGCTTGGGCGGATCGCGCCGCCGGAAGAAGCGACGACGGTCCGCCGCACGCCGCGCTGGACGTGGGTGCTGCCGGATGCCGCGGCGGCGCTGGCGGACGTGCGGGCGGTGCGGTCGCCGACGGCGTTCGCGCTGCCGACGCCGTCGGGCTTCACGGGGTCCCTCCGCGCGCGGGCGCCGCGTCTGGCGCCGCCGGTACGGCGCACGGAGGCAATGGCCTACGCCCCGTCCGCCGCCGCCGCGCCGCGGCCCGCCGCGGAGACCGACTGGAACGCGCCGGAGTTCGTCCCGGTGCTGCCGCTGGAAATCGTGCCGAGGGGCTGGACGCCGGTGTTCGCGAACCGCACGCCGCCGTCGGAGGAGCCGCGGATGGAGTTCCCGTCCGGGTGGGAGCAGCGGCTCTTCGCGGGGGTGGATCTGGCCTACGCCGGGTGGGCGCCGGGCCGCGAGTGGACGGCTTCCGCAGAGCTGGAATTCGACGAACGCGGCATCCTGACGGCAATCCTGCTGGACCGCTCCAGCGGCATCCCGCGGGTCGACCGGCGGCTCGCCCGCTCGGCCGCCGGCTGGAGGCTGCTCGATGCCGGTGCTCCGCGCCGCGGTACGGTCGTCTGGCGCGTGCCCGCCCCGGCCGCGCCCGCCGCCGCCCCAACCCCCGCCCCGGTCCCCGTCGCCAAGGAGGAAGGAGCGCTGCCGTGACTCCGCTCTTCACGCTGCCGCAGATGCTGGAGGGCGGGCTGTGGGCCGGCATCGTCGTCATCTTCGTCCTCTCCGTGTTCTACTCGGTGCGGCGGCGCTTGCGCGTCCG
>CACXEY010000041.1 GCA_902766695.1 uncultured bacterium
CCCCCGCGCCTCCCTGCCGAAACGCTTCACCGCGCCCCCCCACTCCCCGCTTGCAACCGCCTCCCGAATCCGTCACGCTCTGCAAGAACAACACGCCCGCGAGGGCACAACCAAGAAAGCGAGGCAGCAATTGAAAGCCATCTTGATCGTCATGGATTCCGTCGGAATCGGCTCCGCCCCGGACGCCACCGCCTACGGTGACGCCGGAGCCTCCACCCTCCCGCACCTCTCCGCCGCCGCGGGCGGTCTCAACGCCCCCACCCTCCAGAAGCTCGGCCTCGGCAACATCCCCGGCCTCCTCCCGCAGAAGGAAACCATCGTCGGCTGCCCGCCCGTCGACGCGCCCATCGCCTCCTGGGGCGCCATGCGCGAGATGTCCGACGGCAAGGACACCATCACCGGCCACTGGGAAATCGCCGGCCTCGAAGTCGATCCCGGATTCCACAACTTCCCCTTCACCGACTCCTTCCCGCCCGACCTGATCGCGGCCTTCGAGAAGGAGACCGGCCGCAAGCTCATCGGCAACAAGGCCGCCAGCGGCACGGAGATCATCAAGGAACTCGGCGAAGAGCACATGCGCACCGGCGCCCTCATCTGCTACACCTCCGCCGACAGCGTCTTCCAGATCGCCGCCCACGAGAGCGTCGTCCCCGTCCCCGAACTCTACCGCTATTGCGAGATTGCCCGCCGCCTCTGCGACCCCCTGCGCGTCGGCCGCATCATCGCGCGCCCGTTCGTCGGCACCTGCGCCGCCGACTTCAAGCGCACCGAGAACCGCAAGGACTTCGCGTACCTGCCCGCCGAAAAGACCGTCCTGGAGCGCCTCTTCGACGCCGGCGTCCCCGTCTACGCCGTCGGCAAGATCGAGGACATCTACTGCCACCGCGGCATCACCGAATCCATCCACACCGGCAACAACGTCGCCTCCGAAGCCCTCGTCAGCAAGTGGACGCAGGAAAAGGAGAGCGGCCTCATCGTCGCGAACTTCATCGACTACGACATGCTCTACGGCCACCGCCGCGACGCGGACGGCTACGCCCGGAGCATCGAGGAGACCGACCGCTGGCTCGCCGGCTACCTTCCCCTCCTCGGCCCCGAGGACATGCTCATCATCACCGCGGACCACGGCAACGATCCGACCTTCAAGGGCACGGACCACACCCGCGAGTACGTCCCGCTGATCGTGTACCGTCCCGGCCGCCCCGGCGCCTGCCTGGGCATCCGCAAGGGCTTCTACGACATCGCGCAGTCCCTCGCCAAATTCTTCTCCATCCCCGCCATGCCCCGCGGCGCCTCCTTCATCGCCTACACCTGACCCGCAGGCCATCCCCCACCCCACGGCACGCCCCCACCCGGGCGTGCCGTTTCCGTTTCGTCCCCCCTCCTGCCCCTCGTCGCTTCGTCGTCTAGCCGCCCCTCCTCTGGCGAAACGTTTCACCTCGCCCCCCCTTTCCTCCCTTGCGCCCGCCACGCGAAAAGCCCACACTCACCCAAACAGCAAAAGCAAAGCGGAAAAGAAGAAAAGAAGAAGAAAGGACCCCCCAATGAGCCCACGCATGGTCAACGTCAAATTCGAACACGGCCCCGAACTGCAGGTCGAATCCGGCGCCTCGGTCCGCCAGATCATGGCCAACAACGCCGACGCCTTCAAGGACCTCGGCTTCACGGCGCTCGGCGCCCTGGTGAACAACGAATTCGTCTCCGTCGAGTACCGCCTGGAGACCGACAGCGCCGTCCGCCTCCTCGGCTACCGCGACTCCTACGGCCAGCGCATCTACCGCCACACCATCGCCTTCCTGCTCTCCAAGGTCGCGCACGAGACCTTCCCCGGATGCGACTTCGCCGTCGAGCACTCCCTCTCCAAGGGCCTCTACTGCTCCTTCCGGCTCGGCGACACCGACGCCATCTCCCCCGAGCAGCTCGCCGCCCTCGACGCCGGCCTGCGCAAGCTCCTGGCCGAGCGCGCCCCCATCGACCGCGTCAAGGTGACCTTCGACGAAGCCATCGCCTACTTCACCCGCACCGACGCCAAGGACAAACTCAACCTCCTGCGCTTCAAGAACCCCTCCAAGGTCACCGTCTACGAATGCGGCGGCTACATGGACCTCGCCAACCACCCCCTCGCCTGCAACGCCGGCGACCTGGGCGACTTCCGCCTGATCCCCTACGAAGTCGGCTTCGTCATCCTCGGCCCCGACCGCGCCGACCCGACGACCTTCCCGACCTTCGACCCCGCCCACTACATCTACGACGTCTTCAAGGGCCACAAGGAATGGGGCCGCATCGTCCGCGTCCGGACCGTCGGCGACCTCAACGAGCGCATCGCCAAGAAGAAGATCAACGACTTCATCGACGTCAACGAAGCCTACCAGGAAAAGCGCATCGCCCTCCTCGCCGAGCAGATCGCCCAGCGCAAGGGCACCGTCAAGTGGATCCTGATCGCGGGCCCCTCCTCCTCCGGCAAGACCACCTTCTCCAAGCGCCTCTCCCTGCAGCTGAAGGCGTCCGGCCTCAACGCCAAGCCCATCTCCCTGGACAACTACTTCGTCGAGCGCGGCAAGACCCCCGTCGACGAGAACGGCGAAATCGACTACGAGCACCTCGAAGCCCTCGACCTGCCGCTGCTCGACGAACAGCTCGCGGCGCTGGACGCCGGCGAACGCGTCGAACTCCCCTACTACAACTTCCACACCGGCATGCGCGAATTCCGTGGCGAATACATGCACATCGGGCCCGACGACGTCCTCGTCCTCGAAGGCATCCACGGCCTGAACCCGCGCCTCACCCAGCAAGTCCCGGCCGACCACAAGTTCAAGATCTACATCTCGGCCCTGACCCAGCTGAACATCGACTCCAACACCCGCATCTCCACCACCGACAACCGGCTCATCCGCCGCATCGTCCGCGACAACAACTTCCGCAACCACCCGGCCATCAAGACCCTGGAGATGTGGCAGAAAGTCCGCCGCGGCGAGAAGCGCTGGATCTTCCCGTTCCAGAAGGAAGCCGACGTCGCCTTCAACTCCGCCCTCGACTACGAACTCGCGGTCCTGCGCCCCTTCGCCGAACCGCTCCTCGCGGAAATCAAGCCCTCGATGCCCGAGTACGCCGAAGCCGTCCGACTCCAGCAGTTCCTCTCGAACTTCCTGGTGATCCCGCCCGACCGCGTCCCGCCCACCAGCGTCATCCGCGAATTCATCGGCCAGAGCTTCTTCCAGTACTGATCCCCGCGCCCGCCGCGCCCGGACCACCCGCCGCCCCCCGGTTTCCCCGGGGGGCGGTTGTTTCTCGCCGAGAGACCACTCTCCCCCTCGCAATCGGGGGCCATCCCCTACGTCCGCCCCCGTACTCTCCACAGGGAAGGAGGGTTCCAGATTTCTTGTCGTGCCCCCCCTCCGGTAGCCCGACCTCCGGGCGGGCCGTGCGGCAGGATGGCCCATGGCGGGCCGCCCGGAGGTCGGCCCCTTGTTCCTTGAACCTGTGTTAGATTAGGCGTCGTTCTTCCGATAAGTGTCG
>CACXEY010000042.1 GCA_902766695.1 uncultured bacterium
GCGGGGTTCGCGGGCGGGTTGAAGGAGTACCGGGACCCGAAGGGGAATTTCACGATGAAGGTGCCGGAGGGGTGGACGGTGTCGTCGGGCGGGTTCGATCTGGGTCTGTGGATCCATGCGTGGGACGCGAAGCGGCCGGAGATGGGGGTGTTCTCGCTGCTGAAGACGGACTGCCTGCTGATGAACCGCGCGTCGAAGGCGTTCTACGAGCCGAAGCGGGGGTTCGGGCTGTACGCGATGTTCGCGGACATGATCGTGGTGGAGCGGGTGGAGGATTTCTATGCGCAGTTCATGCCGTTCTGCGCGTTCGCGGCGAAGTGGGAGAAGAGCTACGAGGGGTTCGCGTTCCCGCAGATCGCGGGGTTCGAGCTGGTGGAGAAGCGGAAGGCGCGCACGGCGATGTCCGGGGTGGCGCTGGACGACGCGGTGCTGCGGGGGACGTTCGCGGACGCGGTGACGAAGCGGCGCGGGGAGGGGCTGTTCACGGGGACGCTGTGCCGGGGGATCGTGTTCGGGAACGTGGGGTGCAACATGATGTACAACATTTCGGGGGTGACGGCGCCGGAAGGGGAACTCGGGACGTACGCGGAGGCGCTGGCGGCGGTGCTGGGGTCGGTGGCGTACACGGAGGCGTTCACGGCGACGGCGATGCGGGACCTGCAGATCCAGTCGCAGGGGGCCGCGCAGCTGAACCGGACGCTGCAGGAGACGTCGGACCTGGTGGTGCGGGGCTGGGAGGAGCGCCAGAAGGGGTTCGACGCGCGGGTGGGGAAGCGGGCGGACGCGACGATGGGATACGAGCGGGTGGTGGACGAACGGGGGGATGTGTACCGGGCATACAACGGGTTCATGGACGATCCCGGGCGGGCGAAGGGGTTCACGGCGGCGCCGGACGAGGCGTATTCGCGTCCGCTGTCGGGGACCATCGAGCGGTGACGGGAACGGGGGCGGGCGGGGGATCCGATCCGGCGTCTTTCCTTTCGGGGGGATGCGGGAAACCATTCGGGATATCAAGGAAAATGCGGGCGATTCCCGTGTTTGCCGCCGCCATCCGCCCATGAACTTCCGCGCTTGAATCCGGGGTGGGGGTGGGGTATCTTGGCGTTTTGGCTTGCCGCGGGTTTGCGGCAGGAATGGATTGCGCTTGAAACTGCCTTTCACCATGAAAACGCTCCAGAACTGGGGCGGGCCGTCGGTCTTCCGCGACGCCCGGCTCCTCTTCGAGCACGGCCAGGTCCAGGGGGGCGTATACGAGCCGCCGTTCATACGGGGGACCATCACGTGGGGGACGCGGACCATCAAGACGGCGGCGAAGATCCTTCCGGACGGGTCGTGCGACAACCGGTGTCCGTGCCGGGACAACGTGGAGCGGGGCATCATCTGCTCGCACGTGATCGCGCTGGGGATGGCGCTGGTGGTGCGGAACACGGACCCGGAACACGACCGCAAGGTGCTGGAGGAGCAGCGCCACGCGGCGGCGGTGAAGCAGCGGGAGGAGGCGCACGAGTTCTTCACCTGCGCGCGGCCGGGAACGCCGGGGGCGGTGCCGTGCGGGGTTGAGATATCGATGGAGGGCGACTGGGAGGCGCGGCGCGCGGCGGCGGGGACGACGCCGGTGGGGATACGGCTGGTGCGCGGCGCGGAGAGGCGGTCGGTGGCGGATTTCCCGCGGTCGGTGACGCTGGGGGTGTCGCAGGCGGACGAGGATCTGCTGTTCGTGCTGGAGGAGATCGCGGCGGCGAAGCTGCCGGACCGGCTGGAGATGAAGGCGGCGGACTTCATGAACATCCTGGGCCTGCTGCGGGGGCGGTTGGTGCGGTCGCCGGGCGGCGGGGAGTGGCCGGTGGAGGCGGAGGCGGCGTCGAGCACGCTGCGGGTGGATCTGGATCACGAGACGGGGGAGCTGCTGCTGAAGCTGGACACGCCGGTGCCGGGGGCGCGGGAGGGGGAGCGCCCGGCGTACTGGACGGCGGGGAAGGCGGGATGGGTGTTCGCGGGCGGCCGGTTCCGTCCGCTGGCGAAGGTGCTGCCGGAGCCGTACTGGGAAATCTACCGCCGGGACGTGCGGATTCCGCGTCCGATGGTGCCGCGCTTCGTGCGCGAGGAGCTGCCTCGGCTGAGGGTGCTGCTGCCGGTGGCGGCGGAGGTGGAGGCGGAGCTGTTCGCGTTCGAGCCGGAGACGCCGAAGTTCTGCCTGCGGCTGAAGGGGAGTCCGGCGAGCCTGGCGCCGTCGCTGGTGGCGGTGTACGGGGATCTGGAGGTCCCGGCGGGGCGCCCGGCGCCGCGCGGGTCGTTCGCGCATCCCGACCCGGACGACCTGCTCCGCTACACGGTGCGGAACCTGCCCGCGGAGTTCCAGGCTCGCGATTCGCTCGCCGCCTGCGGCCTGCGCGCGACGCCGGGGGACGACCTGCCGGCGGTCGTCGGGACGCGGGAAGTCACGAATTTCCTCGGCCGCGCGGTCCCGCACCTGCGCCGGCAGGGCTGGCGGGTGGAGTTCGAGGGGCGGATCGCGCCGCTGGCGGACGAGGCGGTGTACGCGACGCCGGTGGTGCACATCGATCCGGTGGCGGGCGGCCAGGGCTGGTTCGAGGTGCGCTTCGACTACGACGCGAACGGCGTCGGGCTGGCCCCGGCGGAGATCCAGCGGGCGCTGCTGGTCGGCGACTCCTACGTCGAGAAGGACGGGCGGCCGGTGCTCATCGACGGCGAAGCCATCCACGCGCTGCAGAGCGTGTTCGGCGACTGCGCGTCGGGACCGGGGCGGCGGCCGGGGAGCTTCCGTCTCGCGCCCGTCTATTCCGCCTACGTCGCGAGCACCCTGCGCGCGCTCGACGGTGTCGACATCGAGGCGCCGCCGGACTGGCTCCGCGAGGCCGACCGCGCCAACCGCCGCCTCGCCCCGGCCGAGCCCGCGCCCCTGGAGGCCCGCTTCGAGACGCTGCTGCGCCCCTACCAGAAGGACGGCGTCCGCTGGCTCCGCTATCTCGAACGCAACCGCTTCGGCGGCATCCTCGCCGACGAAATGGGCCTCGGCAAGACCTTGCAGACGCTCGTGTGGCTCTCCATGCTGCTCAAGGGAGGGAGCGGCGGCGGCGGCGGGCACAAGCCCGCGCTCATCGTATGCCCCACCAGCCTCGTCGAGAACTGGGCCGCCGAGGCCGCGCGCTTCACGCCGGACCTGCGCCTCTGCCTCATGACCGGGGCCGACCGCCACGCCCGCTGGGGCGATCTCGCCCGGTGCGACCTCGCCATCACCTCGTACGCCCTGCTGCGCCGCGACATCGACAAATGGGAAACCATCGAGTTCGCCGCCGCCGTTCTCGACGAAGCCCAGCACATCAAGAACCGTTCCACCCAGAACTCCCTCGCCGCCAAACGCGTCCGCGCCGCCCACCGACTCGTCCTCACCGGCACGCCCATCGAGAACGGCGTCAGCGACCTCTGGTCCATCATGGACTTCCTCATGCCCGGCTACCTCGGGGACCACGTCCTGTTCCGCGCCAACGTCGAGCAGCCCATCCAGCAGGGCGGCCCCGAAGGCGAACTCGCCCAGTGGCGGCTCCACCGCAAACTCCAGCCCTTCCTGCTGCGCCGCCTCAAGCGCGACGTCGCCAAGGAGCTGCCGCCCAAGATCGAGCGCGTCGCCGTCTGCCCCCTCACCAACGACCAGAAGAAAGTCTACGCCGCCCTCCTCGAGGAGTCCCAGCGCAAGGTCGCCGAACTCGTCGCCGGCCAGGGCTTCCGCAAGAGCAAGTTCGAGATCCTCAACACCCTGCTGCGCCTGCGGCAGGTCTGCTGCCATCTCGGCCTGCTCAAGCTCGACGGACTCGACAGCGCGGAGCCGTCGGCCAAGATGGACCTCTTCTTCGAGCTGCTGGACGAAGCGGTCGACGGCGGGCACCGGGTGCTCGTCTTCTCGCAGTTCGTGTCCATGCTGACGATCCTGCGGGAGGCGCTGGAGCGGCGGGGGCTGCGCTACTGCTACCTCGACGGGTCCACGCAGAACCGCCTCGACATCGTGCGGCAGTTCAACCAGGACGCGTCGATACCGGTCTTCCTCATCAGCCTCAAGGCGGGCGGCACGGGGTTGAACCTGACGGGCGCCGACATGGTCATCCACTTCGATCCGTGGTGGAACCCGGCCGTGGAGAACCAGGCGACCGACCGCGCCTACCGCATCGGGCAGAAGCGCACCGTCTACTCCGTCAAGCTCATCGCCCAGGACACCGTCGAAGAGCGCGTCCTGGCCCTCCAGCGCAAGAAACAGCGCCTCTACGACGCCACCCTCGACGCCACCAGCGGCCCGCTCACCCTGCCCGAAATGACTTGGCAGGACGTGCAGGAGTTGCTGGATTTGTGAGAGGGGTAGGGGGGCGATGGAGCCCGATTGCACGTGGTTGCAATCGTTTGGGGGTGTCAGGTTCAAACCCTGTCTTTTCCCTGATGCGGCTGGCCGGCAGGGGGTAACCTCCGGGCGGCCCGTCAGGGGGCATCCTGCCACACGGCCCGACCGGAGGCCGGGCCCGGAGGAAGGGCCCGGCAAAAAAGCGCTATCCACTCGGTGTACTGGACGCGATGGAGGGCTCCTTCCGTCCGTGGGGTGGGGGCAATGGGGCGGGCGTGTCGTGTGGCAGCGATTTTGAGATTATTTCATTTCGGCCGATTTCGTGGGGTTTTGCGGTCTGTCTGGGGCCATGAAAAACGCCCCGCCGGGAAAGCGGGGCGCGGGAGGGATGGGGTGGGGGAGGGGGGGCGGGTCAGAGGAGTTCGTCGGGGTATTCGACGTCGTCGTTGACGGAAGCGCCGTCGTCGTCGGAGGGGGCGTTGAATTGGGTGTGGGAGGGGGCGTTGGTGGAGGCGGTGGTGCCGGCGATGGAGGTGGCCGGGGTGTCGGCGACGACGCGTTTGCCGTCGACGAATTCGCCGACGGAGCCGAGCTGCTTGGCGTGTTTCTGCGCGAAGGTTTCGGCGTAGGCCGCCGCCGGGGTCCCGGGGGCCGCGGCGAGGAGGTCCTGGATGGCGCGGTAGCAGGATTCCCATTCGCCGAGCGCGGCGTAGCAGGGAAGGGTGCGGGACAGGGCGCGGGCTTCGTTGTTGCCGACGTAGGGGTAGAAGACGACCAGGGAGAGGTAGGTCATCAGGGCGCGGTCCCAGTTCTCCAGGCGGACGTAGGCGTCGCCCAGCGCGAAGAGCATGTCGGAGAGGAGGGCTTCGTCTTCTTCGGGCAGGGAAATGCCGTCGAGGCATTCGATGGCTTCGACGGCGTTGGTCAGGCGGGCGTGGTCGATGCCGGCACGGATGCGGGCGGCGTCGGCGAAGGCGGACGGCGGGTCCTTTGCGCGGATGGCTTCGTAGCCGGCAAGGGCTTCGGCGTGCTGCCCCTGGCGGTCCTGGAGGCGGGCCTTGAGGTAGAGGGCTTCGTCGGAGACGACGCCGGGGATGTCGCGGAAGGCGCGGGTCTGGAGGATGTATTGGTCGAGGAGGGCGTGGGCGCGCGCGGTGGCCTGCGGAGGCAGGGGGCCGGTCCCGGGCGCGGCGACGAGGGCTTCGACGTTGGTGAAGAAGGCGGGGCGCGGCATGCGGATGCCGAGGATGTCGGCACGGGCGTAGCCGACCTGCGGGCCGGGGGTGCCGTCGGGTTTGAGGCGGCGGAGCCAGACGTCGCCGTTTTTTTCGCGCTTGAGGAGATGGGCCTGGAAGCGGTCGTTGGCGAGGCGGACTTCGTAGGGGCCGAGTTGGGCGCGGGCGGGGGAAGGGAATGAGCCACAAAGGACGCAAAGGATGCAATGGAAGAAAAGTGGACGAAGGGACCGCAGGAACGGGTGGGAATGGGAAGGGCGGTGGCTCATGGGGTGGCTCCTTGGGAGAGGGCGGCGCGGCGTTGGCGGGCGGTGGCGGCTTCGGCGGTTCCGCGGGAGGCGTCGGTTTCGAGGAAGGCGTCGTAGGTGGCGATGGCTTTCTGGGGTTCGCGGGTGTGCTCGAAGCAGGCGGCGGAGCCGAGGTAGGCGGCGGCGACCTGTTTTTTGTAGGCGCCGTAGAGGACGTAGACGCGCTGGTAGTAGGCGTTGGCCTGGTTCCATTCGTTCTGGGCGCAGAGGCAGGCAGCGATGCCGAGGAGGGCGTCGGGCTTGAGGCGGCGCGGGGCGGCGCGGTTGGCGAGGATTTCGTTGTAGGCGGTGATGGCTTCGCCGTTGCGCCCGAGTCCGCGGAGGGCTTCGGCGCGCAGGAAGACGGCTTCGACGTAGATGTCGAGGTCGGCGGCGCCGTTGACGACGGCGTCGGCGTGCCCGAAGGCGTCGTCCCAGCGTTTGTCGGCGACTTCCTGGCGGGCGAGGAGCATCTGGGCTTCGGGGGCGTGGCGGGATTCGCCGTAGCGGTCGAGGAGGAATTCGAGGGTGGCGATGCCGTTGGAAACCATGCCGTGGTCGAACCATTCGCGGCCGATCCAGACGAGGGTCTCGGGGCCGAGGTCGTCGGTGTTGTAGCGGCCGGCGAAGGCGGCGACGGCGGCGGTCTGGGACTCGGCGGGGAGGCGCTGGATGCGGGCGGCGTCGAGGCGGGCGGCGAGGGCGATGCGGCGGTCGGCGAGGGCGCGGTCGTGGCGGGCGCGGAGGTCCTGGTCGTATTCGTCGGTGCCGCGGGGGTAGAGTTTGGCGAGGTCGGCGAGCATGAGGTCGAAGCCTTCCCAGGCGGGGACGTTGCCGTGGAGCTCGATCATCTGCCAGTAGAGGCGGCGGGCCTTGTCGGATTCGCCGGTCTGGCGGAGGGCCCAGCCGGCCTGGTAGGCGGCGTCGATGATGTTGGAGTCCTGGGGCATGTCCTTGATGTACTGGACGAATTCCCTGGACATTTCGCGGTATTCCTCGGGCTCGGCGAGGGCCTTGTGGAGGCGCGCGGCCTGGGTGAGGGCCATGTAGTAGAAGGGGCCGGCGGCGGGGACCATGGCGATGCGGTAGGCTTCCTTGGCGGCGTCGAATTCGCCGAGGGCGGCGAGGGCGTCGCCGCGCATGATGGCGGCTTCGTGGCGGAAGTAGTGGTCGGGGTGGTCGCGCAGGAAGGCGGCGACGCCGTCGGCGGCGCCCTGGTAGTCTTCGAGGGCGTAGCGGCAGCAGGCGGCGCGGTAGACGGCCTCGGGGGCGTAGACGGTGTAGGGGTTCTGCTTGGAGTAGGCGTCGAAGAGGGGGAGGGCTTCGGCGTACTTGCCGTCGTAGTAGAGGGAGATGGGCATCCAGTAGCGGACGTCGGGGGCGAGAGGGTGGTCGGGGTATTTGGCGAGCCAGTCCTTGAAGCGGCTCACGGCCTCTCCGAATTCTTCCTGCATGGCGAGGGAGAGGGCGAGGTAGAACTCGATGCGCGGGCGCTGGGGGTGGGAGGGGAAGCGCCGCAGGAGCTTGCGCATCTCGATTTCGGCGTCCTCGAAGCGCTCGGTGTTGATGAAGGCTTCCGCGCGCAGGAAGGCGACGGTCGGGACGTTGGCCCACTTGTCGTGGTATTCGCCGAGGTCGGCGAAGTCTTCGTCGTCCCACGCCTGCGCGAAAGGCCGGCGGCCGCCGCCTTCGCCGCCTTCCCCGCCGTCCTCTTCCGCGAGGTCGAACATGCCGCCGCCGTCTTCGCGGAGGGCCCCCTTCTTGGCGGCCTTGGACCAGGCGCCGAGCCGCTTGGCCTTGGCGCGGTGCTCGAGCTGGCGGAGGCGCGCGAACTCGTCGTCGGGACCGCGGCCGCTGGGCATGACGGCGGAGGCGCCGTAGACGCGGGCGAGGCCGTTGGCGACGAGCAGCTCGGCGAGGTCGTCCTTGCCGACCTGCACGATGCCGAAATAGCGCTTCTGCTGGGACGAGCCCATCGCGTCCTCCCAGCGGGTCCACACGGTGAAGCGCTCGCCCTTGAGGGTCTTCTGCGTGAACTTCTTGCCGAGCTGGCCGACGGGAATCACCTGCGTGTCCTTGATGCCGAAGTAGTCCGCCTGCGCCTTGTTGCGCTCCTCGTGGGTCTTGTCCGTCTCGGGGGTGTCGACGAAGTAGAGGCGGATGATGATGTCCTTGTTCTTGTGGCGGATGTGGAAGCTGTCGCCGTCCATGTAGCCGTCGGCGAGCACGCAGTCGTCCAGCTTGTTCCACTTGCCCGAGACCGCAGCGCGCGCGGGGGCGGGGAGAAGGGAACCTAGGATGACTAGGACGGCTAGGACGCCTAGGACGGAGGCCAGGACGGAAAAGCGGCGGGATTTCATTGCCACCTCCCTTCGGGGTCGTAGGTGCCGAGGTAGTTGTCGGCCTCCACGAGCAGGTCGTCGAAGCGGCGCAGGCGGCTGATCGCCAGGATCAGATCGAAGTGCGCCGCCTCGCGGATGTCCTCCTCCGCCGCGGTGTCCACCACGCGCTTGAAGGCGATGCGGGCCTCCCAGTGGCGGTCCGTGTTGAAGTAGCAGCGGCCGATGCGGTGGAAGAGGTTCGCGTCGTAGTCCGGCATCGTCTCGAGCTTCTCGAGCATCTCGCGCGTCTGCGCGACGTCGCGCTCCAGCTGCCGCGCCGCCCGGAAGTGCGCCGAAAGGCCCCCCTGCGCCGAGGGCGGACGCCGGTCGAACGCCGCCTTCTCCGCCTCCAGCCGCGCGAGGTCCTGCTTGAGGTGATGGAGGATCGCGCGGCGGGTCTTGACGCGGCGGTACGCCTTGAGCGCCGTCTCGAACTCGCCGTCGTCGAAGAGCGAGTCGCCGATCTCGAACGCCAGGAAGTTGCAGTACGTCACCACCGACCACGGGCGCGGGCGCTTCTCCGTCTCCTCGAGCATCGCGATCGCCTCCTCGGGCTTGTCGTCGTCGAAGAGGGCGCGGGCGGCGTAGGCGCCGGCCTGGGCGGCGAGGCGGCTGCGGGGGTAGAGCGCGACGAAATCCTTGAAGGCCGCCGCCGCGTCCGCGTTCGCCTCGTCGAGCAGGAGGCAGAGGCCGATCTGGAAGGCCGCGTCCTCCGCGTACGCCGAGTCCGGATGGGCCGTGCGCAGCTGGCGGTAGGCGGCGACGGCCTCCTGGTGGTCGCCGTCCTGCTGGAGGCAGACGCCGATGCGGAAGAGCGCCTCGTCCGCGTACTTCGACTCCGGGAACGCCGCCAGGTACTCGCGGAACGCCTTCACGCACTCCTCGCGGCGCTCGAGGTTGTAGAGCGCGCAGGCCTTGGCGTACATGGCCAGGTCGATGCGCCCGCGCAGCTCCGGCTCGCGGCCGAAGACCTTGACCAGCTCCGAGAGCACCGTCAGCGACGTCTCATAGTCGCCGGCGGAGAACCGCGACATCCCCGTCTGGAAGAGGGCCTCCGGCGAATCGTCGGGCAGCGCCTCCTGGGCGCGCGCCGGCCCGCACAGCACCGCGGCCGCCGCCAACACCCCGCAAAGAAAACAAGTCAACCGTCTCATGCCCCCGACTATCCCCCCCCCCCCCCCCCCC
>CACXEY010000043.1 GCA_902766695.1 uncultured bacterium
AACGCAAAGATTGCGGAGATGGCGCGGGTTTCGGGTGGGTGCGCGCTCCATGTCACACCGGAGGGGGTGCAGCGGGTGTCCTGACGGCGGGGTGTCAGCCCGACGGGGGGGGGTGTTTCCGGCTTGGAAAGCGGGGGGGCGTGGGGTAAGGTGCGGGGGAACAGAGAAAAGCCCTTTCCGAAAGACAACGGCCATGTCCAGCACCATTCCTTTCGTACATCTGCACGTGCACAGCGAGTACAGCCTGCTCGACGGGCTGTGTCCGCTCGACCGCGGCAAGGACCACAAGAGTCCGCTCATGGAGCGGGTGCTGGACGTGGGGCAGAAGGCGATCGCGCTGACGGACCACGGGAATTTGTACGGGGCGGTGCATTTCTACCAGGGGGCGGAGAAGCACGGGGTCAAGCCGATCATGGGCTGCGAGGTGTACATCACGCCGGACGGGCACACGTCGCGGGTACGGGTGAACGGGAAGGTGCGGAACAACCACCTGGTGCTTCTCGCGGAGAACGAGACGGGGTGGTTCAACTTGATGCGGCTGGTGAGCACGGCGCATCTTTACGGCGAGTACTACAAGCCGCGCATCGACCGTCCGCTGCTCGCGCAGTACCACGAGGGGCTGATCGCGCTTTCGGCGTGTCTGAAAGGGGAGGTGGCGGAGGCGTTCGTGGAGGGGCGCGACGCGGAAGCCAAAGCCTTGGCCGCCGAGTATTCGGACATCATGGGGCCGGGGAATTTCTTCCTGGAACTGCAGGACCACGGGCTGCCGGAGCAGGCGCCGCTGAACCGCAAGCTGGTGGCGCTCTCGAAGGAGCTGTCGCTGCCGCTCGTGGCGACGAACGACGTCCACTATCTCCGCCAGGACCAGGCGGAATCGCACGAGATGCTGCTCTGCCTCCAGACGCAGGACAAGTGGTCGAATCCCGACCGCATGAAGTACGGCGCCCCGGAGTTCTACCTCAAGACGGGCGAGGAGATGGCGAAGCTCTTCGGCGAGCTCCCGGAGGCGCTGGAGAACACGGTGCGCATCGCGGAGCGCTGCGAGGTGAAGCTCAAGCTGGCGGGGCAGAAGAATCCGCACTTCCCGACCTACCAGTGTCCCGGCGGCATCACGCACAAGGAGTACCTCATCCAGCTCGGCTACGAGGGCATCCGCCGCCTCTACGGGGTGGCCGACCCGGAGCACCCCGCGAACGAGCGCGAGAAGACGGTGATGGACCGCTTCTGGCACGAGATGGGAGTCATCGAGAAGACGGGCTTCCTGAACTACTACCTGGTGGTCTGGGACTTCATCCACGCGGCCAAGAAGATGGGCGTGCCGGTGGGCCCCGGCCGCGGCTCGGGCGCGGGCAGCCTGGTGGCGTACGTCATCGGCATCACGGGCATCGACCCGCTGCGCTACAACCTGATCTTCGAGCGCTTCCTGAACCCGGAACGCGTCTCGCCGCCGGACTTCGACGTGGACTTCTGCCAGACGCGCCGCGGGGAAGTCATCGAGTACGTCCGCCGCAAGTACGGCGCCGACTGCGTCGCCCAGATCATCACCTACGGCACCCTCGGCGCCAAGACCCTCGTCCGCGACATCGGCCGCGCCCTGGAAATCCCCCTCGCCGACTGCGACAAGCTCGCCAAGCTCATCCCCGACGACCCCGGCACCACCCTCGCCAGCGCCAAGCGCGACAGCGAGGAGTTCGCCCGCGCCTGCGCCACCGAGGAGTACGCGAAGCAGATCATGCACTTCGCCCCCGACCTCGAAAACTCGCCCCGCCAGACCGGCATCCACGCCGCCGGCGTCGTCATCGGCGAAAAGCCGCTCATCGAGTTCATCCCCCTCACCCGCGACAAGGACGGCGAAGTCATCGCCCAGTGGGAAGCCGTCCCCATCGAGCGCGCCGGCATGCTCAAGATGGACTTTCTGGGCCTCAAGACCCTCACCGTCGTGCGCGAGGCCTGCGACAACGTCAAGAAGACGCGCGGCATCGACCTGGACATCGACAACCTCCCCCTCGACGACCCCGCCACCTACGCCCTGCTCGCGCGCGGCGAAACCGTCGGCGTCTTCCAGATCGAATCCGAGGGCATGAGAAAACTCCTGCGCGACCTGCAGATCGACAAGATCGAGGAACTCATCGCCATGATCGCCCTCTACCGTCCGGGCCCCATGCGCAACATCCCGTCCTTCACCGCGCGCAAGCTCGGCAAGGAACCCATCACCTACGACCACCCCCTCCTCGAGCCCATCCTCAAGGAAACCTACGGCATCATGGTCTACCAGGAACAGGTCCAGCAGGCCGCCGGCGCCCTCGCCGGCTTCAGCATGGGACAGGGCGACATCCTCCGCCGCGCCATGGGCAAGAAAAACCCCGTCGAGATGGCCAAGCAGCGGCAGGGCTTCGTCGACGGCTGCGTCGGAAAGGGCACCTGCGACGCGAAGAAGGCGGGCGAAATCTTCGACACCATCACCGAATTCGCCCAGTACGGCTTCAACAAATCCCACTCCGCCGCCTACGGCATCGTCACCTACCAGACCGCCTACCTCAAGGCCAACTACGCCCCCGAGTTCATGGCCGCGATGCTCTCCAGCGAAATGGGCAACACCGACAAACTCCCCGTCCTCGTCGCCGAATGCCAGCGCATGGGGATCGCCGTCCTGCCGCCCGACGTCAACGAATCCGGCCTCCGCTTCACCCCCGTCGGCGGCGGCATCCGCTACGGCCTCGCCGGCATCAAGGGCGTCGGCGCCGCCGCCGTCGAAGCCGTCATCGCCGAGCGCACCAAGAACGGCCCGTTCAAGGGCTTCGTCGACTTCTGCGAACGCACCGCCTCCGCCGGCGTCAACAAAAAAGCCATCGAATCCCTCATCAAGGCCGGCGCATTCGACTTCACCGGCCTGAGCCGCGGACGCCTCTTCGCCGGCATCGAACCCGCCACCGCCTACGCCGCAAGCGTCAAGCGCGACCGCGCCGCCGGGCAGACCTCCCTCTTCGACATGCTCGCCCCCGACGACGCCAAAGCCTCCGGCCTCGGCATGACCGACACCGACCTCCCCGACGCCCCCCCCTGGTCCACCAAGGACATGCTGTCCTTCGAGAAAGAGCTCATCGGCTTCTACATCTCCGGCCACCCCCTCCAGGACCACCAGGAAACCCTCTCCATCTACTCCCAGTGCACCGCCGCCTCCTTCCAGACCCTCGACGAACGCACCCGCGTCCGCGTCGGCGGCCTCCTCACCCAGGAACGCCTCGTCCGCACCAAGCCCAAGGAAGGCTCCGACGAAAAACCCAAGCCCATGCTCTTCTTCCAGATCGAGACCCCCGACGGCACCATCCCCGCCGCCGCCTACACCAAAGCCTACGAAGAATGGTCCTCCACCCTCCAGCCCGAGACCGTCCTCGTCTTCTGCGGCTCCGTCCGCCTCGACCGCACCGGTGCCGGCAAAATGCTCTCCGTCGACGAAGTCTACCCCATCGAGACCGCCCCCGCCAAATTCACCCAGTCCGTCCTCCTCGACGTCCGCGCCGCCACCTGGACCGAAGAACGCCTGGCGGGCCTCGCCGACGTCCTCCGCCGCCATCCCGGCCGCACCCTCGTCACCCTGCGCCTGCGCATGGAAGGCGGGGCCGACGTCTACCTCCGGCCCGGCGGCTCCTTCACCGTCACCGTCTCCGACGCCTTCCTGCGCGACTGCCGCGCCTGGGCCGACGCCGTGCACGTCACCCCCTCCGCCCAGCCCGGCCTGCGGGCCGCCGAAGAACCCCGCTGGAGAAAAAACGCATGAGCGAATCCCGGCTCCGCGTCAACCGCCTCCAGCTGGCGACCATCCTCGGCTGCCTCCCCGAAGAGCGCAGCGCGCCCCGCCCCGTCCTCGTCGACCTCTCCGTCAAAACCGACATCGCCCGCGCCGCCGCCACCGACGACATCGCCGACGCCCTCGACCTCCGCCGCCTCCACGACATCGCCACCGCCGCCGCCCGAACCAACCCCCGCCTCCTCGAAACCCTGGCCACCACCATCGCCACCCGCATCCTCGCCCTCCCCGGCGTCCAATCCGTCTCCGTCCACGTCGAAAAACCCGCCAACCTCCCCAACACCCAATCCACCTCCATCGAACTCACCCTCCCGTGACCCCTTCTGAAATTTCAAATTTCAAATCCCTCCTTCCCCCCTCCCCTGCCTGGGAGGTGCGGCTTCCAGCCGCGCCGCCCCCCCAAGCCTCCATGGGTAGGGCGGCGAGTCCCCTCGCCGCCGAGCGCCAGAAACGCCCATTCGCGCCGCAACCTGGCACGGAGTTCCCCGCGCCCGCCGCCGAAACCAACCGGCTGTTCGGCCGTTCGGCCGTTCGGTTGTTCGCCTTTTCCCTCATCCTCCTCCCGCTCCTCCTCTCCGCCTGCGTCCGCGTCACCCCCCCCGTCTCCCCACCCGCGCCCACTCCCGCGTCATCCCCCCACCCCCCCCCGCCCCCCGGCATCCTCGCCCCGCCCCGCCCCACCCCCGCTCCGGCCCTCCCTCCATCCACTCCACAAAAACCCGCCGCAAACTCGTCACTCGTCACTCGTCACTCGTCACTCGCCTTCGAGCGCACCTTCGCCCTCCAACTCCACCTCGACCAAGCCAACTACTCCCCCGGCGGCCTCGACGGCCACTGGGGGACCAAGAGCCGCCACGCCCTGACCGCGTGGCAACTCGCCCACCACCTGCCGCCGACCGGCGACCCGACCGACCCCACCCTTCCCGCCGCCCTCACCACCACCAACAACCTCTTTGCGACCCACACCGTCACCCCCGCCGACCACGCCGCCCTGACCGCGCCCGCGCCCGGCTGGCGCGAAAAATCCAAACGCGACCGCCTCGGCCACACCACCCTCTCCGAACTCCTCTCCGAGCGCTACCACCTCTACGAAGCCACCCTCCGCCACCTCAACCCCGACGCCCCCTCCTGGCCCAACCCGCCTCCCGGCACCATCCTCACCGTCCCCGCCGGCATCCCCTCCCCCACCTCCCAAAAGACCCGCCTGCCGCCCCTCTCCCGCCTCGAAATCCGCCTCGCCGACCACACCCTCCGCGCCTACGCAAAGGACGGCACCCTGGCCGCCCAGTTCCCCTGCTCCATCGCCGCCGACAAAGCCAAACGCCCCGTCGACCGCACCCTGCACGTCCGCGTCTGGGCGGAGAACCCCGAATACACCTTCGACCCGGCCCTCTACGCCGACGACCCCGCCGCCGCCGCCATCGGCAAACGCCTGCGCATCCCGCCCGGCCCCAACAACCCCGTCGGCGTCGCGTGGATCGGCCTCGACCTTCCCGGCTACGGCATCCACGGCACCCCGTCCCCCGAAGACATCACCAAGACCGAATCCCACGGCTGCTTCCGCCTGACCAACTGGGACGCCCTGCGTCTTGTCCACGCCGTCCACAAAGACCTCCCCGTCAAAATCCTCCCATGAACGCCCCCCTCATCGAATCCGAACAACAATTCCGCGACGCCCTGGGCGACGCCCTTCTCGCGTGCCTGAACCCCGACTACCGCCCCTACGTCGACCTCACCGCCGGCACCGTCGGCGTCACCACCGACCTGCTCGGCCCGCGGCGTCCCGACGACCCGACCCTGCCGCCGCCCGAAGACCACGACATCGTCTGGATTCCGCCCATCAGCGGCGAAGAAGGCTACAAATACATGACCGACTTCGTGGCGACGCTCCCCACCGAAGAAGCCCGCGACCGCCTGAACCTGCGCCTGAGCTGGCGCAAACCCTTCCGCAACTTCCTGCTGGCCCTGACCCCCGAAGAATTCCCCCTCTGGACCGCCTACCGCACCCGCTGCTTCCACATCGCCGCCCGCTTCCGCCTCACCGACGCCCGCCTCCACTTCGACGGCGAGCGCCCCGCGCGGTTGCCCGTGTACTGACCCGGCCGCGTCCCCCCGTCGCCGCAGCCGCCCTCCACCCCTCTCCCGAGCGCAGGGAAGGCGCCCGTCCGCGACGTCGCGACCGGATTCCGTGCCGCCAGGCGGCCTTCATCCAGCCGCGCCATGCGTCCATGGCGCCTTCCATCGCCCCCTTGCGGGCGTCGGGGCCGCTTACTGCTGCATCATCATCCCGATGGTCATCATCGCGCCCATCGCCTGGGCCTGCAGTTCCTGGGCGGACTGGGCGGACTTGAGGGACTCCAGCGTACGGGTGAGCACCGGGGCGAGCGTGTCGGCCATCTGGCGGGCGGAGGCGTCGATTTCGAACTCCTGCGCTCCGGCCAGCGCCGTGCGGACCGTGTCCGTCCAGCCCTGGCTCATCTCCAGGGGGACCCACCTGCCTTCGACCTTCACGAACGACAGATCCTCCGTCTCCGGCTCGTCCTCCTCCGAGGCCCGCGTCGTGAAGCGCAACGGCACGATGCCTTCCGCCTGCGGCGAGGCGGCGTCGTCCGCGAACGCGCACGCGATGGCGTCCGACGGCAGCTGCGCGATCCCCTCCGCCAGGAGCCCCGCCGTCACCGGATTCGACAGCAGCGGACGGATGTTCCCCGCCGCGAAATCGTCGTAGCTGAGGCTCTTCGCCACGCCGGAGATCCACTCGCCCGCCTGGCGGATCTGGTCGGCGGTCACCGCATCCGCATCCACCGTGTCGGGCAGCTCCAGCCCGAGCGCAGCGGGATTGCCGATCAGCTCCATCAGGTTGGGGGCCTGGGCCGCGATGAGGTCCCCGGCGGCGGCGAGCAGGTTCGCGCCCTGTTCGTAGAGCGGGCGGTCGATCTTGGCGGCGTAGGCCCGGACCACCTCCGAGATGTCGCGCTGGTAGCTCTCCGGCAGCATCCCGTACACCTCGTCGAGGCGTCCCGCCTTGACGGCCGATATGGCCGCATCCACCGACGCCTTCGCCTCTTCCTTCGGCGACAGCGCCCGGGCCGGCACCTGCAGGGCCGCCGCCGCGCCGTCCGCGGCCGCTTCGCCGTCCGCGCCCGCGGGCGCACCGGCCTTGCCGCAACCCGTCACCAGTCCGGCGCAAACGGCCGCACCCGCCAACATCGCCAACCACGTCTTTTTCATCCGAACCATCCTTTTGCTGTTGAATCGTGTCTTTTCCCGCACGCTGCGGGCAACCGCGGCGAATCATGCGTTGCGGCGGCGGCCAAGTCAATCCCGCATTCGGGCGCGGGCCCTCCCCGCCCCGATGCGCATTTGCCGCGCGGCGGCGGATGTGGTAGAAGGACGGCATGAACAGGAGCGACAATCAAGGCGGGGCGGCCCTCCCCCCGGCGGCCGCGGCGGATGCCGGCCTGCCGCGCGTCGAGCGCATCGACGAAGCGTGGCTCGATCCGGCGCTGCTGGAGAGCGTGCCCGTCGAGTGGGTGCGGCGGCAGGAAATACTTCCCGTGCGGCGCGACGGGGTGCTGTGGCTGCTCGCCGCCGACGCCTCCAACGTCCAGGCCTACGAAGACCTCTCCCTCCTGCTCGGGGCCGACGGCGTCTGGGCCACCGCGCCCGCCGACGAAATACGCCGCGCCGCC
>CACXEY010000044.1 GCA_902766695.1 uncultured bacterium
CCCCGCCCGCCGCGACATCCCCGCCGACCGCACGTGGGACCTCGCCCCCCTCTACGCCACCGACGCCGCGTGGGAGGCCGACTTCGCGCGCCTCGGCGACCTCCTCGCGCCGGTCCTCGCGCTCCAGGGCAAGCTCGACGGCGCACCCGCGGTCGCGGCCCTCTTCGCGGCCGAGGAAGCCCTCGACCGCACTCTCGAAAAACTCTACACCTACGCGCACCTCTCCCACGACACCGACACCGCCGAGCCCGCCGCCCAGGCCCGCGAAGCCCGCATCCGCGCCCGCTACGCCGAACTCGCCGCCGCCTGCGCCTGGATCACCCCCGAACTCCTCTCGCATCCCGCCGGCGACATCGCCGCCTGGCAGGACGATCCCGCCCTCGCGCCGCACCGCCGCCGCCTGGAAAAACTCCTCCGCAACAAGCCCCACGTCCTCTCCGAGCCCGAAGAGACCCTCCTGGCGCGCGCCTCCGAAGTCCTCTCCGCCTCGTCCGAAACCTACGACATCATGGCCAACGCCGACCTGGCCTTCCCCGACGTCGCCGGCTCCGACCCCGCCGCCGCGCCGTTGCCCCTGACCGAGGGCACCTACCGCACCTACCTCGAATCCCCGGACCGCACCCTCCGCCGCAACGCCTTCGAGACCCTCCTCGGCACCTACGGCAAATGGAAGAACACCTTTGCCTCGACCCTCGCCCACACCGTCAAGGAGCACGTCTTCGAGGCCGCCGCCCGCCACTACCCGACCGCGCGCGAAGCCGCCCTCTTCGACGACCAGGTGCCGACCGCCGTCTACGACGCCCTCATCGCGTCCGCCCGCGACGCCCTGCCCGCCTTCGGCCGCTACCTCTCCCTCCGCGCCCGCGCCCTGCACCTCGACGACCTCGATTTCTACGACCTCTACACCCCCCTCGTCCCGGCCGTCTCCCCGACCGTCCCGCCCGACACCGCCGCCGGGTGGGTCCTCGACGCCACCGCGCCGCTCGGCCCCGACTACGCAACCATCCTGAAGACCGCCTTCTCCTCCCGCTGGATCGACTGGTTCGAGAACACCGGCAAGCAGTCCGGCGCCTGCTCCTCCGGCTGCTACGACAGCGCGCCCTATCTCCTGCTCAACCACCACGACCGCCTCGACGACGCCTTCACCCTCGCCCACGAACTCGGCCATTCCGCCCACACCTGGCTCTCCAACCATTCCCAGCCCTACGCCACCGCGTCGTATCCCATCTTCATCGCCGAGATCGCCTCCACCGTCAACGAACTCCTCCTCTCGCACCACCTCCTCGGCAAAGAACCCGCCGGCAGCCCGCTGCACACCCATCTCCTCGCGCACCTGTGCGACTCCTTCAAGGGGACCGTCTTCCGGCAGACCATGTTCGCCGAGTTCGAGCGCGACATCCACGCCGCCGAGGAAGCCGGAACGCCCCTCACCGCCGACTGGCTCTGCACCGCCTACACCGACCTCAACCGCGCCTACTACCCCGGCCTGGACCTTTCGCCGACCATCGCCTACGAATGGTGCCGCATCCCGCACTTCTACTACGACTTCTACGTCTACAAATACGCCACCAGCTTCTGCGCCGCGCTCGTCTTCTCCCGCCGCATCCTCGCCGGAACCGGCACCGACGCCTACCTCGCCCTCCTCCGATCCGGCGGCTCCCGTCCGCCGCTCGAAGCCGTGGCCGCGGCCGGCGTCGACCTCTCCTCCCCCGCCGTCTTCGCCGAAGCCTTCGCCGAATTCTCCAGCCTCCTCGACCAACTCGAAGCGGCCTTGGCCTAGCCTAGGAAACTAGATACCTAGGTTTCTAGATTTCTAGGTTTCTAGGACCCCGCCTCCCCATGCTTCCGCCCATCACCGTCCTCGACTTCGAAACCACCGGCTCCGTCCGCGGGCATCCCGACGTCCCGTGGCAGATCGGCCTCGTCGAGCTCGAGGACGGTCGCGTCACGGGGGTCTGCCGCGAAGACCTCCTGCACGTCCCGGCGGGCCGCCCCTTCAACCCCTACGCGCCGGGACGCCACGCCGCCCTCCGCGACCGACTCGACGCCGCTCCCGAGCCCGCCGTCCTCTGGCCCGCCTGGACCCCGTGGCTCCTGAACCGCCCCCTGGCCGCCCACAACGCCTCCACCGAAAAAAAGATCCTGCAACACCTGGCCCCATTGCACCGCTTCGGTCCCTGGCTCGACACCCTCGTCCTCGCCCGCCACCTCCTCCCGACGGTCCCCGACCACACCCTCTCCGCCGCCTGCACTGCCCTGGGCCTCCTCGACCGTCTGACCGCCCTCTGCCCCGGCCGCACCTGGCACGACGCCCTCTACGACGCCTTCGCCTCCGCCCTCCTCCTCGAACACGCCCTCTCCACGCCACCCTTCGACACCCTGCCCCTCCCCGTCCTCGCCTCGCTCCGCTGAGGGTTCCCCCCCCGCCGAATGCAATCGACGGCAATCGAATGCAATCGATGGCCGTCGAATCCCCCGCCCCATCGCATTTTCCCCGCTCCCGACTTTTTTCCGCCAGCCGCATAAGATTTTGCCGTTTGCGTGCAATATCGTGTAGAGTGGCGGAGTGCAATCCGGCAGGTGGCCGGAGGCGGTCCCGCCCTCCGCCAACGAAAGGACCCTCCATGAACATCCCCATCCCCGCAAACGCC
>CACXEY010000045.1 GCA_902766695.1 uncultured bacterium
ATGCACACCGTCGTGTAGTGAAGACCTACGAGCAAAATCTTAGGAAACTCATGGATTTTACCCTCGAATATGGAAAGTCGGGCTAGACGGGGAGGATGCCGTTGGCGCCGAAGGGCGGGGTTGCCTCTTCGGCAACGGCGGAGGCGGCGGGGGCCCCGCCGTTGCGTTCCGCTTCGAGGCGGTCGGAGAGGGCGGTGGCGAAGGCGGCGAACTTGTCGAAGGCGTCGGGGAATTCCGCCGCGACGAGCGTCGCGCACGGGAACTGCGCGAAGGCCGCGATGAAGCCGGTGTCCGGGTCGCGGCCGACCGCGGGCAGGCCGCCCTGGAGCATCCCGAAGGCGAGGTCCAGCAGGTCGCAGACGAGCTGGCGGCCGGGGGCGTCGGGCAGGTCGTCCGCGACGAGGGCGGCGAGGACGAGCCGGTCCGGGCCTTCCTCGCTCCGGAGGGTGAAGGGCTGCTCGCCGATGCGCAGGGAGCAGGCGCCGTCATCGAAGCGGAGCGGCAGTCCGAGGTGGGCCGAGAGGGCCGCGAGGGCGTCTTCGCAGGTGCAGGACATCGTTCCGTCTCCTCAGCCTTTGATGGCTTTCATGTAGTAGTTCTGCGGGGCGAGGGCGTAGCGCTGCATGCACCGCATGAGGAGCGTGAAGCAGTCGTGGAGCTTCACTTCCCGGCCGCCGGCCGCGCGGTGGCCGAGGTCGTAGACGGGGTTGTCCGTGAAGAGGGTGCCGTTGATCATGAGGTTTTTGAGGATCGACTTCGCTTCCTGGGTGATCCGGCTCTCGGGCTTGCCGTGGTAGGCGTGGTGGACCAGCTGCGTGAGGGTCTGCTCGATGTGCCGCTTGGCGGAGGCGGTGTAGACGTGCATGTTCATCTGCTTGAAGGCGTTCTGCATCATCTTGGCGCAGCGGAAGGCGGCGTCGGGGATCTGCGCCAGCATCTTCTTCTCGAGGTCGACGAGCGCTTCGGCGCGGCGCGCCACGAGGTTCGCGAGGCGGGCCAGGTCGTTGCGCTGGTCGAAGTAGGAGGCGTCCGCGTGGTTGATCGCGAAGCGGGTGAAGAGCTTCCGGGTTTCGGCCGGGTCGTCCTTCTTCGTGGCCAGGATTTCGTCGAGGGCGGTCCGGATGTGCTGCTTGAACTCTTCGTCCGGGAGGTCGGTTTGGTAGGCGAACTGGGCCTTGACGAGGTCGGCGAGGACGGCGATGTCCGCTTCGCCGGAGGCGTATTTGGCGGCCTCGGCGAGGACGGCGTCCTGGCGGAAGTCCTCGCGGGTGGCGTAGACGGGCTCTTCGGTGGCGGTCTTGTGCTCGACCATGCCCATGTCGACGGCGTCTTCGAGGTACATGTCGGCAAGCTTGGAGAAGTTCTTGTCGATGTCGAAGGCGCTCACGGGCTTGAGGACGGGCGCGCCGTTCTTGTCCACGAGGGTCGTGACCGTCCACTTGCCGGTCTCGGGGTTTTTCGCGATTTCGGTGACGGGGCGCTTGGCGCCGACGAGGGCCTCGTAGAGGGCGAACTTGCCGTGCTTTTCGAGCGCCTGGCGGATTTTCAGTTTGATCTCGTCGTCCTTGTCGAGCACGAGCAGGGCGGCCTTCGCGTCGATCTTGTCCTTGATTTCGGCCTCGGAGGTGATGCCCTTCTTGGCGCAGGCGGCGCGGACTTCGGCTTCGCAGGACTTGCGCGCTTCCTCGTAGTAGGGCTCGCGGACCTCCTCGGCGATGACGGCGAACTCGGCCGCGGCGCTGTAGGCCAGGTCGTGGGAGGAATTCGACCGCGAGACCTTGGCGAAGCCGGCGGCGGCGGAGAGCCAGTCCTGGATGTTGTCGTTCTTCTGCTCGACGCAGGAGCCGTCGAAGGAGAGCAGGAATTCGACGATTTCCGTCTTCTTGTCCTTCATCTGCGACACGACCGTGAGGAAGCCGTTGACGATTTCGTCGAGCGTGTTGACCATGTAGGCCTTCTTGCCCCGGTTGTCCAGGCCCTTCGTGTTGTCGTCGAAGTGCGTGAGGAAATTCGCCTTCGTGACCAGCCGGTTGCATTCCGCGCCGTCGGGGATGCGGGTGAACGTGTTGCGGAGCGTCGCGAGGCGGGCGATGTCGTCGAGGCGGGAAAGGAACTTCTCCTTGCCGGCGGGATTCGCCTCTTCGAGGATGGCCTTGAACTCGTCGACGGCCGCCAGGACCTTGGCGACGTTGGGATTGTCCTTGAAGCCGAGGGTGAGCGCGAACTCCGCGGCCTTGGCCTGCTCGATCTGGCGCTGCCGGTCGAGCCAGGTATCGTACTGGGCCTGGAGGGTCCGGGTGAAGCGGCCGAGGGTCTTCGAGCGGAAGAAGTTCGTGAAGGCGTTGCCGGTGAGGAACTTCGCGTGGACCTGGCCGTCGGCGAAAGTGACGCTGTAGACGTTCCTGCGGATCTCGATCTTGCCCGCGGCGGGCGCGTTGGTCTCGGACGCCTGGAAATGCGTCTGGAGGGAAACCTCTGCGATGTGGTTTGCGGATTGGATGGCCATCTTTGACTCCTTGTCTCTCGGCCCCCTCACCGGAGGCCCTTCTTTCTACCCATACTACACCCCCCGCCCCGAAAGATTACAAGCAAATCCCCCCATCCCGCCCCCCGTGCCTCCTGACGGCGGGCTGTCAGCCCGCCGCCCCTCCCTCACCCACCCTGTCGGAGCGCGGGCGGCTCGCCCGCTTTCCCTTCCTCGTCCCGCCCGCAGGGCGGCACCGCAAACTCGTCACTCGTCACTCGTCACTTTTCACTTGTCACTGCGCCCGCAGGCCCCCCTCGCCTCCCCCTGTTCCCGTCCTGCCAGGCGGCCCCCGTGCCGCCTCCCTCCCACTCCCCGCCCGCCCCGCGGGCGCACCGCAAACTCGTCACTCGTCTCTCGTCTCTCATCACTCGTCCACCCGCTTGATGATCCTCGCCGGATTCCCCCCCACCATCACATTGTCCGGGACGTCCTTCGTCACGACCGCCCCGGCGGCGACCACCGCGTTTTTCCCGATCGTCACCCCCGGGCACACGATCGCACCGATGCAGATCCACGCGTTTTCCTTCACCGTCACCTTCCCGAAATGGAGGCAATTCATGCGGTCCCGGAGATCGTGGTCCACCGTCACGATCTTGACGTCGGGCGCGATCAGGACGTTGTCCCCGATCTCCACCCTGCCGGCGGAAAAGATCGTCGCCCCCTTGTTGATGATGATGTTCTTCCCGACGCGGAGCCGGCATCCGCAATCGCAGTAAAACGGCGAAACGATGGCCACGCTCCCGTCGATTTCCCGTCCCAGCAGTTCCTCCAGCAACCCCTTGTACTCCGGGTCCGTCGGTTTCCTGGCCGAAATTTCCAGGCACAGCGCATGGGAGCGGATGAGCTCCCCCTCCAGCTCGCCGAACCCCGGATCCCCCCTCCGCACCGTCCCGGTCTCGTCGATCTGCCTGAATATCGCATCCTTTTCGGCCTCGCTCATGCTCTGCCTCCTCTTCCCCCGAAAATACCCGCCCCGCAACCGCCCGTCAAGGACCCGCCCCTCCCGCGCCCGCGCACCCTATCCCCCCTCCCCCCTCCTGACGGCGGGTTTCAACCCGCCGCCCCTCCCTCCCCCCACCTTCCCCTTTCGCCCTCCTCGGGCGCACCTCTCCCCCCCCCCGTTCCCCCCCCCCCCCCCCCCCCCCCCCCCCCCCCCCCCCCCCCCCCCCC
>CACXEY010000046.1 GCA_902766695.1 uncultured bacterium
GGGGGGGGGGGGGGGGGGGGGGGGGGGGGGGGCTGGAGTTGTTCCAAGGGAGTCGATTGTTTCGATGGAATCGATTGATTCGATGGAATCGGGTTGAATTGTTTTTGTTTGATACGGAGAATGTTGCGGCGCAGGATTGCGCTGGAAGAAGAGGGTTGCCAGGAGGGTGCCAAGGGCGAGCGGGATGGCAAGCCAGGCGAGGCGGCGGAAGCGGCGGCGCGGAGGCGGCGGCGCGCGGAGGGCGCGGAGGTCGGCGAGGAAGGCGGCGGCGGTCTGGGGGCGGCGGGCGGGATTGGGGTCGGTGGCGCGGTGGAGGAGGGCGAGGAAGGGGGGATAGAGGGGGTGGGAGGTGTCGGCTTCGGGGACGGGGGCGTAGCCGGTTTCGGCGACGGGACGGCCGGTGGCGGCTTCGGCGAGAAGGATGCCCAGGGAGTAGAGGTCGGCGGGGAAGCGGCCGTGCTGTTCGCCGGGAACGTAGCCGGGGGTGCCGACGACGGACGCGGCTTCGCGGGTGTCGGCCAGGAGGCCGAAGTCGGCGAGGACGGGGCGGCCGGAGAGGTAGAGGACGTTCGAGGGTTTGATGTCGCGGTGGACGAGGCAGTGCCGCTGGAGGCTGTCGAGGGCCGAAGCGAGGGTTTCGGCCAGTTCGAGGCATTCGGGGAGCGGCAGGGCGCGGCGGGCGAGGAGGTCGGCGGCCAGGGTGCGGGGGCGGTACTGGTCGGGGGCGTCATGCCAGTTGGGACGAAGGGAATCGGCCGGTGGCATGGTGTAGGCGAAGGTGCGTCCGTCGGGGGCGATGCGCAGTTCGTGGATGGGCAGGAGGGCGGGATGGAGGGGGGCGCTCGGCGGCGCTTCGGGGTCGGCCAGGGCCAGGAGGAGGCGCACGGCGCGGAGTTCGCGGGCGGCCGCCGCCGGGCGGTCGGGGTCGGCGGCGACGTGCTTGACGGCCCGCCAGGCGCCGTCCGGGAAGCGCGCGAGCCAGACGGAGCCGTAGGCGCCTTCGCCGACGGGGGTTGCGAAGTCGGCCTCGGGGAAGAGGGCGGCGAGGGCGGGGGGAATGGGGAGGGGAGGGGTCACGGGGAGGGGGCGGTCAAGGTGTCCATTCTCCGGAAAATCGCAAAAGTGGTCACGTTAACGGGGCGGGAGCCGTCAGAAAGGCAGGCCCTTGAGGAGGAAGTCGGCGAGGTTGACGTGTTTGATGCCGTTGCGGCGCTGCAGGAGGGTGTCGGTGGTCATGACGTATTTGGGGTAGTTGTCGCGGATGGATTCGAGGGGGCGGAATTCGCGGTCTTCGGTTTCGCGGGAGAGGGCGATGGTGTAGGCGACCTGGACGTAGGCCCAGGAGTTGTCGGGGGTGCGGAGGATGAAGTCGCATTCGAGGGGGCCGACGCGGCCGACGGAAACGGAGCAGCCGAGGGCGCGGGCGTGGAGGTAGACGATGTTTTCGAGGACGGGGCCGTAGTTGATGCGCGTGTCGGTGTTTTGCGAAAAATAGAAGGAAAGGTCGGAGAGGTAGTATTTGCGCCCGCCGGCGAGGGAGCGCCGGGATTTGACGTCGAACCGCGGGCACTCGCAGAGGATTTTGGCGTCGAGGAGGGTCTGGAGGTAGCGCTGGAGGGTCGGTTTCGCGATGGGTTCGCCATGGTGGCGGAGGGATTCCCGGAGGCGGTTGAGGCTGGTGCAGGCGCCGAAGTTGTTGATCAGGTAGTCGCGGACCGTCGCGAAAAGGCCCGGGGTGCGGATCTTGACGCGGCGGCGGATGTCTTTCTCGAAGATTTCCGCGATGACGGAGCGGGCGTATGCGAGTTTGTCGGCGGGGCGGGGGAGGAAGAGGGCGCGGGGAAAGCCGCCTTCGAGGATGTAGGCGTTGAGTTCGGCGTTGGGATCGGGTGCGCGGGGGAGCCCGTAGAAGGATTTCATGGCCTCGTATTCTTCGAAGCCGAGGGGGAAGAGCTCGAATTCGATGTAGCGGCCGGTGAGGCGGGTCATGAGTTCGCCGGAGAGGAGGTAGGCGTTGGAGCCGGTGGCGAAAATGGACCAATCGCCCGTGGAGCGGAAGGCGTTGAGGACGGACTCGAAGCCGGAGACGTTCTGGATTTCGTCCACGAACAGGTATTTGAGGCCCGGGGCGGGCGGGAAGGCGGCAATGCGGGCTTCCAGGGCGTCCGCCGTGGCGATGCGCCGGTTTTCGGGGCTTTCGAGGTCCAGGAACAGGATGTTCGTTTCCGGTGTGCCCGTATCGCGGAGTTCTTCCGCAATCGTCCGAAGGAGGGAGCTTTTGCCGCAACGGCGGACGCCGGTGATGACTTTGACCAAGTCGGCGGCATGGTAGAAACCGCGGATTTTTTCGAGATATCGTTGGCGATGGAAGAGTTTCACGGCAGGACCTCGTGGAATGCCAGCATGTCGGGGATTCTGGGAGGAAAGCCGGAAGAAGTCAAGTTAAGATGTCCACTTTTCAAAAAATCGCAAAAGTGGTCACGTTAACGGGGGCGGGGGCGGCGGGGGTGGGGGAGGAGCGTCGAGGTCGGCGAGGACGGCGCGGAGGGCGTCGTGCCAGAGGGGGGTGAGGCGGTGCTTGGCTTGGTAGACGGCGTCGCGGGAGGCGGTGTAGACGCGCATGGTCTTCTCGGTGGGCCATTCTTCGATGGCGGCGGCATGGAAGAGTTCGAACTGGCGGGGGGAGACTTGCGCCCGGAGGCGTTCGAGGGCGAGGTGGCGGACGTGGGCGAGCCATTCTTCTTCGGCGAGGGCCGCGAAGGCGTCGTCGGGGGACGGGGCGTCGGGGGCCGGGAAGGCGGTTTCGCGGGCGTCGCGGCGGGCGTTGCGGCGCTGGAGGTCGCGGATGCGGTAGAGGGCCGCCCCGGCGAGCCAGGTGTGGAATCGGCCCTTGGCGCGGTCGTAGTCGAAGGTGCGGATGCGCGTGGCGAGTTCGGAAAACAGGGTCTGGACGACGTCTTCGGCGTCGGCATGGCGCAGTCCGTTGCGCTCGGCGAGGGCGCGGACGTAGGGAGCGTACTGGGCGAAGAAGCGCTCCCAGGCGTTGCGGTTGGCGGGATCGCGGATGCCTTCGAGAACGCTGGAATGCGTGGAACCGGGATTGCAGGGGAACGTCGGCATGCGTGGAAAGTACGGCGCGGACGGCGCGATGGCAAGGGGAAACGGTTGCGTCGCGGATGTCACGGAGAGGAGGGACGAGTTTGCGGTGCCCCCCTGCGGGCGTAGAGTGGGAGGAGAAGCGGGCGGGGGGGGCGGGTTCCGACAGGACATACACATCCAGTCCGTGTTGGACGGGCGGGGGCGTCCGTCCCCCCCAGTTCTGGTCGCCACTCTTTCCCTTCCCTCCCGCACTCCATCCGCCAGGGCGCGACTGGAAAGTCGCACCTCCCGGATGGAGATTCGATGGGCATCTTCTTTGTCCGCCGCCCCTTGCTTGGGGCGGCGCACCTTGGACGAGTTGTCCAGGTTGTCTCCAAATAATGGTTGCCTTGCTTTTTGTTTGATTTGTTCTCCGAATGCAGGCTGGAAAATTTTTTCCAATCATTGGAAAATGGATGAAAATTTTTCCAATCATTGGAAAAACCGGGCCGAATTTTCCAACCATTGGAAAAATATTTTCCAATCATTGGAAAACCTGCGGGTGACCGATGGGCCAGCGGATTGAGCAAAACCCGGAGGGCGGATTTTGGCTTGGCAAGCGGGGGGCGGGTGTACGATTCTGGGGACGTGGCGCGCGGGAGGTGTCCGGCGCCGCACGGAGAAACCCATGGCCAGAATCCCCACGACTTCGGAAACGCTGCTCCGCGACATTTCCGGCGACTTGCTGCATCCGCGGTGGACCGAGTTCGCCGGGCGCTACCGCCCCATGATGGAGGAGCTCGTGGAACGGGAGTTCCCCGGGGTGGAGGCGGACGAAATCATCCAGCAGACGCTCCTCGCGCTCGCGCGCATCCTCCCCGGATACCGGTACAGGCCCGGCGAGAAGGGATATTTCCATTCCTATCTCTCCAAGATCCTCCGCAACAAGTGCATCGACGCGCTCCGCCGGGAGGGGCGCCGGGAGGAGCTCGCCCGCCGCCACCTCGACGCGCGCATCGCCGCCGGGGAGGTGCAGGCCGCGGCTTCCGCGGACGACGGGGACGGGGACGGGGCGGAGCCCGCGCTCGTGCTCGCGACCGGCGGGGAGGCGCCGGGGGCTTCGATCGAGGAGTGGATCCAGGATGCGTGCCACATCGCGCTCCAGCAGCTGGAGGCGGAGACGATGGAGCGGAATCCGAAGCATTGGCACGTCTTCCGGCGGACGTGGCTCGACGGGGAGCCGCCCGCCGCCGTCGCGGATTCGCTGCTGCTGCCGCGCCCGACCGTGGACCAGATCAAGAAGCGGATGCTCGGGCGCCTGGAGGAGATGATCCGCGCCCTGCGGGATCTGGAGCGGGTCTAAGGGGGCGGGCGGCTGTCAGATTCGCCGGTCCGCAAGCGTGATACTGGGATGGAACCCGCCATGGAAACGCACCCCGACCAACCCGGCGACGACATCGGCGCCCTGCTGGAGCGCTTCCGCACCTCGCTCGGCGAGGAGGAGCAGCGCGGCTACGCCGGGGCCGCCGCGGAACGGCTCTTCGCGGAAGGTTCGGCGGCGGGCGACTGGACGGTGCTGGGATTCCTCGCGCGCGGCGGCAGCTCGGAAACGTATTGCGCGCGCCACCGGACGCTCGGCACCCCCGCCGTGCTCAAGGTCCTCCACCGCACGGAACCGCGCCACCTCGAACGGTTCCGGCGGGAGACCCGCTTCCTGCGGGAACGCCCCGGGCCGTCGTTCCCGGCCTTCCTCGACGCCGGGGAGACCGCCGGGCGGCCGTGGATCGCCATCGAGCCGCTCGAGGTGTTCCCGCCCCCGTCCTCCGACGCCGCCGTGGCGCGCTACCTCCTCGACGTCGGCACGGGCCTGTCCGCCCTCCATGCGCGCGGGTGGCTCCACCGCGACGTAAAGCCCGCCAACATCCTGCGCCGCGCCGACGGGCATGCGGTACTCGTCGATTTCGGCCTGCTCAAGAAGATCGATCCCGGCCCGGACTCCGTCACGGCCCTCTCCGTGGTCGATGGGCGGCCCGTCGGCGTGGGCACCCCCGGTTACGCGGCGCCCGAGCAGTTTGCCGGCGGCCCCGCCACTCCCGCGACCGACGTGCACGCGTTGGGGTGTCTGGCCGACCGCTGCTTCGGCGGCCGCCCGCCCCGCCATTGGGAGCGCATCATCGCGAAGGCCACGCACGCGCTGCCCCACCGCCGCTATTCCTCCGTCGCCGCCATGATGCGCGCCATACGCCTCCGGCATCTCCGGGCGAGGCTGTTCCATGCGGCCCTGGCCATTCTGGCGGTTGCGGTTGGTGCGGTCCTGCTGCTCCGTCCCAGGCCGCCGGAACCCGTCCCGGCGGAACCGCCGCCGCCCGCCCCGGCCACACAGGCGGCGGACGGGATGCCGCCGCTTCCACCGGACGCGCCGCAACCCGAAGCCGCACCGGAACCGGAGGCGCGGGAAGCGGCCCCCGAAGCCCCGTCCGTACCGGACGGGGCGGAAGGGGATGACAGCCCCCCCGCCCGGCCCCTCAGCTTCGGAGAAATGCAACATATCATGGGGGAGCGGATGCGGGCCATCCAAGAGGCCGGCGCCAGCATGCGCGAGGCCCGGAAATACATGGACGAGGGCTCCTGGGCAAAAGGTCTCCGGGCCGCCGAGCGCGGTCTGGAACTGAGCGGCGCGGAAACCCATCCCGACCCCGGCCGGGTGGAGTGCCAGTACCTGCTCGCCATGGCCTGGTACCTGCTGGTCGTCCCTGACGACAGCCTGCGGGACCCGGGGCGCGCCGCCCGGCTGGAGCAGATTGCCCGCGACGCGGGCGCGAGCGGGCCCTTCGTGGACATCATCGACGCCGCCCTGCAATTCGAGTCCGGCGACACGGAAGGCGCGCTCGAAACCATCGCCCGCCTGACCGCCTCCGGCCGGGGCGACGACGAGACCGACCGGCAACTCCTCTGCTACCAGGCGGGCCGCCGCTACACCCTGCGCCCCGCCACCCAATCCGAAGAGGTCCGCCGGCGTCTGGCGGAAGCCGACCGCCACCTCCAAACCGCCCGCGAACGGTGCCGGGACGCGGACTGGGCCGGCGGGTTGGCCGCCGCCGAGGAAGCCCTGTCCCTGGTCGGCGCGGAACACCGCGATCCGCCGGTGCCCGACGACGGCAAGTATTTGCTCGCCGCGGCCTGGCTGCTTCTCGTCGTCCCCGACGCCGACCTGCGCGACACCGAACGCGCCGGCCGCCTGTACCGCCAGGCCGAACGGCTGAACGCGTGGGGTGGCATGTCCGGCCACATCCGCGCCGCTCTCCAGTTCGCGGAAGGGCGGCCGGAGGAAGCGCTCCGGACGATGCAGGAGGTCGTCGAACGGGCAGAAGATTATCTGTACGAGGAACCGGAAACGGAACGGCAGCTCCACTGCTACGAAAACAGAGAACCGTACTACCTGCCCGACTATGGCAACCTGCCCTGGGACAATTCCTCCGACCCGTACAAGACCGCCCGCACCCTCGCGTTCGTCACCTCCTTCCCCGACAAGTGAAGAAAATGCGCCCCAATGACCATCCAAATGACTTCCAAACGGTGCGGGCACCGCCGGAGTCCCGTGTCCGGGGCCTCTGTCGCTACCCGCACGATGGGCATTTTCCCCATTCCGGCCTGCAGGACATCCACGCAATCCTGTGGGTTGTCAGGTGAAAACCGTGTCTTTTGCCTGGTGAGGCTGGCTGGCATGGGCCGACCTCCGGGCGGCCCGTCATGGCCATCCTGCCGACGGGATGGCCCGACAAGAAATCGCAAGGTTTTCGAACGCGCTATCCGAGCGAAGGGAGGAGGGTTTCGAGGAGGTGCCAGGTTTTCGTGACGGAGGGGAGGAGGAGTTTTTCGCCTGGGGAGTGGGCGCCCAGGATGTCCGGGCCGATGCTGGCAATGTCCAGGTCCGGGGAGAGGACCGCGAAGGCGCCGCATTCGAGGCCGGCGTGGATGCCGGAGACTTCCATGTCCGTCCCGTTGACTCGGCGGTAGGCGGCGCGGATGGCCGCCACCAGGCGGCTCCCCGGCTTGACGGGCCAGGGCCGCGATTTCTCTTCCACCGCGACGGCGAGGCCGCATCGTTCGCCGAGGGCGAGCTGGTGGACCTCGATTTCCTCCAGGCGCGCGGACACGGAGCCGCGCGGCATCTGGCGGATTTCCACGCCGTCCGGTCCGACCGCGACGAGGCCGAGGTTGGAGGAGCTTTCGACGAGGCCTTCGGCATCCGGGGACATGGAGTACACGCCGTCCAGGGATTCCGTCACGTACGCGAGGATGGCGTCCGATTGTGGTTGGGCGAGGACCGCGGGGGGGAGGGCCCCTTCTTCGATGGAGAGGGACAGGGATGGCTCGCGGTCGCCGTAGCGGGCGCGCAGGATGCGTTCCATGTCCGCGACAAAGGCCACGGCCGCGCCACGGTCCTTCGCCGCGAGCGCGATTCGCGCGACGGCCTTTGCCGGGATGGCGTTGTCCGCGGTGCCGCCGGCGAAGGACGCCAGCGCGAAGGGGATTATTTCGCGCATCTCCGCGATCGCGCCGGCCAGGGCGACGATGGCGTTGCAGCGTCCCTTCGCGATCTCCATCCCCGAATGTCCCCCGCGCAGGCCCGAGAGGGACACGGCGAGCGCCGCATCCCCGGCGGGGGCTTCCATGCGCGGCTCGGCCGTGGCGACGATGAGGGCGGCCGCGGCGGAGCTGACGATGAGGGTTCCGCTTTCTTCGCTGTCGATGTTGAGCAGGTATTTCACGCCTGCGAGGTCGCCGGGGGTGACGGCCTCCGCGCCGGTCATGCCGGCTTCTTCGTCCGTGGTCCAGAGAACCCGGAGCGGGCCGTGCGGCAACTTTCCCTTGGCGATGGACATGATGAGGGCGACCCCCGCCCCGTCGTCCGCGCCAAGCGAGGTGCCGGAGGCCGACAGCACGCCTGTTTCTTCGTCCAACACCGGGACGATCGGATCGGACAGCGGGTCGAACGGCGTCCCTTCGCGCGCGACGCAGACCATGTCGAGATGCGCCTGCAAGGCGACGAGGGGCAGGTGCCCGAGTCCCGGGGTGGCGGGGACGTCGAAGAGGAGGTTCCCCGCCGCATTGCGCCGTACCGCGAAGCCGAGGTCTGCGGCCCAGTCCTGGAGGAGGTCGCAGACGGCTTTTTCGTGTCCCGACGGCCGCGGCACGGAGCAGAGCAGGCGGAAGTTCCCGAGGAAATCCGCCAGTACCGCCGCGTCGTCGGCCCTTCCTGCCGCCCGTGCGGGCGTCGATGTGCGTTCCATGGCGAATGCCTCCGGCGTCATTCGCCCGCGCCGATGGCGGGGATGGCGGAAAGGACGACGGTGGGGGTTTTCATGGCGAGGACTCCTTGGGGCAGGTGCTGGACGGTTTGTGGCACGTTTTGACGGAGTCTGCCTTCTCCCGGTGTGGAAATCCAGCGAAAACGGCTCCCGCCAGGGCTTTGGGCGCAGGGCCGGATTGCGACTTCTGGATATGGGCGCATCTCTGTTTGTGCAAGGGGCGGATCAAATCCAACAGGGCGGGCGGCTTGGCTTGCCTTTTGGGGTGGGGGAGGGCATATAGTGGGGGCATGAAAGCGTTATTCGGGAAACTGGCGGCGGCGTGGTCGCGGCGGGCGGGCCTGCGGTGGGCGGCCGGGCTGGCGGCGGGGTGGTTCGTGCTGTGCAAGCCGTCGTCGGGGGTGACGGAGGCGCTGGGGTACGGGGCGGGACTGTGGGCGCTGTGGAACTGGCGGAAGGCGCTGGCAGCGTGGCGGAATCCGGTGGGGGCGTGCTTCGCGCTGGGGGTGCTGTGGGCGGTGGCGTCGGCGGCGTGGTCGCCGGTGCCGTCGGGGGCGGTGCGGGACTTGACGAAGACGGCTTCGCTGGTGTTCGGGGTGTGGGCGCTGCCGGCGGTGTTCGCGGGGAAAGGGCGCGTGCGCACGGCGCTGGCGGCGGGGGCGGGGCTGCTGAGCGTGCGGCTGGCGGCGGACCTGGTACGGCTGGCGATGGCGCGCGGCGTGGGCCGGGAGCTGCTGTACTGGGCGAGGTACGAGCATCCGTACCTGTTCAACCACCCGAACGTCTCGAGCATGATGGCGGCCCTGGCGGCACTGGCGTGGGTGGCGCTGGCGGCGGGCGGGGTGCGGGGCGGCTGGCGCCGGGCGGGGCTGGCGGCGGGGGTGGCGGTGGATTTGGCGTACCTGGTGGTGATGGGGTCGCGCGGGCCGCAGATCGTGTTCGCGGCGGCGCTGCTGGCGTATCCGCTGCTGGCGCTGCCGGGATGGAAGGCGCGGCTGGCGGCGCTCGCGGCGGTGGCGGCGGCGGGCGCGGGGCTGTGGATGTCGGCGGGGCGCATCAATCCGCGGATGGAGGACTCGACGGTGGGCGGCTTCCACGGCCGCGACGTGGTGTGGAAGTA
>CACXEY010000047.1 GCA_902766695.1 uncultured bacterium
CCCCCGCCCCCTGACCGTAGCCTGCGCGGCCGCCCCCCCCGTCACGACCGCGGTTTTCCGGAAACACCCCGCCCCGCCCCCTGCCTTCCGGTCCGCCCCCGCATTTCCCGTCCTCTCCCGGACCACTCGCGATATCAAGGAAAACACGAGGAATATGCCCGTGTTTTCTCCATGCTGTCGTCCATGAAAAAATCCCCGCCCCCCAGCCTCCTCCCCCCCCCTGCGGACTATGCCGCGGCCCTCAACCGCCGCCGCGGCGGGGACGGCGGGGCCGCCGCGGCTTTGCGCGGGGCTCTTGGGCTTCCGGCAAGGCGAAGTCCACGCGCTGCAACCGCTCGTCGACGGCGGCGAGGATGACGTCCACGCGCTGGCCGAGGCGGTAGGGGGAGCCGCCGGAGCGGCCGCGGGCGGAGCATTGGTCGTCGGCGACGTAGTACCGCTCCTTGCCGAGTGCGGCGTAGGGGAGCATGCCCTGCTGGAGCGTGTCGGGGAGTTCGACGATCAGCCCCTTCGGCGTGAGGCCGACGATGACGCCCGGCCAGGGGCCGACGTCGTGCCGCTCCAGCCGCTCGGCGTACCAGCGGATGCGCTTGGCGACGACGGCCTGGATTTCCATTTCCGCGGATTCGCGTTCGGTGCCGGAGCAGTGGACGGCGAGCGCGGCGATGTCGTCCGCGGAGTAGGCGGGGCGGCGGCGGCGTTCTTCGAGGGCGTTCAGGATGCGGTGGAGCAGCAGGTCGGGATAGCGGCGGATGGGCGAGGTGAAGTGGGCGTAGCGCTCGAAGCCGAGCCCGAAATGCGGCAGGCACTCGGCGGCGTAGACGGCGCGCTTCATGTTGCGCAGGAGCGTGAGCGTCACCATGTACTGCTCGGGGCGCCCGACGACGCCGCGCGCGATGCCGTTGAGTTCCTGCGCGTCGCGCCGCCGCAGGCCGTCCTGCCCGAGCGCGCGCAGTTCGGTATCCATGCGCGCCCACTGCTCGTCGGACGGCTCCTCGTGGATGCGGTAGATGCAGGGGAGACCGGCCGCGGAAACCTTCTCGGCGACGGCGCGGTTCGCGGCGAGCATGCATTCCTCGATGAGCGCGTACGCCTCCGACGAGCCGCGCTTCTCGAACCCCGTCGTCCGCCCCTCCGCGTCCACGAGCACGTGCACCTCGGGGAGCGAGAAGTCGAGCGCGCCTTCCGCGAAACGGCGGTCGCGCAGGACGCGGGCCAGGTCGCGCAGGCGTCCGAGCGCGGGGAGGACGGCCTCCGGGATGCGCCCCGGCCCGGCCCCGTCGAACCAGGCCTGCACCTGTTCGTAGCTCAGGCAGGCGGCGGAGCGGATGACCGACCGGAACGTGCGGACGGCGGTGCGGGTCCCGTCCGGGAGGAAATCCATCTCGACGCTGTGCGTCCAGTGGTCCTCGCCCGGCTGGAGGCTGCACACGCGGACGGTGAGGTCCTCGGGCAGCATGCGGATCACGCGGTCGGGCAGGTAGGTGCTGTTGCCGCGGCGGCGGGCTTCGAGATCGATCTCCGACCCCGGCTCCACGTACGCCGCCACGTCCGCGATGTGCACCCCCAGGCGCCACCCGCCGCCGTCGAGCGGGTCGACGGACACCGCGTCGTCGTAGTCGTGCGCGTCCGCGGGGTCGATCGTCACGATCGTCCGCCCCCGCAGGTCCTCGCGGCCGCGCGGCACGGCGCCGTCCGCGCCCCGGCGCGGCGGCCGGGCGCGCCGGGCTTCCTTGACGACGCCCTGCGGAAACTCCTCCCGCCGCCCGTGGTCGAGCAGGATGGCCGGAATGTCGTTCGCCGGGTCCTCCGGGTCGCCGAGGTCCTCGGTGAATTCCGCCCGCAGCACCGCCTCCGACCCCGCCTCCGGCTCCAGCAACCGCGCCGCCGCGAGGTGCCCCGCGTGCGCGGCGAGCGCCGCCGGGTTGCCTTCCAGCCGCACGTTCGCGGGCAGCAGCGGATCGCGCGGCACGAGATAGGCGTAGTAGGGGGTGGTGCGCAGGACGCCGACGACGTGCGTACGCCGGCGTTCCAGGACCTTGACCACCTGCGCCCAGCGGACGTCCCCGCGCTCCCCGCCCGCATCGCCGAACATCCGCGCCGAAGCCGCGCTGCGCACCTCGGGCTGCACCTGGACGCGGTCGCCGTTGAGTGCCGCCCCCGTGCGCTCGGGGCGGATCCGCAGCAGCGGCGAATCCGGCGAATCCGGAACGAGCCAGCACGACCCGTTCGCCCGCACCCGGAACACCCCCTCCGCGAGCCCCGCCGTCTTGCGCGACGACGCGCTCCAGCGGCCGCCGCGCGACGGTGCCGCGATTCCGCGGTCCTGGAGGTCGCGCAACGCGGTGCGCAGCGCCCCGCGTTCGCCGGGACCGAGTCCCAGCGCCTTGGCCAGATCCCGCTCCCGTACCGGCTTCGCTCCCGGCGCCGTGAACAGCGTTTCCAGACGCCGCACCAACGCCGCTTCGTTCTTCTCGTTCTTCTTCATGCCGCCATCATACCCCATTCCCCCGCCCGGCGCAAAGCCCCGCGCGCCCTATCCGACGTAGCGGCGCTCGATCTGCCGGGAAATGTCGGTCAGGATTTCGTAGGCGATCGTCTCGCAGTGGCGCGCGAGTTCGTCGGCCCATACCGCTTCGCCGCCCTGCTCGCCCAGCAGCACCACTTCGTCGCCGGCCTGCACGCCGCTGTCCGGGCCGAGATCGACGGTGAGCCAGTTCATGCTCACGCGGCCGGCGACGCGGCGGCGCTTGCCGCGGACCAGCACGTCGCCCGTGTTGCCGAGGAGGCGGAGGTAGCCGTCGGTGTAGCCGCAGGAGACGACCGCGATGTCGGTGGGGCGGTCGGTGACGTAGGCGCCGTAGTAGCCGACCGGGAAGCCGGCGGGCACGCTCTTGACCTGCATCACGCGCGACTTCCACTGCAGGATCGGCTCGGTCGCGAACCGGCCGTCGGGACGGGCGCTGCCGTAGCCGTAGAGGGAGATGCCGACGCGCACCGCGTCCTGGTCGCATTCCGGCATCAGGAGCGCCGCGCGGCTGCTGGACATGTGCCGGAAGAGACGGCGCCCGGCGGCCGCTTCGAGCACTTCCAGCGCGGCGTCGAACTTCGCGGCCTGCCCGGCGGCGGCTTCGGGGTGGCGGGCCGGTTCGACGATGGCGAAGTGCATGCAGGCGCCTTCGATGTCGAGTCCGGGCTCGCGGAGGGCTTCCGCGGCGGCGGGGACGTCGGCGGGGCATACGAAGCCGAGCCGCCCCATCCCGGTATCGAGCTTGAGGTGGGCGCGGAGGCGGGCCCCGGCGGCGAGGGCGGCGGCGGAGAGCGCGCGGGCCTGGTCGAGGGAGACGACCACGGGCGTGATGCGGTCGCGCAGCAGGAGGGGGACGTCGTCGGGCGTCGCGACGCCGAGCACGACGATGCGTTCGGCGTCGGGGACTTCCCGGCGGACGGTTTCGGCCTCGGCGGGGTAGGCGACGGCGAAGTTCCGTACGCCGGCGTCGCGCAGGCCGCGGGCCATGCCGGCCAGGCCGTGGCCGTAGGCGTCCGACTTGACGACGGCGATCATCGTCGTGCGGCCGAGGCCGCGCTGGATCGATTCCACGTTGCGGCGCAGGCGCCGGAGGTCCACTTCCACCCATGATCCGTTGCAGTAGTTCATGGGCCGGGAACTGTACGCCCTTTGCCGTCCCTTGGCCAGCCCGAACCGGCGCCCGCCCCGTCCGGACCCGTTTTGAGATTACGGAAAACCGCCCGAAAACCGCCCGGTTCTCCCCCATCCTTCCCGCCATGAACGCACGCCCCCGATTCCGCCATTGGCGGGGAGCCCGGCTTGTGCTTTACTGCCGGGGAACCGACCTTGGAGGAACCCGCCATGACCGCATCCAGATTCCCGCTCCCCGCCGCCGCCGCCCTCGCGGCCGCGCTCCTCGTCCCGCCGTCCGCCGCCCGGGCGGGCGAGGCCGTGCGCGCGCTCCTCGACGGCTACGCCTCGGTCCCGCAGCTCTCCTGCGAACTCCGCCGCGACGTGCGGGGGGCGGACGGCGAGACGGTGCGCTTCCTCTCGCGCATCTGGTTCCGCCGTCCCGACCGCCTGCACGCGGAGAACCTTTCGCCGATGAAGCGCCGCACCGTCTGCGACGGCACGACCCTCCGCCAGTACACCGAAGGGCTCCCGCGCGGCTTCGCCCGCCCCGTCGCGGAACTCGAAGGCGACGCGCTGGTGAACCTCCGCATGCTCCCCGGCTCCAACTCCAGCTGGCTCGAACCCTTCCGCGACCTCCCCGAGACGGAGCTCCCGCCCGACGGCGCCGCCGCCCGCCGCATCGCCTGCACCCGGCCGGGCAAGGCCTATGCCGTCCTTTCCTTCGACGCCGGCGGCCGCTGGACCCGCCTCGAAATGTACGCCTCGGAAGCGATGGCCGACCGCCTGCTGCTCGCCTCGATGGAGGATTTCGCGGAAGTCGCGCCCGGCGTCTGGCTCGCCCGGCGGCAGCGGCTCGACCTTTCGATGGACGGCGCCGTGCGCTCGGAGACGGTCCGCCTCGACAATCTCTCCGCGACCGCCCCGATTCCCGACGCGATGTTCGACGCCGGGGCGTTCTTCCCCGGCGTGACCTTCACCGACTCCTTCGAGAAGATGTTCTGACGGCGCGCCGCCGCCGGGAGGGGGACACGGAAACGCCCGCGACGGGAAACCGTGACGCGGGCGGGAAAAAGGTGGTGCACCCGAGAGGACTCGAACCTCCACGCCGGTGAGGGCATAAGAACCTGAATCTTACGTGTCTGCCAATTCCACCACGGGTGCATCCGTTCGACACGGGAGCGGACAATAGCAGGATGCCCGCCGCCCGTCAATGCCCTTTCCCGAAAAAAACGGCGGCCGGGCGGCGCGGGGCGTCCGGGCGGAGCGGAAAATACGGGTTGCGCGGCATGGGGCGAAGGGGTATGATGCGCGGCAGTCTGAGGGCCCGGTGCGCGGTTGCTCCGGCCCTGGCAAGGAGTAGACATGAGATTCGAAAAACTGATGGTATCCGTGGCGGCCCTGGGCCTGCTCGCGTCCGTGGCGTCGGCCGAACCCGTTCGCACGCTCTTCACGATGGAAAACCGCCTGCCCGAGCAGCTGGGCGTCGAACTCTCCGTCCAGGGCATCTTCGCCGGATTCGACGCGGAATACTCGACCGACGACGCCGTCATCTACCAGGTCGGCCCCGCCGCCCGCTTCGGCATCACCGACCGCCTGGCCCTGACCGCGTGGGTGCCCTTCGCCGGCTGGGATTTCAGCCACGAAAAGGACAAGTCCGGCATCGGCGACGTCCACACCGGCCTGCAGTTCCTGTTCTTCGAGGACATCTTCGACTACGCGTGGATCATCCCCTACGTCGACGTCCGCTGGGCGACCGGCGACGAAGACGACCGGCTCGGCACCGGCACCACGGGCGCCACCTTCGGCATCTCCGCCGGCACCACCACCTACGACTGCCTCCACTGGGGCGCCGACATCAGCTACGGCATCAACGACGCCATCAACTTCACCGACGACGACGTCGCGATGGGCGCGGTCTCCCTGATCTGGGACCTCAACGAAATGCCGCGCGTCTACGGCGGCGTGCTCTCCAGCCTCTTCGCCGAAGTCCAGCTGCGCGACGACGCTCCGAAAAAGGACAGCGACTGCTGGGTCCGCTGCCACGCCGGCCTCGCGTTCCGCGCGAACGACCTGTTCACGATCAGCGGCTTCTTCGGCACGACCACCGACGACGCCATGGACTACTACGGCGGCGGGAAGGCGAGCTTCTCCTTCTGACCGCCCGCCCCGGAACCCTCGCCCCCTGCCCGCGCTCGGCGCTCGGCCGGCTCCCTCTCCCCCCCCTCCCGGGACCGGCCATTACAAGCATCCCCACCGACGCGGCCGGGGGGCCTTTTTTGCCCGCGGCGCGCATTCGGTGGAGGGAAAACGGTTGGAGCGCGCGTTCCGCCCCCCTCCGGGAGGGGGGTGGCGCTTCAGCGCCGGGGGGAGTATTGCGGGGTGCCGTTGCGCGAAAGCGTTGCACGGCCCGGATGCGGGCGCGGCAGGATGCCGCACCTCCGGAAGTACCGGCAACCGCTTCCGCATCGTTCCCCGTCTCCGCCCGTACTTCCGGAGGTGCGGCTTCCAGCCGCGCCACGGCGACAGCCTCGCCCCTTCCCGGCGCCTCTCCGAACGCTTCGCGCTCCCCCGGGCACACTCCCCCCATCCCCCTCCCGCCCCCGGCGCGGCAGGATGCCGCACCTCCGGAAACGGGGGCGGGGGCGTGCGCGCCGGACAGGTGCCTTGCCGTGGGTTTTACAACTGTGTGTTGACATCGAAAGGAGTTTCCCGTGACTGAATCCACCATCCCGACTTCCGCCGATCCGCTCGCCGGGCGCATTCCGTCCGGTTGGGACGAGGCGCGCAAGGCGCGCGCCAAGACCGCGTTCTACAAGGCGCTCGCCATCGACGCCCACCGCTTCTGGGGCGGCAAGATCCAGACCATGCCCCGCTCGCCGCTGCCGTCGAGCGCGTGGTACAACGCGTGGTACACGCCGGGCGTATCCGCCGTCTCCACCGCCATCCGCGACGAGAACGACCTGTCGTTCGAACTCACCTGCCGCGGGAACACCGTCGCCGTCGTCAGCGACTCCACCCGCGTGCTCGGCGACGGCGACGTCACGCCGCCCGGCGGCATGGGCGTCATGGAGGGCAAGGCGTACCTCATGAAGGTGCTCGGCGGCGTGGACGCCGTCCCCGTATGCGTCGACAGCCGCGGACCCGACGGGAAGCCGGATCCCGACGTGCTCATCGACCTCGTGCGGCGGCTCGCGCCCAGTTACGGGGCGGTCAACCTCGAGGACATCTCGCAGCCGAACTGCTTCAAGGTCCTCGACGAGCTGCGCGAGAGCTGCTCGATCCCGGTCTGGCACGACGACGCGCAGGGGACCGGATGCGTCACCGTCGCGGGGATGATCAACGCGATGAAGGTCGCCGGCAAGGAGCTCTCCAACGCGCGCATCGTCCTCAACGGCGCCGGCGCGGCGAACACCACCATCGCGCGGCTGCTCATCGCGGCGGGTGCGGACCCGTCGCGGATGGCGCTCTTCGACTCGCGCGGCGGGCTGCACGCCGGGCGCGCGGACCTCGAAGCCGACCCGCGTTTCTACCGCAAGTGGGAGCTCTGCCGCACCACCAACCCGGACCGCATCGCGACGCTCGACGCCGCGCTCGCCGGCGCCGACGCGCTGGTATCGCTCGCCAAGCCCGGCCCCGACGCCATCCCCGGCGAGTGGATTGCCCGCATGGCGCCGCGCGCCATCGTCTTCGCGTGCGCGAACCCCGTGCCCGAGATTTATCCCTACGCGGCGCACGCCGCGGGCGCGCTTGTCGTCGCCACCGGTCGCGGCGACTTCCCGAACCAGGTCAACAACTCGGTCGGCTTCCCCGGCATCCTCAAAGGCGTCCTGCTGGTGCGCGCGCGGAAAATCTCCGACGCGATGGCCATTGCCGCCGCGCGCACCATCGCCGCCCACGCCGAGCGCACCGGGCTCGCCCCGGACCGCATCATGCCGACGATGGACGAAGAAACCGTCTTCGCCGAAACCGCCGAAGCCGTCGCCCAGCAGGCCATCGCCGAAGGCCTCGCCCGGCGTCCCCTGCCGCCCGGCGCCGTCGCCGAACGCGCCGCCCGCGACATCGCCGCCGCCCGCGCCTCCCTCGCCGCCCTCTGCGACGCGGGCCTTATCGAGCCCCCGCCGCCCGAGCTCGTGGAACGCGCCTGGGCGAAGGCCGTCGAAGCGTCGGAAGGATGAAGACGGACATCCATCTCCGAACCATCACGCAGAGGCGCAGAGAGGCAGAGGCGCAGAGAGCCTTGGAGAGGATGGAAAAAATGCGCGTGGAGCCGCGGAGGAAAAACCAATTTTGCTGTTGGTCTTGCCAGTCCTTTTGTATGTTCCCGTCCTCCAAGCCCTCCGCGACTCTGCCTCTCTGCGTCTCTGCGTGAGATTGATTGGAAAGAAAGAAGACAAATCATGGAAACGCTGAACATCGACGGGCGCGACTTCCGCGCCGACGAAATTCCCGTGATGGGGAGCACCAAGCTGTTGCTCATCCAGGGCTCGCGCGGGATGCTGGGCTGCGGCTACGTCAGCCTCGGCGCCGCGGAAAAATTCGGGCACGCGCTGGCCATCGTCAAGGGCGTCGCATCCTACGATGACATGCTCGCCGCCAAGGTGTGCGAGGTGTCGCCCGCCGCCATCGCGCTCGGCGTGAAGCCCGGGATGACGGGGCGCGAAGCGCTCCTCCTCATGGACTGACGCGATGGAGCGCCTCGCCTATCTGGTCCGCCGGTTGCTGCTGATGGTGCCGACTTTCCTCGGGATCACCATCGCGTGCTTCGCGCTGTGCCAGATGGTGCCGGGCGGCCCGGTCGAGCAGGCGATCGCGCAGATGCGGGGGCTGGGTGCGGGGGAAGGGGGAAGCCGCGGGCCGCGGTCGGGGGCCGCCGTATCGCCCGAGCAGCGCAAGGCGCTGGAGGCGCACTTCGGGTTCGACAAGCCGCTGCCGGTGCGGTACTGGAACTGGCTCGTGCGCGACCGGATGGGGCTCGCCGCGAGGTCCTGGAAGTACCCCAACAAGACCGTTTGGGAACTGGTCCGCAGCCGCTTCCGGGTCTCGCTCGTGTTCGGGCTGAGCGGGTTCTTCCTGACGTACCTCGTGTGCATCCCGCTCGGCATCGCCAAGGCGCTGCGGCACGGGAGCGCGTTCGACGCGGCGAGCAGTTTGGTCGTGTTCGTGGGGTATGCGATCCCGGCGTTCGCGTTCGGGATGCTGCTCAAGATGCTCTTCGCGGGCGGCGGCGAAGGGTTCTGGGACATCCTGCCGGCGGCGGGCGTCGTGTCCGTGGACCACGCGATGATGTCGCCGTGGGGGCAGTTCAAGGACAGCGCCGCGCATTTCGTGCTGCCGGTGTGCTGCTACGTCATCGGCAATTTTGCGGTGCTGACGCTGCTGACGAAGAATTCCCTGCTGGAGCAGATCGGCCAGGACTACGTCCGCACCGTCCTCGCCAAGGGCGGCAGCCTCCGCCGCGCCATCTGGGGCCATGCGCTGCGCAACGCGCTGATTCCGGTCGCGACGGGTTTCGGCGGCGTGCTGGGGGTGCTCTTCGCGGGGTCGGTGCTGATCGAGAAAGTCTTCGAGATCCCCGGCATGGGGCGGCTCAGCCTCGACGCCATCGTCAGCCGCGACTACATGGTCTTCATGGGCATCCTGGCGGTGACCTCGGTCCTCGGCCTCCTCGGCCGTCTCCTCTCCGACCTCTGCTACCTCCTCATCGATCCCCGCATCCACTTCGACTGACGGCGGCGGGGTAGGGGACCCCGGCTCCCGCCGCCCGCCGTCGCCCGCCCGCTCCCCCTATTCCCCGGGCATCCGCCCGTAGAACACCCTCCACAGGCACAACCCCCGCGCCGCGGCGGTTTCGACGCGCGCGGTCCGGACGCGGCTTTCCAGGATGGGGAGGGTTTCCTCCGCGGGCACCGCGTCGCGCCCCACGCGCAGGAGGTGCCCGGCGAGACTGCGGACCATCTTGTAGAGGAAGCCGTCGCCGACGGCGGATATCGTCACGAGCGGCCCGCGGCGCGATACGGCGAGGCGCCGCAGCGTCCGGACGGTCCCGCCGATCTCCCGGTGCGGGTTGGCGGAGAAGGCGGCGAAGTCGCGGGTGCCCTCCAGCATCGCGGCGGCGCGGCGCATCGCGGCGAGGTCGAGCGGGGTCCGGATGTGCAGCGCCTGCCGCCGGAGGAGGGGATTCTCGACGGGGGCGTTCCAGACGCTGTACCGGTACTCCTTGCCCTTGGCGTCGTAGCGGGCGTGGAACGCGTCCCTCGCCCGCGCGAGCCGGAGGATGCGCACGTCGTCCGGCAGCAGCGCGTTGAGTCCCTTCTGGAGCGCGGCGGGTTCCCACGGCCGCGCGAGGTCGAGATGGGCGGTCTGCCCGGCCGCATGGACGCCGGCGTCGGTACGCCCGCAGGCGTGGACGCGCGCCGTCTCGCCGGTGAGCTTCGACAGCGCCCCCTCGACGGCCCCCTGCACGGTGCGGCGGCCGGGCTGGAACTGCCAGCCGCTGAAATCGGTCCCGTCGTACGCGATGCAGAGCCGGTAGCGGCGTCCGCCCGGCGGCGGCGGCGTGCGCGGCGTCTCTTCGTCGGGCCAGGGCGGCATCAGGGAAGCTCCTCCGGGGCCACGCCCGCGGCGAACGCGGCCCGGTCGAGATGGCCTTGCAGGATCACCTGCGCCGCCAGCTTGTCCACGACCTGCCGCCGTTTCTCCCGCCGCGTGCCCGCCTCGATGAGCGCGCCCTCGGCGATGCGCGTGCTCAGCCGCTCGTCGCACCGCTCCAGCGGAATCGCCGTGCGCCTGGCGACCTCCTCCATGAACTGGCGCGTCCGCGCGGTCCGCGGCCCTTCGCTCCCGTCCATGTTCAGCGGCCAGCCGACGACGATCCCGGCGACCTTCTCCGCCTCCGCGATGCGCGCGACGGCGGCCGCCGCCTGCTCGATGCGCGGGCAGTCGAGGGTTTCGCGCGGGAAGGCGATGGTGCGCGTCTCGTCGCTGATGGCGATGCCGGTCCGCCGCTCGCCGTAATCGACGCCCAGCAGCCGCCCGCTCCGTCCGATGGTTCCCGAATTCTCCATGCCCCGCGTTATAGCGCACCGCCCCGCCCCCGTGCAAGCCGTCGCACCCGTGGCCCGCACCCCGGACCCCTCCATTACGGGTCCTGTCCGTGGCCGCTCCGCCGGCCACGCCTCCCTCACTCCCCGACCACCGCAAACCCCAGCTCCCGCGCCAGCCGCTCCGCGCGCGCCAGCTCCTCCTCCCCCGCGCCCCGGGCCTTGGCGGCGGCCTCCGACCACACGCAGGGGCGGCCGCCAGCCAGCAGCCGGGCGCGCCGCAAGGCGGGCTCGTCCACGGCGCCCGACATCACGGCATCGGCGGCGTGGGTGGTGAAGGGCGCATACGGGCCGTCGTCCAGCACGCACAGGCGGCCGCCGGCACCCCGTACCGCGCAAGCCATGGCCAGCAGCCATTCGGCTTCCGCGTGGGCCAACGCCACGGCGGGGCGCCATGTGTCCGCCTCCCACACCGCCGGGTAGTCGCACATCTCAAGCGCGCGCGCCTGCCAATCCAGCCCCTCTCCCGCGACTTCCACGCAGACCCACGTGCCCGTCGTGCAGTCCGACAGGAACCGTTCGCGCGCCCACTGTCCGCGGTTCACGCCTGCCGAAAACGGCATGCGCAGGTCGGGGTCCAGGTTCACCGTACACCGGGCGCGGCCGCCCGGGAGCAGCGACACGGCCGGACGCCCCTCGGCGTCCCGCGCGGCGCACGAGCGGGCCGTGGCGCGGGCCTTGGCGACGGCCCGGCCTTCGGGGACGAGGCCGCTGGAGAGGACTTCGAGGCAGCCCCAGGCATCGTCGGGGTCAGTGAAAGCATCGGCCGCGCCCCACGTCTCGCGGCCGGGACACTCCACGGCCGACTGCATCTGTGCCACATCGCCGCTGGAGAGCGTTTCGCCGCCCGCGACCGGGCGTACCCAGCGCTCTGCCGCCGCGCGTTCCAGCGCCGCGGCGTCGCCACTGGCGTCCTTCCACGTTTCGAGCGTCACCGAGAACGCGGCCCGCCGCGGGAAATTGGCCGTGGACGGCGTCGCCGCCAAATCGAACTCCAGCGCCATCCCGTCCTCCGCCGCGTCCGGCACCGCGCGCATCCGGCGCGGCTCCGACAAATCCGCCAGCAGCGCCACCGCCGCCCCGTCATCCCGCCGCACCGCCACACCGGCCGCCTGCTCGGTGCCGCCGTTCCAGCCCGCGACGGGTATCGCCCCCGCCGCATCCGCCACCCCCGCACGGAGCCGGAAGAAACGCTCCTCCTTCTCCATCAGCAGCACCCGCCCCTGGACCACCCACCGACCGTCCCCCATCTTCTCCGTCGCGATCAGCCAATCGATCTTGCCGCCGTCCAGCGTCCCCGCGTACACCCGCGCCGATCCGCGGAACCACGAATACACCCCGCCCTCCTGCGCCATGCGCTCCGGCACCAGACGCCACCGCGCGCCGCTCTGCGCGTCCTCCAAGGTGAAGACGAGCTTGAGGTCGCCGCCCTTTGCGTCCTTCATCCGCGCGAACTCCCCCGCCTTGCCCGCCGACGACCCGATCAGCGACCAGTTGCGCCCCTTGATCGCCGCATCGAACCGCCCCGTCAGCGACCGCACGATGCAGTCCCCGAACGGATTGTTCTTCCCCGGCAGCTCCGCCGCCCCCGCCGGCAGCGGCCGCCCGCCCGCCACGGCCAAAACCTCCCCGTCCGCCTCCACGCTCTCCGCCCCCGCCGGAATCCGCCCGATCCATGTCACTTTCCCGTCCTCCCCCGCCACCGCCCCCCATCCCTCGCTCCCCAGGTACAGTTGCGGTCCCGCCGCCGCGACCGCCGCCCACGCCAGGCAGGCAGCCGCCACGCCCCGGCCGAAACTCATTCCCCGCCCCCGCCGCCCCCCGCGCGCGGACGCTTCTTCGCGCCGCCGCGCACCCCGCCGTGGCCGAACCCCTTCATGCCGCGGAGCTTGTCGCGCAGCTGCGCCGCCCGCTCGTAGTTCTCGAGTTCGATGGCGCGCGCGAGCTCCCGCTGGAGCGTCTCCGTCTCGGTCATGGGGCGGCGCTTCTCGACCTCGGCGAGCAGCTCGCGCACCGATATCAGCTCGCCCGGCGTGGAGACTTCGGAGCCGTCCTCGTTGACGTCGTCGTAATTCTCCTTGTAGAAGCCCTCGATTTCGTCGACGGCCTCCTGCGCCTGCTTGGCGGCCTCGGCGTAATTGCCCTCGCCCATGGCGATTTCGGCGAGCGCCCGCGCGTTCATCATGCGCATGTAGGGGAACATCTGCGAGAAATGCCACGCCGTCTCGTCGTCCGCGGCGTACTCCGACGCGAGGTCGATCAGGTCGAGCGCGTGGTCGCTGTCGTCGCGCACCCGCACCCATTCCCCCAGCGCGTGGCAGGCCATGATGCGGTAATAGAACTGCATGGCCTCCTGCTGGAGCTGGGAGCAGGCGTCGGAGTCGAGGGGCTCGGCGAGGACGCCGTGGGTGCGCTTGCGCTCCTCGGCGAGGTAGTACTCGAGCAGGGACGGGTACTGGTGCGGGCGGGTGCCGTCGGGGCGCCCGTCGGGTTCCATCTGGAACACGCCGAGATCGAGGCGCAGCTGCAGCTTGCGGCGCCCGTCGGCGCCCTCGATCCAGCGCGCCCGCGTCTCGTTGGGATCGTACTCCCACCCGCCGGCGATTTCCTGAATGTCCTGTCCCATCGTTGGTTCTCCAGAAGTGAAAGTCCCGACTCTACCCCATTCCCGCCCCCCGTGCAAGCCGCCCGCGAGCTTGCATTTGAAATTACGGGAAATATTGAAGTTTTCACCCGTTTCCCGTCAACCTCCCCCCATGAACGCCGCCCCCGTTTCCGGCCCTTGCCACCCGTCCCGCCCTGTGGCACACTCCCCGACCGATGTCCCGCCGCCGTCCAGATTTTTTCCAACCATTGGAAACTTTTTTTCCAATCATTGGAAAACTCCGGAAAATTTTTTCCAATCATTGGAAAATTTTCCCGTTTTTTCCAACCATTGGAAAAAAGTTTTCCAACCATTGGAAACTTTTTTTCCAATCATGGGGAAACTTTCCCCGTCCACTTTCCGCCCGAAGGGCGCACCGCAAACTTGTCACTTGTCACTTGTCACTTGTCACTCTGGCGCTGGCCGTCTTCTCCGCGACCGCCGGCGAATACGTCCCCCTCTCCCCCACCTCCGCCGTTGTCCACCTGACGCTCTACGACCTCCCCGACCCCGCCCGCACCGATCCCGCCACCCGCGCCGAACTCGCCGTGCAGCGCGCCTTCCTCGCCGAAGCCCCCGCGCGGCTCGCCGAACGCTGGCGCGCGCGCGGCGAGACGCCGCCCGGCGACCTGCAAATCCGCCTCCACCGCTTCTCCGGCATACAGGTCGAGGGCGTCGAATCGACGCTCCTTGCCATCGCGGGCAACGTCGCGCCGGACATCCTGCAAGTCAATTTCCGGCAGAGCGAGACGTACATCCGCCAGGGGTTTCTGTCCCCCCTCGACGACCCCGCCGACGGGTGGTTCTCCGCCCTCCCCCCCGCCGACCGCGCCCGCGCGCTGCCCGCCGCCATCGAGCCGGTCGCCCGCCGCGCCGGGCCCGACGGCACCACCCGCCTCTGGATGCTCCCCGGCGGGCCGCTGCTCGGGCGCGTGGTGCTGTACCGGCGCGACCTCTTCGAGGCGGCGGACCTGCCCCCGCCCTCGCCGGACTGGACGTGGGACGATTTCCTGGCCGCCTGCCGCGCCATCGCCGACCCCGCCGCCGGGGTGTACGCGCTCGGCCTCTCGCGCGGCAAGCACGAGTCCTACCTCTGGATGCCGTTCCTGTGGGGCGCCGGCGGCGAAATCCTCGCGCGGCCCGACCCGGCCGGACCCTGGCGGGCCGTCTTCGACAGCGACGCCGGCGCGCGCGCCCTCGATTTCTACATCCGCCTCACCTCCGAGCCCTGGCGCGACGCCGCGGGCCGCCTCCAGCGCGGCTACGCGGTCAAGGACGCCGCGCTCGTGCGCCTCAAGTGGCAGCGCGGGCAGCTCGGCATGATCTTCTCCTACCTCGACGACGCCCTCTTCGCCTCCCTCAACCCCGACCTCACGGGCATGGCGCCGCTGCCCGTCGGCCCCGCCGGACGCGGCACCGAAATCAACTGCCGGATGCTCGGCATCTTCGCGGGTGTCAAGGACCCGCACGTGCGCGACGCCGCGTGGGAGTACATCCGGTTCCAGACCTCGGCCGAAGCCGACGCCCTGCGCGTGCGGGCCCTCGTCGAGAGCGGCTACGGCCGCTTCGTCTCCGCCGAACGCCTGGCGGCGGCGGGCGTCGCACACCTCGCGGGGACGGTGCCCGACGAGTGGTTCGAGTGCCAGCGCATCGCGTTGCGCGACGGCCGCCCCGAGCCCTACGGCCGGAACGCCAACGCATTGTACGACCTCCTCACGCCCCCCATCCGCCGCGCCGAGGAACTCTACCGCACCGGCGCCCTCTCCGACGACCCGCCGCGCCGTCTCGACCAGCTCCGCGCCCTCCTCGCCGAAGCCCGCACCAAGGCCGAGACCGACCTCCTGGGCCAGGTCCCCCCCGACCAGATGCGCCGCCGCCGCACCGCCGCCGCCGTCCTCCTCGCCCTCGTCGCCGCGGCCGTCCTCCTCGCCCTGCGCCTCATGTCCCGCTGGTTTTCCGCTCCCTCCGCCCCGGGCCTGGAAAACGATTCCCCGCCGCGAAGCACTCCCTCCAAAATCCCTCCGTGCCTCCGTGCCTCCTTCCCCTCCGTGTTTAAGCGCCGCAGGCATTCCCCCTCCAAGCCCGGCCCATCCAAGCGCGCCCGCCGCCGCATCCTGGTGCCGCTTCTCCTCATCGCCCCGGCGGCCCTGACCATCCTCGTCTGGGCCTACATCCCCCTCGTCCGCGGCTCCGCGATGGCGTTCTACGACTACCATTTGTACGGCCCTTCCGCGTGGGTGGGCCTCGACAACTTCGCGAACCTCCTCTGGGACGCCGACTGGTGGTGCGCCCTCCTCGCCTCCGCCCGCTACGCCGCGCTCGTCATCGGCCTGACCTTCCTCCCTCCCGTCGGCCTGGCCATCCTCCTCCAGGAAGTCCCGCGCGGCAAAATCCTCTTCCGCGTCATCTACTACCTCCCCGCGGCCATCAGCGGCCTCGTCGTCATCCTCCTCTGGAAAACCTTTTATGCCCCCGATCCCACCGGCCTCGCCAACCGCCTCGTCCTCGCCGTCCCCGCCTGGGGCTGGATCCTCCTCGCCCTGATCCCCCTCCTCCTCGCCCTCCACATCGCCCGCCGCCTCCTCCGCCACGCCCGACGTTTTTGTGCCCTCTTCACCCTCCTCTACGGCCTCCTCCTCGCCGCGGGTGCCCTCTCCCCCCTCCGCGACATCGCCCCGTCCGCCCCCGCCGGCCTCCTCCCCTTCCTCTCCTCCCACCTCCCCGAACCCGTCCGCTGGCTCGACGACTCCCGCACCGCCCTCTTCTCCTGCGTCCTCCCCCTCCTCTGGGCCGGGATGGGCCCCGGATGCCTCATCTACCTTGCGGCATTGAAAGGCATCCCCGAAGAACTCTACGAAGCCGCCGACATCGACGGCGCCACCTTCACCGACAAGATCCTCTTCATCGTCATCCCCGTCCTCCGGCCGCTTCTGGTCATCAACTTCGTGGGCGTCTTCATCGCCGCGTGGCAGGCCGAAGCGAACATCCTGGCGATGACCGCCGGCGCCGCCGGCACCGAAGTCGCGGGCCTGCGCATCTTCTACCAGGCCTTCCTCTTCCTGCGCCCCGGCCCCGCGACCGCGGCCGCCTGGATGCTCGCCACCCTCCTCATCGGCTTCACCCTCCTCCAACTCCGCATCCTCTCCCGCGTCGAATTCCGCGCCAACCGCTCCGAGGACTGAAAAAATGTCAGACAATTCCGACAATTTCCGACAATTTCCCCCGATCCTCCCGTTCTCCGGAAACGAAAACCTTTTTGACCCATTGTCAGAAATTGTCGTAATTGTCTGAAATCTCCTTTCCCCATGCCCATCCTCTCCAAAATCGGCCGCAAAACCCTCCGCACCCGCCTCCTCGTCGGCGCCCTCTACCTCCTCCTCCTCGCGGGCGCCATCGCCATGCTCTACCCCCTCGGCCTCATGCTCGCCGGCTCCACCCAGTCCGTCGCCGACCTCCACGAAACCCGCCTGGTTCCCCGCTTCCTGGTCTCCGACGAAGCCCTCTGGCAAAAGCACCTCGAAGCCCTCTTCAACGAATCCCTCGACGCCCTGAACATCGCCTTCCGCACCGACTACCCCGCCTTCAACGCCATCCCCCTCCCCCCTCCCGGCGCCGCCCCCCACGCCGAATGGCTCCCCGCCTACCGCCGCTTCCTCCAAGACACCCCCCTCCCGCCCACCTCCATCACCCTCGGCCACTACTGGGCCCCGCAGGCGGGCGCCTTTCCCGCGGCCCTGCGCGCCTTCCGCCGCCACCTCCGCGCCGAATACGGCACCCTCGACGCCCTGAACGCCGCCCTCCGCACCGATTTCGACGCCTGGTACAACGTCTTCGTCCAGCCGCCCGCCTACCTCTACCCCCACGCCCTTCCCCACGCCACCCCCCTCGCCGACGCCCTCGACGCCTACAAACCCACCGCCCCCGACTGGCAGAAAACCCTCCTCTCCCCCGAAGGCTTTTACATCAAACTCTACCTCAAACCCCGCTACGGCCGCGACATCGCCTCATACAACGCCGCCCACCATACCACCCACCCCTCCTGGGACACCGTCACCCTCCCCCCCACCTGCCCCGACCCCTCCGCCACCCCCGAAGAATCCGCCGACTGGCTCGACTTCACCACCCGCGCCCTCAACCCCCTCTGGCTCACCGGGGGCGCGGGCGTCCCGCCCGCGAATGACCAAAATCAACCCACCGCAAACTCGTCACTCGTCACTCGTCACTCGTCACTCACAACCCCCGACCTCCAATTCCGCGCCTGGCTTTTGCTCCACCCCGACCTCCTCCCCCCCTCCTCCCCCCCATCCGCCATCGCCACCGCCCCCCTCCCGCAATTCGCGCACCACGCCGACCTCTTCCGCCAACACATCCCCGAACTCCGCCGCGAATTCCTCCTGCGCAACTACCGCACCGTCCTCGACTACCTCCTCTTCCACGGCCGCGGCATCCTCAACACCGTCATCTACTGCATCCTGGCCGTCCTCGTCGCCCTTCTGGTGAACCCCCTCGCCGCCTACGCCCTCTCCCGCGGCAACCTCCGGCACTCCACCCAGATCCTCTTCTTCCTGATGCTGACCATGGCCTTCCCCCACATGGTCACCCAGATCCCGGTCTTCCTCCTCCTCCGCGAATTCGGCCTCCTGAATACCTTCGCCGCGCTGATCCTCCCCGGCGCCGCGAGCGGCTATTCCATCTTCCTCCTGAAAGGCTTCTTCGACTCCCTCCCCCGCGACCTCTACGAATCCGCGCAGCTCGACGGCGCCGGCGAATGGACCCTCTTCTGGCACATCACGATGCGCCTATCGACGCCGATCCTCTCCGTCATCGCCCTGCAGGCCTTCACCCTGGCCTACGCCAACTTCATGTACGCCCTGCTGATCTGCCAATCCCCGAAGATGTGGACCCTGATGGTCTGGCTCTACCAGCTCCAGCAGCGCACCGGCCCCGGCGTCGTGCAGGCGTCCCTCATCCTCGCCGCCCTCCCGACCCTCCTGGTTTTCCTCGCCTGCCAGCGCGTCCTCCTCCGCGGCATCGTCGTCCCCATCGAAAAATAAGGCGGAACAAAAGCGGCTCCATGGGTGTACCGCCTTGTGATCGTTCGCCACCGGGACGCATGGACGCCCCCAATTTTGGAAACAGGAAAATCCTTATGTTTTTCAACGATTTTCCCCCATGCTCCCCGCCATGAAAAAACACGGCCCTCCATGTCCTCCGCGCACCCGCCGGACGCCCAAGGCTTGCGGTGGGGTGGGGGAGTGTGGTAAACAGAACGCATGAACTTGAAATGCGAAGAGATGGCGATTCCGGGTGTACGGCTGTTCATGCCGGCGGTGTTCGGCGATGAACGCGGGTTCTTCATGCAGACCTTCCAGACGCGCGAGTACGCGGCGGCGGGGCTGGACGCGGCGTTCGTGCAGGACAACATGTCGCGGTCGTGCGCGGGGACGGTTCGCGGGCTCCACTACCAGCTGGCCAATCCGCAGGCGAAGCTCGTGAGCGTCCTGCGCGGGCGGGTGCTGGACGTGGCGGTGGACATCCGCCGCGGGTCGCCGTGGTTCGGCAAGCACGTCGCGGTGGAGCTGTCGGAGGAGAACCGGCGGCAGTTCTTCATCCCGCGAGGGTTTGCCCACGGCTTCCGCGTGCTGTCGGAGACCGCCGACTTCTTCTACAAATGCGACAATTTCTACACGCCCGGCGACGAGTACGGCATCCGGTGGAACGACCCCGCCCTCGGCATCGACTGGCGCTGGTCGGCGGAAGAAGCCGCCGCGGCGCTGACTTCCCCCAAGGATCTCGCCGCACCCGCCCTGGCCGACGTCCCGGAAGCCAACCTGCCCGTGTACCAAGGCTGACGCGATGCTCTCGAAGGTGTACTCGGGGGCGGTCTTCGGGGTGGACGCCTACGAGGTCGAAATCGAGGTCGATTCGGGGCACGGCGAGCCCAAGGTGGTCGTCGTGGGGCTCCCCGACGCGGCGGTCAAGGAGAGCTCGGAACGGGTGTGGACCGCGCTCGTCAACTCCGGCTTCCGCCCCCCGATGGCCCGCACCACCGTCAACCTCGCGCCGGCCGACATCAAGAAGGAAGGGCCCAGCTTCGACCTTCCCATCGCGCTCGGCATGCTCGCTTCGTCGGACCAGATGGTGGCCCAGGGGCTGGCCGATTGGTGCGTGACGGGCGAACTCGCGCTCTCCGGCGAGGTCCGGCGCGTGCGCGGCGTCCTGCCGATGGCGCTCCGGGCGCGCGCGGAGGGGAGGAAAGGCATCCTGGTCCCGCCCGAGAACGTCGAAGAGGCGGCCGTGGTGTCGGGACTCGCGGCGATCCCCGTGCGCACGCTGCGCGAGGCGGCCGAGTTCCTGGAGGGGAAGCGGCAGATCGGCGCGTTCCGCGTGGACATGGCGGAAGCCTTCGGCGGCGGCACCCGCTACGACGACGACTACGCCGACGTCAAGGGCCAGGAGACCGCGCGCCGCGCCATCGAGGTGGCCGTCGCGGGCGGGCACAACATCCTGCTCGTCGGACCGCCGGGCACCGGCAAGTCGATGCTCGCCAAGCGGGTCCCGACCATCCTGCCGCCGCTCACCCTCGAAGAGGCGCTCGAAACCACGAAAATCCACAGTATCGCCGGCGTCCTGCCCGCCCACCGCGCGCTGGTCTCGGGCCGCCCCTTCCGCGCGCCGCACCACACGATTTCCGACGCCGGGCTCCTCGGCGGCGGGGCGCATCCCGTGCCGGGCGAAGTCAGCCTCGCGCACAACGGCGTGCTCTTTCTCGACGAGCTGCCCGAGTTCCACCGCAACGTCCTCGAAGTCATGCGCCAGCCGCTGGAGGACGGCAAGGTGACCGTCTCGCGCGCGGCGGCGACCGTGACGTTCCCGTGCCGGTTCATGCTCGTCGCGGCGATGAACCCGTGCCCGTGCGGCCATTACGGCGACCCGCAGAAGGCCTGCCGTTGCACGCCCCTCCAGATGCAGCGCTACCGCAACAAGATTTCCGGCCCGCTCCTCGACCGCATCGACCTGCACGTCGAAGTCCCGGCCATGGAGTACCGCCAGCTCGCATCGTTGGAGAAGGGCGAGCCGTCCGCCGCCATCCGCGCGCGCGTCGTCGCCTCCCGCGAACGCCAGCGCGAGCGCTTCGGCGGCGGCTCCGACCCCGCCGCCCCCACCTGCAACGCCGCGATGCGCGCCCGCGACGTCCCGCGCCACTGCCGCCTCGGCGAGAGTGCGAACCTCCTCCTCAAGAACGCGATGGACGACCTCCACCTCAGCGCCCGCGCCTACGACCGCATCCTCAAGGTCGCCCGCACCATCGCCGACCTGGAGGGCCGGGCCGACATCGCCGAGGAGCACGTCGCCGAAGCCATCCAGTACCGGTCGCTCGACCGGCAGTATTGGTCGTGAGGAGGCGGCTCCAAGCGCTCTAGGAACCTAGGTTTCTAGATATCTAGGTTTCTAGGACCTTCCTCCCCGAAAACCATGTCCACCGCCCCCTGCATCGTCTGGTACCTCACCGCCCACGGCTACGGCCACGGGGTTCGCTCCACCGCCGTCATGCAGGCGTTACGGCGCGAATGCCCCGGCGTGCGGCTCACCGTCGTCTCCGCGTTGCCCGAGGATTTCCTGCGCGACCGCCTGCGCGGCTTCCCCGACGGAGAGCTCTCCTTTCGGCGGGCCGCCTTCGACGTCGGCCTCGTCCAGCTCGACTCCGTGCGAGCAGACATCCCCGCCACACTCGAAAAAGTGGAAGCCCTCCTCGCCCGCCGTCCCACCTTGGTGGACGAAGAAACCGCCTGGCTCCGCGCATCCGCCCCTTCCGCCGTCGTCGCCGACATCCCGGCGATTCCGCTGGTTGCCGCCGTGCGCGCCGGGTTGCCGCGCATCGCCATCGGCAACTTCTCCTGGGACTGGATCTACGAGCCCTACACCGAAACCGACCCGCGCTGGCAAGCCGCCGTCGACGCCTTCCGCGCCGACTACGCCTCCGCTGACATCCTCCTCCAGTATCCCCTCTCCCCCGACATGTCGGCCACCTTCCCGCGGCGCATCGATATCCCCCTGCCCGCACGCCCGGGCCGCCCCCGCCGCGCCGAGCTCGCCGACCGCAGCGGTGCCGACCCGTCCCGACGCTGGATCCTCCTCTCCTTCACCACCCTCGACTGGACGCCCGAGGCCCTCTCCCGCGTCGCCGCCATTGCCGACACCGAGTTCTTCACCGTCCGCCCGCTGGAGTGGCAGGGCATCCCGAACATCCACGCCGTGGACCGCGGCGAATTTCCGTTTTCCGACATCGTGGCGACGGTGGACGCCGTCCTGAGCAAGCCCGGCTTCGGCATCCTGGCCGACTGCGCGGCCAACGACAAACCCCTGATTTACGCCGACCGCGAAAACTTCGCCGAATACCCCGTCCTCGAACGCGCCATAAAATCCCACTTCCGCCACGTCCACATCCCCGCCGCCGACCTCTACGCCGGCACCCTCGCCCCCTCCCTCGACGCCCTCGCCTCCGCCCCGCCCCCGCCTTCCCGCCTCCCTCTCGGCGGCGATACCGCTGCCGCCAGGGAAATCCTCCGCCGCGCCCGCGGTTGATCCTCCAGACCCGGGGGCGCCCCGGGGCTTGTCCCCGTACGGAGGCGGGATGGGCGGGGGCGGGAGGATCGGGGATTGACAGGGAGGAGCGGGTGGTTCAAGATGGAGGAGAGTTGAACCACGAAAGGAATGGACATGAGTACCGCCTCGCTGCCCGTCAATTTCACCATCCACGGACTCGACCCCGAGGTCGCGAAGGCGCTCCGCGATTACGCCGACCGCGGGAAGACGAGCCTGAATGCCGCCGCCAAGGACATTCTCCGGCGGTTTTTCCGCATTCCGACGGCGGACGAACAGGCGCGAATCGAGGCGTGGGGGCGGTTTTTCGGTTCCATTCCAAAGGAGGACGGGGAAGAGTGGCTCAAAACCCTGGAACCTTTCGAACAAATCGACGAGGACATGTGGAAATGACGCGGCTTCTCCCGGATTCGAACGTCATCATCCGCTTCATCAACGGCGTCTACGACGAAACCGTCCGCTTTGCGCGGGCCGACGCCCTGGTGGTTTCGCCGGTGGTGCTGGGGGAATGTCTCGCGGGACTCGGCGACAGCCGCCGGGATGCGAGACGGCGCGCCAAACTGGACGCCGTGCTCGCGCTCCCCAACGTGATGCAGGCGCCGATTGGCGCGGCGACGGCGGAGTGTTACGCGCGGCTTTGGCGGGTGCTGTCGGCGGCGGGTAGGCGGATTCCGTCGAACGACGTCTGGATTGCGGCGCAGGCGTGGGAGCTTTCGGCGACACTGGTGACGGCGGACCGGCATTTCGGGGGGATCCCGGGGCTGTCGGTGCTGTTCGAGCCGGACGGGGAGGGGTGAGGATCCGCGCGGGGCAAGGCGCAAGGAGTTTCGGAGGGGGAGGAAGGACGGGACAACGGCCCCGATCACGGGCGGGCCGTCCGCGTCCCCGGAGAGGGTTGGGGGGCGGGGAGGGAATCTACAAGAATGTCTCGAATGCCGCTTCGCGGACTCGAATGGCTTGGAGGGGGTTGGAATCAACATTGAAAAACATGAA
>CACXEY010000048.1 GCA_902766695.1 uncultured bacterium
CAACCTCGTCATGCAGACCGCGCTGAACCCGCGCGGCACCGACATCGAGCGGTTCGGCTGGCGCTACCGCACGGGCGACCGCGTCATGCAGACCGAGAACGACTACGACAAGGACGTCTTCAACGGCGACATCGGCCGCATCGAGCGGGTGGACGCGGAGGAGAGCGAAGTGACGGTCCGCTTCGACGACCGCCGCGTCGTCTACGATTTGCAGGAGCTGGACGAACTGACGCCGGCCTACGCCGTCACCGTCCACAAGAGCCAGGGCAGCGAATACCCGTGCGTGATCGTCCCCGTGCACACCCAGCACTACGTGATGCTGCAGCGGAACCTCCTCTACACGGCGATCACGCGCGCCAAGAAACTGGTCGTCCTGGTGGGCACCCCGAAGGCCCTCGCCCTTGCGGTCCGCAGCACCGGCTCCCTCCACCGCTACACCACCCTCGCCCCCCGCCTCCGCGAAGCCTTCGGCCTCGCCCCCCTCCCCGCCGACGCCGATTCCGTCACTCCACGGTGACGGACTTCGCGAGGTTGCGGGGCTGGTCGATTTCGCAGCCGCGGAGGCGCGCGACGTGGTAGGCGAACAGTTGCAGGGCGACCGCCGTCACGATGGGGGCCAGCTCGGGCGAGGTCCGCGGAATCGCGATGGCGTCCTCGACCGCCGCCGCCGCCTCGGCGTCGCCCTCGGTGACGATGCCGATGACCGGCGCCTGGCGGGCGCGGCATTCCTGCACGTTGCCGAGCGTCTTCTCCTTGCCGGGGATGTCGGCCAGCAGCGCCACCACCGGCGTCTGGGGGCACAGCAGCGCGATGGGGCCGTGCTTGAGTTCGGCGGCCTGGTAGCCTTCGGCGTGGACGTAGGCGATTTCCTTGATCTTCAGCGCGCCTTCCAGCGCGGTCGGATACAGGATGCCGCGGCCGATGAAGAACATGTCGTTCGCCCGCGCGTGCCGTTCGGCGGCGCGGGCGATGGCGTCGTTGCGCTCGAGAACCCCGGACACCAGATCCGGCACGCGCATGATTTCCCCGACGAGCCGGATGCCTTCCTCGCGCGAGAGGCGGCGCGTGCGGCCCAGCTTGAGGGCCGTCATGAGCAGCGCCGTCACCTGCGCGGTGAAGGCCTTCGTCGAGGCGACGGAGATTTCGGGACCGGCGTGCAGGTAGACGCCGCGCCCGGCTTCGCGCGCGATGGTGGAGCCGACGACGTTGCAGAGGCCCGACACGAGGGCGCCCTTGCGGATGGATTCGCGCACGGCGGCCAGCGTGTCGGCGGTTTCGCCGGACTGGGAGAGGGCGATGACCCAGTCGTCGGGGCCGACGATGGGGTTGCAGTAGCGGAATTCGGCGGCCTGCTCGGGCGAGGCCGGGATGTCGGCCAGCGCCTCGAAGAGGTACTTGCCGACCATCCCCGCGTGCAGCGACGTGCCGCACCCGATGATGACCATGCGCCGGATGGCCGCGAGTTCGCGGGGGGAGAGGTTCAGGCCGGAGAGGATGGCGGTGCCGCCGGTGGGGTCGAGGCGGCCGCGGATGGTGTTGCGCAGGGCGTCGGGCTGCTCGAAGATTTCCTTGAGCATGAAGTGTTCGTAGCCGCCCTTCTCGATGGCGCCGATGTCCCAGTCGACTTCCTGGACTTCGCGCGAGACGGGGGCGTTGTCGAGGGAGTGGATGTCCACGCCGCCGGGCGTGATGCGGGCGACGTCGCCGTCCTTGAGGTAGATGACCTGGCGGGTGAAGGCGACGATCGCGGAGACGTCGCTGGCGACCACGATGTCGCTCTCGCCGACGCCGATGACGAGGGGGGAACCCTTGCGGGCGACGATCATTTCGCCGGGGTGCTTCGCGGAGAGGACGGCGATGCCGTAGGTGCCTTCGACGCGGCGGAGGGCCTTGCAGGTGGCGGCGAGGAGGTCGCCCTGGTCGTAGTGCGCGACGAGATGGGCCAGGACTTCGGTGTCGGTCTGCGACGCGAACTGCACGCCGCGCTTTTCGAGGCCGGCGCGGAGGGAGGCGTAGTTTTCGACGATGCCGTTGTGGACGAGCGCCAGGGCCCCGCCGTCCGCCAGGTGCGGGTGGGCGTTCTCGCGGGTGGGGAGGCCGTGGGTGGCCCAGCGGGTGTGGGCGATGCCGATGGTGCAGCGGCGGCGGTCCTCTTCGGGGAGTTCGCGCTTGAGGAGGGCGTCGAGCTCGGCGACCTTGCCGATCTGCTTGTAGACGCGGAGCCCGTCCGGCGCCATCAGGGCGACGCCGGCGGAGTCGTAGCCCCGGTATTCAAGGCGGTGGAGGCCGCTGACCAACGGGCCGACGGCCGGCGTGTTGCGGGACATGAAACCTACGATGCCACACATGGGAAGCTCCTTTCTTGGGATGGGCGCGGCAGAATCGGCCCAAACACCCCTTCGCGTCAAGCCGGAAATCGCATCATTCGCCCTCCGCCCCGCCGCCGCCCCGCCCGCCGCCGGACGCCCCCCGGAGGAATCGCGGAAAACGCGAAAAAAAAGAGAAATAGGGGTTGCAATCTTCCGCGAAATGGAGGATAAGGCAGTCACTTGATTGGGCAAGCGAACGGAAACACCCATCTAAAACAAAGAAACCAAGGAGAAAACCACATGGCAGCGAAAGCGATGACCAAGAGCCAAATCATCACGAAGTTGGCCGAAGATTCGGAAATCACCAAGAAGCAGGCGGCGGCCGTCCTGGCGTCGCTGGCGGACCTGGCATACAAGAAAGCCAAAGACGGCTTCACCGTCCCCGGCATCGGCAAGCTCGTGCTCGTCCAGCGCAAAGCCCGCATGGGCCGCAATCCCGCCACCGGCGAACAGATCAAGATCAAGGCCAAGAAGGTCGTGAAGTTCCGCGTGGCCAAGGCCGCGAAGGACGCCATCCTCGGCGCCAAGTAAGCCCGATTCCGTTCGGACTACCCGGCCGCGGCGAAAGCCGCGGCTTTTTGTTTCCCTTTTCCTCCCGCCTGCGCTACGCTCCCCGGCCATGATCTGGTGGCTCTACAATCTCGTTTTTCCCGTCGCCTACGCCTGCCTCCTCCCGCACTTCCTCCTTCGCATGATGCGGCGCGGCGGCTACCGGCGCGGCTTCCTCCAGCGCTTCGCGCGCTACGGCCGCGACGTCGCCCCCCTCCTCGACGCCCCCGGCCGCCCCGTCTGGATCCAGGCCGTCAGCGTCGGCGAACTCGCCGTCGCGTTCTCCCTCATGGACGAACTCCGCCGCCTCGATCCCGCCGTCCGCTTCGTCCTCACCTGCAACACCTCCACCGGACACGCCCTCGCCCTCAAGCGGCTCGCCCCGCCCGACGTCACGCTCTACTTCCCCATGGACGTCCCCGGCGTCATGGCGCGCGCGCTCGACCGCATCCGGCCTTCCGCCATCGTGCTCGTCGAAAACGAAATCTGGCCCAACTGGATCCGCCTCGCCGGAAAGCGCGGCATCCCGGCCGTCATGGTCAACGGCCGCATCTCCGCCCACTCCCACAAGGGCTACCGCAAGCTCCGCCCCTTCACGCGCGACCTGCTTCCGCGCATCCGCTGGTTCTGCATGCAGACCGAAGGCGACCGCGACCGCTTGCTCGACCTCGGCGCGCCCGCCGACCGCATGGAAATCACCGGCTCCGCCAAGTACGACATCTCCCCCACCCCGCCCGAAGCCCGCGACCGCGCGCGCGCCGTCCTCGACCGCGCCGGCATCGGCCCCGACCGCCGCATCCTCGTCGGCGGCTCCACGTGGGACGGCGAAGAAGCCGCCCTCCTCGACTTTTACGCGCACTACCGCGCCGCGCATCCCGATTGGTTCCTCGTCCTCGTTCCGCGCCACGCCGAGCGCCGAGCCGCCGTGCTCGAAGCCATCGCCACGCGCAAACTCACCGTCCTCCAGCGCAGCCTCTTCCCCGACGGCGCCCCCGCGCCCGGCGCGGTCCCCGACGTCCTCCTCGTCGACACCACCGGCGAACTCCGCGGCTTCTATGCCGTCGCCGACGTCGTCTTCGTCGGCAAGAGCCTCACGCAGGACGGCGGACAGAATCCCATCGAGCCCGCGCGCGACGGCCGCCCCGTCGTCGTCGGCCCCCACATGGAGAACTTCCCCTCCGTCTCCGACGACTTCGCCCGCGCCGGTGCCTGGATCCAGGTGAAGGATTCGAAGGAATTGGAGACCGTCTTCTCCCGCCTCCTCTCCGACCCCGCCGAATGCTCGCGTCTGGGCGCGGCCGCCGCCGCCCTCGTCGACCGCCAGGCCGGCGCCACCCGCCGCATGGCCGCCCGAATCCACGCCTTCCGCATCCCCTGAGCGCCGGCGCGTCATTTTGTGCTGGCCATTTCCCTCCGTTTGCGCACAATGCGCGCGTTTCGTTTTCAAACCCGCAAGAGGCCCAATATGTTCCAAGGAACCATCACCGCGCTTGTCACCCCCTTCCGCCCGGACGGGGCCGTGGACTACGACCGTTTCGCCGCGCTCATCGAGGCGCAGGCGGAGGCCGGCGTCGACGGCATCATCCCGGTCGGCACCACCGGCGAGAGCCCGACCCTGACCCCGCCGGAGCACATCGAAGTCATCCGCGCCGCCGTGCGCTACGCGGCCGGACGCCTCAAGGTCATCGCGGGCACCGGCGCCAACTCCACGCACGAAGCCATCGAGCTGACGCGCGAAGTCCTCGACCAGGGCGTCGACGGCACCCTCCAGGTCACCCCCTACTACAACAAGCCCACCCAGACCGGCCTCCTCCGCCACTTCACGGCCGTCGCCGACCTCGGCCTCCCGGTCATCCTCTACAACGTCCCCGGCCGCAGCGGCGCCGAAATCGCCATCCCGACCGTCGCCGAACTCGCCAAGCACCCGAACATCGTCTGCATCAAGGAAGCCGCCGGCAAGGTGGACCGCGTCTCGCGCATCAAGTCCGTCTGCGACATCGACGTCCTCTCCGGCGACGACTCGCTGACGCTCCCCATGATGTCCCTCGGCGCCGTCGGCGTCATCTCCGTCGCGACCAACGTCGCCCCGCGCCCCGTCGTCGAGATGGTCCGCGCCGCCCGCGAAGGCCGCTGGGACGAAGCCCGTGCGCTCCACTACAAACTCTATTCCCTCTTCACCGACCTCTTCCTCGAAACCAACCCCGTGCCCGTCAAGGCCGCGATGGAAATGCTCGGCATGGGCCCCGCCGTCTACCGCCTGCCCCTATGCGAAATGTCGCCCGCCCCCCGCGAGCAGCTCCGCGCCACCCTCCGGAAAGTCGGGCTGCTGCCGTGAGCGCCCCCGCCAACGTGATGGTCGTCGGCGCCGCCGGCCGCATGGGCCGCGCCATCGCCCGCCTTCTTGCCGAAGGCGCCGAACCCTCCCTTCGCCTCGCGGCGGCCCTCGACCGCCCCGATTGCCCCGACCTCGGCGCCGACATGGGCGCCCTCGCCGGTACGCCCCCCGCCGGCATCCCCCTCGCCGCCGACTTCGACGCCGCCGTCCGCGACGCCGCCCCCGCGGTTGCCGTCGACTTCTCCTTCCACGCCGCCAGCGCCGCCCTCGCCCCGCGCATCGCCGCCGCCGGCATCCCGTGGGTCGTCGGCACCACCGGCCTCGCCCCCGAAGAGCAGGCCGCCGTCCGCGACGCCGCCCAGAAAATCCCCGTCGTGCAGGCCGCCAACATGTCCGTCGGCATCAACCTCCTCGAAGCCCTCGTCCGGCAGGCCGCGCTGGCCCTCCGCGGACGCGGCTACGACTGCGAAATCATCGAGCGCCACCACCGCCACAAGAAGGACGCCCCCTCCGGCACCGCCCTCTTCCTCGGCAAGGCCGCCGCCGAATCCTACGGCTGGTCCCTCCCCGACGTCGCGACCGACGGCCGCTCCGGCCTCGTCGGCGAGCGCCCCGCCGAACAAATCGGGTTCCACGCCGTCCGCGGCGGCGATTTCGTCGGCGACCACACCGTCCTCTTCGCGGCCGACGGCGAATGCCTCGAACTGACCCACCGCGCCACCTCCCGCGACACCCTGGCCCTCGGCGCCATCCGCGCCGCCGCGTGGCTGGCCGCCGGACGAGCCCCCGGCCTCTACGGCATGGCCGACGTCCTCGGACTGGAGACCTCCCGATGAACGGCATCGAAGCCGGCCTGAGCCTCGGGTCCAACCTCAAGGACCGCCTGCGGCACCTCATCGACGCGCGCGCGGCCATCGCGGCCCTCCCCGAAGTGACCCTTCTCGCCTCCGCGCCCATCTACGAGACCGAGCCCGTCGGCGTCCCCGAGGAGTACCAGAACATCCGGTTCCTCAACACCGTCCTGCTCGTCGGCACCTCCCTCGACATCCACCGCCTGTTCGCGCGCCTCCAGCAGATCGAGACCGACCTCGGCCGCAAGCGCAGCGCCATCCGCAACTCCCCGCGGACCATCGACATCGACCTCGTCTACTACGGCAGCCAGATCGTCCGCTCCGGCGGCCTGGTCGTCCCGCACCCGCGTTGGAGCAAGCGCCGCTTCGTGTTGCAGCCCCTCTGCGACCTCCGCCCCGGGCTCATCCTCCCCGGCCACGACCGCACCGTCCGCGACCTCCTCGCCGACCTCCCGGCCGACAGCCAGGCCCTCACCCCCCATCTATCCGCCTGGTAACCCCCGGGAAACAACGTCACGCACCGCTGGAGGGCATGATTGTCGATGGGGGATTTTCCCGCATGCTGCCGCGGCGGAGCTGGCCGCAGGCGGCGGACACGCCCTTGCCCTTGGATTCGCGGAGGGTGCCTTCGATGCCGTGGCGGAGGAGGGCGTCGAGGAAGGCGTGGCAGGTCTCGCGGGAAGGCGCCTCGCCGTCGAATTCGGCGACGGGGCTCAGCGGGATCGCGTTGACGCGGCACGGGAAGCCGCGCAGGCGGGCCGCCAGCTGCGCGGCGTCGTCGGCGGAATCGTTGAAGCCGCGGACGAGGGTGTACTCGAAGGTCACGATGCGCTTGGTCACCGCCGTGTACTCGCGGCAGGCGGCGAGGAGCTCGTCCATCGGCCAGCGGCCTTCGACGGGCATCAGGCGGCGGCGGCGCTCCGGGTCGGGGGCGTGGAGGGATACGGAGAGTTCGACCTGCAGGCCTTCGGTCGCCAGACGCCGGATGCCGGGCACGAGTCCGCTGGTGCTCAGGGTGATCTTGCGGGCGCCGATGGCCAGTCCGCCGGGATGGTTCAGGAGGCGGACGGCGCGCAGGACGGCGTCGTAGTTGTCGAAGGGTTCGCCCATGCCCATGAACACGACGTTGTTGGGGCGGCCGCCCGACAGCGCGGCGACGTGGTGGACCTGCGCGACGATTTCGCCGGCGCCGAGGTTGCGGACCCAGCCTCCCTTTCCGCTGGCGCAGAAGGCGCATGCCATCTTGCAGCCGACCTGGGTGGAGACGCACACGGTCTTGCGGTCGCGCGCGGGAATGAGAACGGTTTCGATGGATTCGCCGTCGTCGAGTCCCAGCAGCCACTTGCGGGTGCCACCGGGGTCGCCCGCTTCGCGGAGGGGACGGAGGGGGGCCGGCGTCCAGCCGGCGTCCAGCGCGTCGCGGAAGGCGCGCGGGAGGTTGGCCATTGCGTCCCAGGAGAGCGCATGGCGGCCCTGCAACCACTGCCAGAGCTGCTTGGCCCGGAACGCGGGGAATCCCGCGCCGGTGCAGACGTCCCGCAGTTCGTCGGGAAAGAGGCCTTGGAGGGCGGGTTTCACAGGCACCCTTTTTTCTCGCGCGGAGCCGCGGAGGCGCGGAGGGCTTGGGAGGGGAAAAAAGAGAAAAGGTCAACTGGGACAAGAGGTTTTCTCTCCGCGGCTCCGCGCCTCCGCGTGGAATTTTTTCTCCTCCAAGCCCTCTGCGCCTCTGCTTCTCTGCGCCTCTGCGTGAGCATCTTCACTGGACGGGCTCTTCGACCAGCGGGAGGCTGGGGTCGGCTTCGAGGGCCGGCGGATTCGGGAGGCCGGCGCGGGCGCGGAGTCCGGCGGCGGCGGCGATCATGGCGGCGTTGTCGGTGCAGTAGGCGAGCGGGGCGAGGCGCAGGACGGCGCGGCGGCGGCGCGCGATGGCTTCGAGCTTGGCGCGGAGGACGTGGTTCTTGGCGACCCCCCCAACGCAGGCGAGCGTGCGCGCGCCGGTCGCCTTGAGGGCCCGGTCGGCACGCTTGGCGAGCGATTCCATGACGGCTTCCTGGTAGGACGCGGCGAGGTCGGCGAGGTGCGCGGGCAGGTCGTCGGGATGGGTGCGGAGGCGCTGGAGGAGGGAGGTCTTGAGGCCGCTGAAACTGAAGCAGTAGGCGAGGTCGAGTCCGTCTTCGGTGGTGCGCGCCTTGGAGTGCTCCATGCCGCGCGGGAAGCGGACGTAGGCCGGGTCGCCGCCCGCGGCGGCGCGCTCGATGGCGGGCCCGCCGGGATAGCCGAGGCCGAGCAGGTTGGCGCCCTTGTCGAGGCATTCGCCGGCCGCGTCGTCGATGGTCTGGCCGAGCAGGCGGTAGTCGCCGGCGGCGCGCATCTCCACGACGTAGGAGTGGCCGCCCGACACCAGCAGGACCACCGCGGGGCACAGCTCTTCCGGCGGCGGCGTGGCGGGGTCGAGGAACATGCCCGCCAGGTGGCCTTCCATGTGGTTGACGCCCCATACCGGCTTGCCGACGGCCTGACCCAGCGCGCGCGCGCCGGAGAGGCCCACGAGGAGCGAACTGACCAGTCCGGGGCCGTACGTCACCGCGATGGCGTCGAGGTCCCCCCACCCCGCCCCGGCGTTCGCCATCGCTTCCGACACGACCGCCGGAAACGCTTCCACGTGGCCGCGCGAGGCGATTTCCGGCACGACGCCGCCGTAGGGCCGATGCTGGGCGATCTGGCTGATGACCGCCGAGGAGAGCACCTCGCGGCCGCCGCGCACGACGGCCGCCGCCGTCTCGTCGCACGAGGATTCGATGCCGAGGATGAGCAGGTCTTGCACGATCAGCGCCCCTGCAACGCGAGCATCCCGCGCAGGACGTCGCAGGCGCGGTCGAGCTGCGGGTCGGTGTCGTCGCCGGAGTCCGTGCCGGCGGACGCCTCTTCCCCGTCCAGGAGCAGCTCCACACCGTCCTCGACGACCTCGCCGTCCCCGCTCTCCCAGCCTTCGTCGGTCGCGGCGAGTTCTTCGTCGCCGGTCAGCTGCTCGGCCTTGTTGCGGGCGATGACGACGTTGCGCCAGTTCTCGGCGGTCATGGGGACCACGATGTCCGGCTCGATGCCGTTCTCGTGGATGACGCGTTCGCTGGGCGTGTAGTACTTGGCGGTCGTCAGGCGGATCGCGACCTTGCCGTCGTCCAGCGGCAGGATGCTCTGCACCGAACCCTTGCCGAAGCTCTTCTCGCCGACCAGCACCGCGCGGTGGTGGTCCTGGAGGGCGCCGGCGACGATTTCCGAGGCGCTGGCGCTGTAGCCGTTGATGAGGATGGCCATGGGGACTTTCGGGAAGGCTTTCCGCGGGCGCGCCGAGTACGAGCGGTCGATCCGTCCGTCGCGCGTGCGGGTGAACACGATCAGGTCGCCCTTCCGCAGGAACTTCTGCGCCACCTCCACCGCCGACGCCAGCAGCCCGCCCGGATTGCTCCGCAGGTCCAGCACCAGCGCCTTGACGCCCTGCGACTCCAGCTCGTCGAGCGCCGCCTGCAGGTCGTCCGCCGTGTCCTCGCCGAACTGGAGCATCCGCACGTAGCCGATGCCGCCGTCGAGGACGCGCGTGTCCTTCACGCTCGGGACGTTGATGATGGCGCGCGTGAGGGTGAACGTCTTGAACAGG
>CACXEY010000049.1 GCA_902766695.1 uncultured bacterium
GATGTAGCCGGGGGAGGTGGGGTCGAGGTCGGGGTCGAAGCCGTCGGCGAGGCCCGCCGCGGAGCCGCCGCGGAGGTGGAGTTCGGAACCGACGTGGGCTTCGCCGGGTTCGAGGGTGAAGTAGTCGGTGTTGGAGCGGAAGAGGGAGTGGATGGGGAAGAACCAGATGTCGTCGTCGGCGGTCAGGCGGAGGAGGGAGTAGCCCTCGCCGACGGCGTCGAAAGTGCCGTCGGGGGCGACGGCGAGGGCGTGGCCGTCGGGCTCCTGGTAGTCCATGACGGTGCCTTCGAGGCCGAAGGGGATGTAGACGGGGCGGCCGCCGTCGCCCTCCGCGTCGCCGCGTACGAAGACGGTGGCGTCGGCCGGCCAGTCGCAGGCGTACTGGTCGACCTCGAAGGGCCACTGGACTTCCATTTCGTCGGTCTCCATCCAGTAGATTTCGGCGTTCCAGGGGCAGTCGGCCGTGGGGCGGAGGGGATAGACGTTGCCGTTCTTGGGGGAGTAGGAGTGCCGGCCCTTGTGCTGGTAGAGGTATTCGCCGCGGCCGTCGGTCGGGGAGACGACGGTGGGGCGGGCGCGGAGGCCGGAGACGTCGTAGCCGCGGCCGTCGGGACGGAGGGCGCGGCCGATCTCGCCCGCCATGCGGTTGACGACGGGGCGGCAGACTTCGACGACCTGCACGTGGAGGATGCGCTCGAAGTTGCCGGTGTCGTAGTAGACCATCACGACCTGCCCCTGCAGCTGGCCGTGGGCGTTGAGGAAGTGGGTGGAGGTGTCGAGGTGCAGGCCGCTGACGATCTGGTTGGTAATGACCTGCGGCATGCCGCCGGCGTAGTTGGTGACGGTGCCGAAGACCGGGGTCAGGATTTCGGGGTCGCCGAAGAATTTGACGAACTTGCCGGTGAGGTCGATGGCGGGGGCGTTCCAGGGATCGTCGGTCCAGTAGATGCGGCGGGGGCGGCCGGAGCAGGCCGGGGAGACGACGTAGTTCATGGCGAGGGGCTCGCCGTCGGCGCGGACCCACGTGAAGGAATGGGTGCCGCCCTCGGCCACGAAGACGCGGCTGTCGGCGGTGTCGAAGATGAAGCAGGGGGCGTCGGGGGAGTTCGTGTACGCGGCGTAGGTGGCGGGCCAGTCGACGCCGTCGGGGGGGGCGAGCTGGTCGCCGAGATAGTACGCGGGGATGGTGCGCTCGAGCGGGAAGCCGGTCTCGGAGGAGGCGAGCACGTACTGCGGGCGGTTGGCCGTGGCCAGCTGCGAGGTGGCGGCGGTGGCCGTGAAGAACGCTTCCGCGATGAACGCGCTGTTCGCGGCGAGCCACTCGTTCCGCGAGGCGTCGGCGGTGTCGCGCAGCGTCGCGGGGGCCGGCGTGCCCAGGATGACGGTGCTCTCCGAGGCGCGCGCGGCGGGGGCGGCGGCAAGGAGGAGGCACGCGGCGAGGGACGCGGCGGCGGTACAAGAGTGGGCGAGGGAGTTGCGTTTCATGGCAGGCTCTTTCTCTTGGGGGTGGCGTTGGGGGATGCAAGGTTGGGAGATGCGGCATCTTGCCGCGTACTGGGAGATGCGGCATCTTGCCGCGTGGGGGATTGGGATGTGGGAGGAACGCGGCTGGAAGCCGCATTCACTAGGGGCGTGGAGAGGGACATGGGGACAACGCGGCTGGAAGCCGCATCCCCCAGGGACGTGGAGGGGGACATGGGGACAACGCGGCTGGAAGCCGCATCCCCCAGGGGGACATCCCCCAGAGGGACATCTCCGAGCCACTCAAGGATGGCCGGGGCGACATGGACGGGGATGTCCATCTTGCCGGGGTTGGAACGGATGTAGGCCAATGTGCGGTCGAAGTGGCGGCGGTTGCGGATGAAGCGGTCCCAGGATTCTTTCTCCCAAACCGTGCCGGTGCGGTGGAGGGCGGCGTTTACGGTTTTGGCGGAGAAACTTTTCCACGAATGCAGGAGTTTGCCGATGGCGACGCCCTCGGCGGGGGTGAAGAGGACGTGGACGTGGTTGGGCATCACGACGAAGGCGTGGAGGATGTAGCGGTCGCCGTCGAAGTGGCGGATGGCGTCCTCCACGGCGCGGCGCGCTCCGGAGGCGCGGAGGAGGCATTCGCCGTGGCCCGCGTCGAGCCAGCGTTCGGCGGTTTCTTCGAAGCGGGCGTGGTATTCGGCCGCGTCGTCGGGAGAGAGGGGCGTGGGGTGGACGGCGAGCCAGCGGGCACGGGCGTCGCGGAGTTCTTCGAGTTTGCCGGCGGGCAGGGAGTCGGCAAGGCGGAAGGTCGCGAAGCAGGTGGTGCCGGATTGCTCCCAGTGGGGGAGATTGTGGCGCATGCGGTCCACGGGAGTGGTGCGGGAGAAGAAGCGGGTGGAGGGCGGATTGGGGGATGCAGAGCTGGGGGATGCGGCATCTTGCCGCGTGGAGGGCCGGGAGGAGGGAGGAACGCGGCTGGAAGCCGCATCCCCCAGCGAGGGGGAGGGGGACGTGGCTGTGGGCACGCAGTTGGGGGATGCGGCATCTTGCCGCGTGGAGGGGGGAGTGGGAGACGCGGCTGGAAGCCGCATCCCCGAAAGGCGCGTGGAGGGCTGGGAGGAGGGGACAACGCGGCTGGAAGCCGCATCCCCCAGGGGCGCATCCCCCAGGTGCGCATCCCCCAGGGGTGCATTCCCCAGGGGTGCATTCCCCAGAGGGGCATTTCCAAAAGCCAAGCTGGCGGGGCGTTGGGTCACTTGACGCGGATGATGTAGCAGAGGGCGTAGTAGGGGGGGAGGTTGTCGATGGAGGCGCCGGAGCCGACGGAGGAGGTGCGGTAGATGGTGCCGTTGCCTGAGCCGGAGGACTTGGCGTCGTAGCCGCCGGTGACTTCCACGACGTTGTCGCCGGTGGCGCTGTAGCCGGTGTTGCCGGGCTTGCAGTCGGTGAGCTGGTCGTCGCCCGCGTACAGGTGGGAGTGGGCCGGGAGCTGCGAGGTGCTGAGGGTGAAGGTGGCCTTCCCGCCCTTGTCGCCGGAGTCGTAGCCGTTGCCGCCGGCGCCCACGACGAAGCGGTCGCGGAGGTCGGGAATGGCGCGGCCGTTCACGGTCTGGCCGTCGCAGAGGTGCCAGCCTTCGGGGATGTCGGAGGCGGAGCCGCCCCAGAGGAGGATGGTGCCGACGGGGACGATGCCGTAGCCGCTGACGGTGCCGGATACCGCCAGGTCGCCTTCGACGGTGGCGTTGCCCGAGATGGTCGCGTCCGCGGAGAACAGGGCGTCGCCGGAGACGGCCAGCTGCGTGGAGGTGACCTTGCCGGCGGCGGCGAAGTCGCCGGAGGCCTGGGTGACGTTGTGGGCGAAGACCGCGTAGGGGACGGGCAGGAGGGTCAGGCGGGGGGCGATTTCGCCGGCGGAACCGCCGACGGTGATGCCCATGTAGAGGACGTTGCGGGCGTTCGCGGTCAGGACGTCGTCCAGCACCGCGTCCGCGGGGACGCCGGAGGGGACGGTGGCGGAGCCGTCGGCGATTTCGGTGTTGAACACGCCGTTGTCGTCCAGCAGGACGTTTCGCTGGCATCCCCAGAGGGCGGTGCCGCCGGTCGCGGCGGTGTAGAGGCGGAATTCGACGGTCCGGTTGCCGGTCAGGGGCTTGCCGTCGAGGTCCGCGAGCGCGCCCTGGTAGGAGAAGGCGCGGGCGGCGGCGGCGCAACCGAGGGTAAGGGCGAGGGCGAGGGCGGCGGCGAGCGTGGCGAGGTGTCGTTTCATGGTCGTTCCTTGGGTTGGGGGGCTTTCGAAAGGGGTCATTTGACGCGCATGATGTAGCAGAGCGCGTAGTAGGGGGGGCGGTTTTCGATGGAGGCGCCGGAGCCGACGGAGGAGGTGCGGTAGATGGCGGCGTTGCCGGAGTTGTCGGAGACGGCGTCGTAGCCGCCGGTGCTTTGCTGGATGTTGTCGGCGGCGCTGTAGCCGGTGGAGCCCGGCTTGACCTGGTCGAGGTGGTCGTCGCCGGCATACAGGTGGGAGTGGGCGGGGAGTTGGCTGGCGGCAAGCGTGTAGCTGGCGCGGCCGCCGGTGGCGCCGACGGCGTAAGTGGCGCCGGCGCCGACGACGAAGCGTCCGCGGAGGTCGGGGGTCTTGCGGCCGTGGGAGGTCTGGCCGTCGCAGAGGGCCCATCCGTCGGGGATCTGTCCGGAGTTGCCGCTCCAGAGGACGATGGCGCCGAGCGGGGCGGTCCCGAGGGCGGAAATCGCGCCAGAGACGCGCAGGTCGCGCTTGACGGAGGCGTCGTTCCTGACGCTGGCGTTGCCGGCGATCGTGGTGGCGCCGGGGACGTCCAGTCCGCTGGCGGAGAGGAGACCGGCGACGGCGAAGTCGCCGGAGGCGTTGGCGGCATCCCCGGCGAAGGTGGCGTAGGGGACGGAGAGAAGGCGCTGGCGCGGGACGGTTTCGCCGTCGGAGCCGGATACGGTGAGGCCCACGTAGAGGGTGGTGGAGGAGGAGCGGGCCACGACGGCGGCCAGGGAATCGCTCGTCGAGGTGCCTTCGATCGGCTCGCCGGCGTCGTCGGAGAGTCCGACGTTGAAGAGGCCCTTTTCGTTCAACAGGACCGCGAGCCGGCGCGCCCAGAGGGGGGTGCCGCCGGTGGCGGTGTCGTAGATGCGGAATTCGACGGTCTTTTCGCCGGTCAGCGGGGCGCCGGCGATGTCCTTGAGGGTGCCCTGGTAGGCGAAGCGGTTGGCGGCGGGCGCGGGCGGGTCGGGAGGGAAGAGGACGAGCGCGACTTGGCCGTTCACGACGGTCCAGGCGTTGCCGAGCTTGGCCGCGATGTCTTCGGCGGAGAGCCCGGAGGCGTCGGCGCCCTGGGGCGCGCCGAAGGCCTGCATGCGGTAGCAGTTGTTTACCGTGTCGTAGCCGGGGCGGGAGAAGGTGTAGGAGGCGTCGGGGAAAACCGTGACTTCCGCCGGGGCGAAGAGGCAGTTGTGGTATTTGGCGTAGGCGGAGGCCGGCCGGTAGCCGGTGAACCCGCCGCAGCTGTTGGCGGAGGGGCCCAGCAGCGAGCCGTCGAAGAGGCAATCGTTGAATTGGAGCCTGCTGGCGCCGCTGTTTTCCAGGAGGCCGACGAAGCCGCCGCTCGTGGCATCGCCCGAGATGGTGCAGGCGATGGCGACGGAAGAGCGGCAGTTGGTGATGTAATTGTAGCAGGAACCCACATTCCGGATGCACTCCCCGATGAACCCGGCGACGTATTTGCCGTTGGATTCGAGGGAGCCGGCGACATGGAGGTTTTTGATGGTGCAGGCATCGGCGAACCGGAAGGGGGCCACGTATGCCGTGCCGTCGGTGAAGCGCCAGTTGACCGCGAGGGTGTGGCCGTCGCCGTCGAAGGTGCCGGCGTAGGCGTGGGCTTGGTCGGTGCCGACGAAGGGCGAAGACTGCACGAGCGTGACGTTGGCGGCCATCCTGGCCCCGAGGGTGGCTTCGCCCGCGTTGACGCGCCCCGCGAAGGTGGCCCAGTCGGCGGCGGTGGAGATGGTCACCGTCTCGGCGGGGGCGCTGGCGCAGAGCGCCAGCGCAGTGAAAAGGGAAAAGAGAAAAGAGAAAAGATGCGGTGGCCGGGAGAGCTGCGGGGGCGAGGGGCGTTGGTTCATGGGGTTTCCCTTTCAGTTCTTTGCGTAGGCGGTTGCGGGACCGGCGCCGAGCTTGCGGATGGCGCCGGAATCGAGGAGGGTTTTGAGGGTTTTTTCGACCATCGCCTCGCTGATGTCGGGGCAGAGACGGAGGATGTCCTTTTTGCGGATGCGGCCGAGGTGTTCGTCGAACAGGGCGCGGATGCGGGTGGCCTTCGTGGCCGGATTCGCCAGGACTTTTTCGATGCGGGATTCGAATTCGCGGTAGCCGCCGAGGACGATCTGGAGGAAGAAGTCGAGGAACGGCATCGGGTCGTTCCGGCCTTCGTGCCAGTGCGCGGAGGAGGCCTGGAGGGTTTCGTAGTACGTCTCCTTCGAGCGCTCGACCAGGGCTTCGAGGCTGATGTATTTGCCGACGACGTATCCGGCCTGGTAGAGCAGCAGGAGCGTCAGCAGGCGGCTCATGCGGCCGTTCCCGTCGGAAAACGGGTGGATGCACAGGAAGTCCAGCACGAACAGCGCGGAAACAAGCAGCGGGTCGAAGCGCCGTTCGTCCTCCGTCCGGCGCCGGGCCGCGCACAGCGCCTCCATCGCCAGCGGGGTCGTGACGGCCGGAATCGGCGAGAACCGGACGCTGCGGACGCCGTCGGCATCGGTCTGGGCAATTACGTTGTCGGTCGATTTCCAGACGCCTCCCGTGCCGGGCGGCAGGTGGCGGTAGAGGTCCCGGTGGAGCTGGAGGATGACCGGAGGGGTGAGGGGAATGGCGTCGTGCGATTCGTGGATCAGCGCCAGCACGTCGCGGTAGCCGAGGATTTCGCGCTCGTTGCGGTTGCGCGGCGCGGTCTTTTGCGCGACGAGTTCCCGGAGGCGGGCATCGGAGGTGTAGATGCCTTCGATGCGGTTCGAGGCGTCGGTGCTCTGGATCTTGGCGATCTCCAGCAGGGCTTCGAGGGTGTCGGGCTTGGCGCCGAGGTAGAAATCCTGCTTTCCCTTGTACTCGTGGATGGCGCCGAGCATGGACACGATTTCGGGTGTTGCAAGGCGTTCCAGTGTTTCGTGTTGAAGGAATGATCTCATGTTGGCTCCTTTCGGGGCATCTGCCTACTCGGGTGGGGAATCTGCCTACTTTGCGGATTGCAGTATGCAGATTGCGGGTGGGGAATCGACTGCAACCGGTTGCGATCGACTGCCATCGACTGCAATCGGGGAGAAAGGACGGCGTTGGCGGGGCGCGTGGTCATTCCAGCACGATGTCGGTCTGGGGGGCGATGCGGCGGATGGTCAAGGGGCCCTTGATGGCGATGGGACCTTCGCGGCGGAGGTTTTCGAGGGTCCAGGTGCAGGTGCCGGTCTTCTCCTCTTCGGGATTCCACGGGGCTTCGCCGCCGTTGAGGTCCAGCCGGAAGGAGATGATGTTGCCGACGGAGAAGAGTTCCGGCTTGACGGTGGACTTGTAGTTGTCGAAGTCGTCGCCGGACGGGGCCGGGGTCGAGAAGTCCCAGCGCAGGCCGTCGTGCTGGGGATGGGTGGGATGGCGCAGGAGCGAGGTCGCGCCGTCGGCGTCCACGGTGAACGAGAAGATGGCGAGGCCCTGCCGGAAGTCGCCGCCCTTGAGCGGGATGACGGGCTGCTCGGTGGGGAGCACCGCCGAGGAGATGCGCATCGTTTCGCGGGCGGTGGCGGGGACGGCGGCGTCGCCGGCGTAGAGGGTGTAGGCGAAGGAGCCGTCGGCCGCGGTCGAGCCCGCCACCACGACGCGCTGGAGCAGGCGCAAGTTGCCTTCCCCGTCGACGTGCATGGGCATGCGGACCTTGAGCGTGCCGCCGGCGGGGGTGTACGTTTCGGAAGTGTCGCCCGCGAAGTGGATCTCGTCGAAGGCCGCCTCCGCGATCCAGAGGCCGCCGGGCCAGGCATCCTCGTCGGACGTCTTGCCCGAGGCGACGCCCTGCAAGGGTACGTCCACGCGCCACTTCGAGGCCCCGCCGTCGTCCGTGATCCGCAGCACCGCGCCGAACGGCGTCCCGCGCACGTCGTCGTCGAACAGCGACCGGTCGAGGCCGACCTCCAGCTTCCACGTCTCGCCCGGCTCGAGCACCTTCGATGCCAGCCGCGGCGACGCCGGCGCAACCCACGCCGCGTTCGTCACCGCCACCGCCGTGTCCCGCAGATGCAGCGCCGGCAGCAGGTCCCGCGTCCCCCCCGCCGACACCGACGGCACCAGGTCGATCGCCGCCGTGAGCCGCTGCGTGCCGTCGTTGCGCACTGACAGCACCCGCAGCGTCGCGTTGGTGCCGTAGTCGAGTCCGTCCATGGGCGAGACGTTCAGGACGCCGGACCAGTCGGAGATTTCGGAAGAGGGGACGAGGAGGACATTGGCGTCGTAGAGCTTGGTGGTGGCGTAGATGCGGGTCAAGGCCGGCGCCACGGCCGCGTTGGTGCCGAAGATCCGGTAGATGCCGGAAAGCGAGTTGATGCCGGGAAACCCGTCGAGGATGTCGCCGACCGTGGTGCCGGCGCCGTCCTGGAGCGAGAGGCCGAAGAAGTTGTACGGCTTCTTGGCGCTCGTGACGTGCCAGGTCGTGCGCGGTGCCGCGGGGACGCCGCGGACCGTCAGGTTGGTCGCCGCCGTGTTCGTGGAGAAGAAAATGCAGACCGTGTTCGCCGGCAGCGAAACCGCCTCCGTGGCGGCCGGTTGGCCGCGGTGCCACATGGCGATGGGGGCGATGGCCATGCCCTGCGATTCCGACGTCGCCGAGTACTGGCGCGTGGCGAGGAAGGCGGCGGGGTCGTAGAGTCCGACGCTGTCCGTCGGCCAGTCCCCGAACACCCCGTCGAGGTCGTTCGTGGGCGAGAGCTCGACATACACGGCGTTCCACCCGTACTTGACGGCGGGCAGGTCCTGGTCGAGCTCCACCACGCCGGCGCGCGCGTTGCACGGCGCGGCTGCGGCAATCGCCAGGGCCAGCGCGGCCGCCCGGAAAGCGCACAGTGGATGGAAAAAGGGTTTTTGCATGGCAAAACTCCGATGTTTGGAATTGAAACATTCATAGCAAACGCAACGGGGTGAGGACAAGCGCAACCGATGAAATTTCGGCATGCCGACGCCGGTTGTCCAAGCCTTCCCCGGCGTTCCGGGTGGAGCCTTTCTTTGCCCCGCATACACCCCGCCCGCCGAAAGGTTGCAAGGGGCGCGCGGAAAGTTTTCCAATGGTTGGAAAAAAGTTTTAAAACATTCCGGGAGATGCCGGAGGGGGAGAGGGCGGACCGGGGCACGGTTGGCGTGGGCCGATTTCCGTTCTTTCAGTCCGTCTTTTCCGCTGGAATGGCGATTGCGGCGCCGGGCCATTGCATTCGAAGGATGTCCGGGCCGGAAACCGGAAAGGAATATAGCCACGCTCCAAAGACCGTCCCTTGATCGATGGCGGTCTTTTCGAAAGGAGGGACCTCGGCCAGCACTTTTCGGCTTGCTTCGGGATTCTTTCGGGCCAGGACCAAAGCGGCAAAGAAACGGGTGTTGTTCCAGACGATGTCGTCTTCCCGGGACGGTGCGCGGACGGTGCGGATCAGACGGCTTTCCCGGCCGTTTTCCGCCAGCCATTGCATGGCATCCGGTATGTCCCCGAAGCTTTCGCTGCCCAGCACGACGTACGCGTAGTCTTCCACCATGCGCAGGGGAAAAAGAAGCAGGCAGAAAGCGGCAATCGCCCAAGCTGCCGCGATGGCCAAGCGTTTGAGGACGAGATGTCGCGCGCAACGCTTCGCGAGCGCCATTCCCAGCCGTGCGCAGAGGTAGAGTTCCAGCAAGAGAAGAAGCATGCGGAGGAGCGTTGTCCAACTGAACACGGTGTACAACAAGTGTTCGAAGTCATATGGCAACATATCACCACTCCAGGGTGCGGATTGGGGATAAGGTCGCGTCGACGGGAGCGGGGAAAGTGCCGGTCCGGGTGGTACATGGCGCGGCTGCGGCAATCGCAAAGGCCCGCGCGGCAGCCCGGAGAGCGTGCAGTGGATGGGAAGAGGGTTTTTGCATGGCAAAACTCCGATGTTTGGAATTGAAACATTCATAGCAAACGCAACGGGGGCAGGACAAGCGCAACCGATGCTATTTCGGCATGCCGGTGCCGGTTGTCCAGGCCTTCCCCGGCGTTCCGGATGGAGCCTTTCTTTGCCCCGCATACACTCCACCCGGCGAAAGGTTGCAAGGGGCGGGCGGAAAGTTTTCCAATGGTTGGAAAAAAAGTTTCCAATGGTTGGACAAATCGGCTCGGTTTTTCCAATGATTGGAAAATTTTCGCAGAGGCAGGTTTAGGGATGGACAAAAAGGGGGGGGCCGCATATCGTGGCAAAACGCTTGACTTGGACAAGGCAAAAGATGGATGCGGGAAAGACATTGCGGATTGCGGCCGGACTCATGCTTGCATGGGCGGGTGCGGCATCGGCCGAGTTGGCCATGTCGTGGGGCGTGGCGGCGTCGCCGCGGGCGGTCGGGGGAGACACCTTCTCCGCATCGGACAATGCCCGGAATCCCGGGTATGCGCCGCAAGCAGACTGGATCGGCCTGAATGGCGGCGAGGGCTTCAAGCCGTGGAAGGCGGAAGGCAGGTTGCCGGGGGCGACGCGGATGGTTGCCACAGACGGCGGGTTCCAGTTCAAAGCGGGGGAGCCGGCGGGGGAAATGGCCATGATCCGCGGTTTGGACACGACCGCGGGCCTGGACAGCGGGACGTTTTCCGTGACGATGTGGGGCGCGATGGGCGGGGCGGACGAACCGGGGGATTTCGCGGGTTTCGCCGTGTACGGGAAGGATGGCGGCAGCTACAGCGAATTGTTCCGCTGGGGGGTTGCAATCATGGAAGGTCAAGCGATTCCCGAATCGTTCGCCTACAGTCTGGACGGGGGGACCAGCTATGTGTCGATCCATCCGGGATCGGGGTATCCGTCGGGCGGGGTGGATTACAGCCTGACGTGGGCGTTGGTGGAGGGAGGAACCATGCAAATCGGGCTGTCGGCGGCGGACACCTCGACGGGGGGCGCGTTCTTCGGCGATTGCGCGGTGGAGGTGGAGACGGCCGACCGGGTGATGGCCATCGCGGCGGTGCTGACGGAAAGCGGGCGGTATTCCGGGCAGGGGGACGGATCGGAGATGCAGTTCGACAATGTCACCGTGACGGGGCACGAGCCCGTTCCCGCGCCCGCGGTCCCCGAGCCGGGCACGCTGGGCCTGCTGGCGGCGGGGCTGGCGGCGCTGCTGGGGCGGCGGGCGAAGCGGGGGCGGTGACCGTCATGGGGGAGGGGCGGCGGGGCTTTCCGCGCGCAGGGCGGGGGTGTGCCGTTTTTCCTGTTGCCGTTTTTCCTTGCCCGCGGGGGGGCGATGGCCGATACTGGAGTTTTACATGCATTGAACGAGGAGACCGATCCCATGACCGAACTTCCGAAATCCTACGACCCCAAGGCCGCCGAGCCCAAGTGGTACCAGTGGTGGTGCGAGAAGGGCTTTTTCCATGCCGAACCCTCCAAGGGCGGCAAGCCCTACAGCATCGTCATCCCGCCGCCCAACGTCACCGGCATCCTCCACATGGGCCACGCCCTCAACGAGTCCATCCAGGACGTCCTCGTCCGCCGCCGCCGCATGCAGGGCTTCAACACCGTCTGGGTCCCCGGCACCGACCACGCAGGCATCGCCACGCAGAACGTCGTCGAACGCAAGCTCAAGAAGGAGGGCAAGACCCGCTGGGACATGTCCCGCGAGGATTTCCTCAAGGAGGTCTGGGCCTGGAAGGAGCAGTACGGCGGCACCATCCTCAACCAGCTCCGCAAGCTCGGCAATTCCTGCGACTGGGACCGCACCCGCTTCACCATGGACGAGGGCCTCAGCCGCGCCGTCGCCGAGGTCTTCTGCCGCCTCTACGACAAGAAGCTCATCTACCGCGGCAACTACATCATCAACTGGTGCCCCCGCTGCTGCACCGCCCTCTCCGACGAGGAGAGCGAGCACGAGGACGAGGCGGGCCACCTCTGGCACATCCGCTATCCCGTCAAGGACGGCCGCAAGAACGAGTGCGTGGTCGTCGCCACGACCCGCCCCGAGACGCTCCTCGGCGACACGGCCGTCGCCGTCAACTCCCGCGACGAGCGCTACGCCAAGCTCAAGGGCAAGACCCTCGTCCTGCCGCTCGTCGGCCGCGAAATCCCCGTCATCGAGGACGACTACGTCGACCCGCAGTTCGGCACGGGCGCCGTCAAGGTCACCCCCGCGCACGACCCCAACGACTTCGAGATGGGCCGCCGCCACGACCTGCCGTCGATCAACGTCATGACCGACGACGCCAAGATGAACGAGAACGCCGGCCCCTACGCCGGCCTCGACCGCTTCGCCTGCCGCGACAAGATCGTCGCCGACCTCCAGGCCGCCGGCCTGCTCGTGAAGGTCGAGCCGCACCAGCACGCGGTCGGCCACTGCTACCGGTGCCACACCGTCGTGGAGCCGCGCCTCTCGCCGCAGTGGTTCGTCCGGATGAAGCCCCTCGCCCGCCCCGCCATCGAGGCGCTCAAGGAAGGCCGCTTCAAGTTCGTCCCCGAGCGCTGGAACAAGGTGTACCTCGAATGGATGGAGAACATCCGCGACTGGTGCATCTCCCGCCAGATCTGGTGGGGCCACCGCATCCCCGTCTACACCTGCGAGGCCGAGGGCTGCGGCCACGAATGGGCCGCCCGCACCGCCCCCGACCGCTGTCCCAAGTGCGGCTCCGAAAAATTCCGCCAGGACCCCGACGTGCTGGACACCTGGTTCAGCTCCTGGCTCTGGCCGTTCAGCACCCTCGGCTGGCCCGAGCAGACCGAGTCCCTCAAATTCTACTACCCGACGAGCGACCTCGTCACGGCGCCGGACATCATCTTCTTCTGGGTATCGCGCATGATCATGGCGGGCCTGGAGTTCATGGGCGACGTCCCCTTCCGCCGCGTCTACCTGCACGGCACCGTCCGCGACAACCAGGGCCGCAAGATGTCCAAGTCCCTCGGCAACTCCATCGACCCGCTGGACATCATCCGCGACTTCTCCGCCGACGCCCTGCGCTTCAGCCTCATCGCGCTGACGGCGACCGGCCAGGACGTGTACATCTCCAAGGAGAAGTTCGAGCTCGGGCGCAACTTCGGCACCAAGATCTGGAACGCCGCCCGCTTCCTCCAGATGAACACCCCCGGCGAGGCCCCCGACGTGCGCGCCCCGCAGTTCGACCCCGCCCTGCTCACCGCCGACGACCAGCACATCATCGCGCGGCTGCACCGGCTCATCGCCGCGTGCGACGAACACATCGAGCGCTGCCGCTTCAACGACTACGCCAAGGCCATCCTCGAATTCTTCTGGCACGAATACTGCGACTGGTACGTCGAATACGCCAAGCAGCCCTTCTACGGCAACGACCCCGCGCGCAAGGCCGAAGTCCTCAAGGTCATGCACTACATCCTCTCGCGCGCCCTCTGCCTCCTGCACCCCATCATGCCGTTCCTCACCGAAGAACTCTGGCAGGACATGGGCTACACGCAGATCGCCGAGTCCATCGTCGTCGCCCCCTGGCCCAAGGCCCTCGACGAAGAAGAACTCCTCGCGCAGGGCATTTCCCCCGAGGCCGTCGCCTACGTCGACGCCAAGCACGCCACCATCGGGCTCGCGCGCAACCTGCGGGCCGACTACGGCCTCGCGCCCGCGCAGACCGCCGACTTCATCCTCCGCCCGGCCGACGCCGCGACCGCCGCGCGCGTCTCCGCCGACCGCGCCGCGTACCTCCCGCACCTCCGGGCCGAGAAATTCGAAGTCGAGATGGACTACGCCCCCGCGAAAGCCATGCCGAGCGTCATCACCCCCCTGGGGACCCTCTTCATGTCCCTGGCGGGCCACATCGACGTCGAAGCCGAAAAGAAGCGCCTCTCCGAGCAGCTTGCCAAGACCTCCCAGGAACTCGAGAACACCTCCAAGCGCCTGGAGAACGTCAACTTCATCTCCCGCGCCAAGCCCGAGGTTGTCGAACAAGCCCGCGCCCGCCGCAAGGAGCTCCAGGAAAAGCGCGACAAACTCGCCACCCTCCTCGAAAGCCTGTAAGCGCCCCGCGCAATCCCAGCCACCCACCAGCCCCCCTCCCACCCGGAAGGGGGCTTCCTTTTTGTCCTCCCCACCCCCACATTTGCAATTACATGAAACACTTGACTTTCCCGCGATTTCCCCCCATTCCGCCCCCCATGAAACGCGCCGCTCCCGGGCGGCTTTTTCGCTTGGCGCCCGCACCCGTCTCGTGCATCCTCCTCCCATGAAACTTCACATGCGCCTCCTGTCCACATTTGCATCCCTCGTCCTTGCCTTTGCGGTCGGCTCCGCGATGGCGGCGGACCTGCCCGGCCGCTACCGGGCCTTCCTCGAAGCCCCCTCCGAAACAACCCTCCTGGATTTGCTCGTCGAGTCCGTCGATGCCGCAGCGGAGGGGCCTCCCACCCCGGAAGCCCGCGCCCTGCTGCTGGAGCAGCTCGCCACGGACCCGCCGCCGCGCTACCGGGTGGACCTCGCCGACGCCGCGGAAATCGACGCCTGGACCGTCGCCTTCGCCTGCATTGAATCCTTTGACGCCTGCGGTCGCCTCCCCCTGGCCGGCCCCGTCGTCGCGATATGCAGCCGCCTGCGCGACGGCGAAATCTACCGCTTCCACCTCTTCAACATCCGCCCTTCCGACCTTCCCGCCATCCGCGCCGCGCTTGCAGCCCCCTGAGCGGGGTCAAGTTTTCTGTGGCTTCCCGGAAGTTTCCCTCCCACAAGGTCGCGCGGAAGCGCGACCCTCCCGGGGTGCTCTGCACGGGGGAGGGACGCGCTTCTGCGCGTCCGCGGTTGAAAAAGTGGTGACACAATGGGCGGTGGCCACACTGTTTCTGAAACCGCTCTGACGGATCCTGCGCAACCTCAGGAACCGGTGCCCCGCAATTTTTCCAATGGTTGGAAAACTCCATTCCCGCCTTGCCGTGCCGCCATGGGTTGCGTAAAAGGCGGGCATGAAGGATGATTCACTATCGGCAATGGCGGATGGTGCGATGGCAACGCTTTGGAGTGCCGCCGCGTGCTGGGCGGGGCTCACGTGAGCGTATGCCATCACGACGCGGCAGTGGCCCCCGTCGGTGACGTTGCTGTCCCTGGCCGCCGCGTCGGTGCTGTTCGGTACCGCGCAGGAGCACGGGTGGTCCGTGCGATTGGGACGGCGGTTGCATCCGAGCGGTCAACGGCCGCTTTCCCCCTGACCGGACGGACCGGGGGCCCCCTGCATTCGCGAGATTACAGAAAAACACCTGAAATCCACGATGTTTCAACCCATCATCCCTCCATGATGATTCCATGTCTCCATGGGGGATGACGGAACGTTCACGGCCCGGCGGAAAGCGTTGCCGTGGCCTTGCGGGCATGCTAGCGTGACGGCATGAAGACGTTCGCTCTCATCGGCCATCCCTTGGGGCACAGCCTGTCGCCCGAAATCCACCGCGCCATCCTGGCGGAGGCGGGAATCGCGGGGGACTATTCGCTGGTCGACATCCCGCCCGGGGAACTGTCCGCGCGGTTGCCGGAGGTCCTGGCGCGATTTGACGGGTTCAACGTCACGATTCCCCACAAGAAGGCGGTCATTCCGCATCTGGAACGGCTTTCGCCGGAAGCCCGGAGGTGCGGGGCGGTCAATACCGTGTGCCGCGGTACCGGCTACAACACCGATGCGGCCGGTTTTCTCGCTTCGGGGCTGCCGTTGCAGGGGGCACGGGCCGTCCTGCTCGGTACCGGCGGGGTCGCCTCCATGATGGCCGCCGAGACCGCCGCCGCCGGTGCCGAAAGCCTCACGGTCTTCTCCACGGACCCCGGGCGCGCGCGGGCGTTCCTGGCGGGTTTGCGCGGTCGCATCCCGGAGTCCCGATGCCGTCTTGCCGCCGCGGATTCGCCGGAGGAACGCCGAGAAGCGCTGGCGCAGGGAACCATCCTGCTCAACGGGACTCCCGTCGGCATGTGGCCGCACGCGGAGGGGATGCCCGTGGCGCCGGAGGCGTTGCATCCGGGGCTCGCCGTGTTCGATCCGGTATATTCTCCGACGCCGACGCGGCTCGTGCTGAACGCCCGCAAGCGCGGGTGCCGTGCCGTGGGAGGGCTCGCCATGCTCGTCCACCAGGCCGTTGCGGCGGAAAAGACATGGAATCCGGACATTGCCGCCGATCCGGAGGCGATCGCCGCGCGCCTACTGCCGGGTCTCGCGGCTTCGCTGTGGCGCCGGAATCCCACGAACATCCTGATGACCGGCTTCATGGGAGCCGGCAAGACGACGGTCGGCCGGGAACTGGCGGGGCGGCTGGGGTTGCCGTTCGTGGATCTCGATGCGGAAATCGAGGCGGCGGCGGGGCGGAGTATCGCGTCGATATTCGCGGAATCGGGGGAAGCGGCGTTCCGGGAATTCGAGCGGGAGACCGCTCGGCGGGTGCTGTCGGGAGGGGAATCGCGCGTGGTGGCCGCGGGGGGAGGCTTCCCGGAACGCGCGGAGAACCGGGCCGTCGTCCGGGAAACCAACACGCTGGTCCTGCACATCGCCTCGGACTTCGACGCGATGTGGGCCCGGATTGCCGGGGATCCGGCGCGTCCGCTGGCCCGTGACCGGGGCGCGGCGGCCGCCTTGCATGCACGGCGGGAACCCCTCTACCGGGAGTTCTGCGACTTCTCCGTCGCCACCTCCAACGCCACTCCCCCCGCCGAGACGGCGCGGCGCCTGTCGGCGGCTTTCGCCGCCGCCCTCGTGCCCTGATTCTCCAAGTCCGGGGGCATGGGGGAAAATCCGGGGGGAGGGGGGGAGACACCTTGCACGGCGTGCCAGAAAATGGAAAAGCGCTGAATCCTTGTGGATTCCACCATGTTTTCAGAAATCTCGCAAACGCCGGGAAATCGTGCGGAGGGGGTTGCGCGGCGGCGGGGATGTGGTATGGTATGGGTGTTTTGCGGGGGCGACCCGGTTTCGACGTGCCTGTCGAAGTCATGGTTGCGCGCCGAGGACCCCGGTTGGCCTCGTTAATCAACCGGGAAAAAACACAAAAGCCAACGACGAATTGGCCCTCGCGGCGTAATCATTGCCGCGACGTCCGTCCCTCCTCCGCCTGCGGGAGGCGACGGGCGTCATGAGCAGGCTGGCGACCCTTTCCGGGCATCCGGGGAAGGGAGCGAGAACCAACAGGATGCTGGCGGTGCCGTTCGCCCGTCCGCGGACAGACGGCATGGCGAGACTTGATCGCGGAATACGCGCGTAGATGCCATGGCAACGCTCGTGCGGACGGGAGTTCGACTCTCCCCGCCTCCACCAGTTTGCCATTCCCGCCCGCCGGTCCCCGCCGGCGGTTTTTTCGTGCCCTATCCCCGCGGCGGGGCGAGCGTGGATACCCAATGCCGGAGCCGGTTCTGCAGATGGAGCGCGGCCCCCGCCAGGTTTTCCGCTTCGAGAACCCGCCGGATCGCCTCTTTCGTCGCTTCGGTCCGCTCCGGCGTGGCGTTGGCGGATCGTACATGCGAGATCTCAGAAAATCCATTTGATTTCCTTGCTGCCACACATCCTCTCCGCCCCCTCGCAGGGGCCTTCCGGACGGCGACAAGGCGCATGATGCCCAGCTTGCCTTCGACGGTACGGACGAGCGAGGCCAGAGACCGGTTCTCGCGGAGGAGATCGGCAAGATGACGGCGGGCGGTGCCGAACGCTGTATCGAGACCGGTGGGGAGAGCGCGGTCGCCGGGGATCCCGTCCATCACCCATTCGAGGGGGATGCGGTCGTCGAGGGAGAGGAGGAGACGGAGGCGCTGAGCGAGTTTCTTGTAGCGCATGACCGTGGAGTAGGGGACGCCGACGCGGCGGTCGGCCAGCCATTGCTTGATTCCGCCGGGATTGGACCGGATGACGGTCTTTCCGTTGCGGAGGGTGCGGCGGGCGACGGTGCGGTCGAGCGTGGGATCGAGGTCGGCCAGACGGGAGCCGAGGCGCAGGCGCGTCTCCAAGGTGCGCGGGTCGGCGGTCCAGAGGTCTTCGAGGTCGGCGGGGGTGGGCGTGCCGCGGAGGGAAGGGGAGGCGGGGCGCTTCTCGCGGAGGCGGGCCTGGCGGCGGAGTTCGCCGATGGCCCAGGCGCCAATTTCGGTGACGGCGAAGGCGGCGAGGACGGCCGGGGTGAGGGCGAGGACGACCAGCGGGGCGTTGCGGCCGCCGGCGGCGTTGATGTCGCGGACCGCGCCGCCGATGACGCCGAGGGCGCGGCCGGTGTTGTCGAGGACGTTGGAAAGGTGGGGGTTCATGGGCTGGAGAATAGTCGTGAATGAAAGAGAATTCAATTGTTTTTCTGGAATCGCGCGACATGGACGATTGCCGGGCGGCGAGCGAAGAGGGGGAAGGCTTCGGCAGCGGGGCGAGGCTACGCGAAGAGGGCGAGGAGGCCGTCGAGGGTGATGGGCTTGAGGAGGAGGCCGGTGAAGCCGTCGGCGTCGGCTTGGGCGCGGGCTTCGACGTCGGCGGTCACGAGGTGGACGGGGAGGTGCGCGAGGGAGGCGTCGGCACGGATGGCCTGGACCAGGCCGCGGCCGTCGAGTTCGGGCATCCAGAGGTCGGTCAGCACGAAGTCGATGGAGGGTTCGCGCTTGAGCAGGGCCAGGGCTTCGCGGCCGTTTTCGGCCACCTCGACGGCGGGTACGCCGGCCTTCGCCAGCATCGCCTTGAGGACGGCGCGGTTGACCGGGGAGTCGTCGACGACCAGCACCCGGGTCGGGGTGTGGCCGGGCCGCGCGGCGGGTACGGGGGTACGGCCGGCGGACGGTTCGGCGGTCGCGACGCCGCGGAGGGTGACGGTGAAGGTGGAACCGGCGCCGATTTCGGATTCGACCGCCAGGTCGCCGCCCATCAGCGCGGCCAGCCGCTGGCAGATCGGCAGGCCCAGGCCGGTGCCGTCGCGGTGGTTGCGGTCGGCCAGCTGCACGAAGGGCTGGAGGATGCGGTCGATGTCTTCCTTGGAAATGCCTTTGCCGGTGTCGGAGATGGAGAGGGAAAGGGTGCCGTCGTCCCAGCGGACGCGGACGGTGACGGTGCCGCGGTCGGTGTATTTGTAGGCGTTGGAGAGGAGGTTGAAGAGGATCTGCCGGAGGCGCTGGGGATCGACCCGGAGCCACGGCATCGCGCCGATCTCGGTATGCAGGTCCAAGGTTTTTTTCGTGCGGGCGACTTCGCAGGCGGCGAGGACTTCGCGCACCAGGGCCGGGACGTCGGTGGGTTCTTCGATGATTTCCAGTTTGCCGCTCTCGAGCTTGGAGAGGTCGAGGACGTCGTCGACCAGCCGCGCGAGGACCCGGGCGCTGGAGCGGATGGTGGCGACGTAGCGGGCGCTTTCGGCGGCGTCCGGGGCGCCGCGTTCGAGCAGTTCGGAGTAGCCGACGATGGCGTTGAGGGGGGTGCGGATGTCGTGCGAGACGCTCGAGAAGAAGAGGCTCTTGGCCTGGTTGGCCTGGCGCTCGGCTTCGAGGCGGGAGCCGTATTCGCGCGCGAGCAGTTCCTGGCGGTGCATTTCGTCGCGCTCGTCCTCGACGACGAATACGTGCAGGAAGCAGAGGGCGTACAGGGTGCCGAGGGAGTAGAGCGGCAGGAAGGGGTCGCCCAGCTGGACGAGGATCGCCGCCGCCATCGTCAGGCCGACGGCGACGAGCATCTTGCAGCGCCGCCGGAGGGCGCCCGCGGTGCGCTGTATCATGGGCAGGGCGGCCACGGAGACGTACGCGTTGAACGCGGCCAGCAGGGAGAAGGCCGCCTGCCGCACCGGCCCGGCCGCGTACTTGCACTGGCCGTCCACCGTGAAGAAGTGCCCCGTGAAGACGTTCACCGCGAGCGCGCCGACGAAGAACGCCAGCAGCACGCGCCCCATCCACAGCAGGCGTCCGCGCTGCCCGCCGTGCATCGCCATGTAGGCCACGATGAAGCGGGTCCAGAAGTAGACGGACAGCGCCATCGTCAGGAAGAAGGCCACCGTGTCGGCGTAGAGCAACCGGGGGCACTGCCATCTCGCCAGGAAGCCCCACAGGACGTCCGCCACGAAGAACACCGTCAGGCACACCAGGAACTGCCGGAATTCGAGGCCGCCCGCGCGCTTCTTGGCGTTGCGCCAGTCGAACAGCTGCTTCCAGTCGATCACCAGGTGCGCGAGCAGCGCGATGGCGGCGACCACGGAATAGAAATTGGCATTGAAGAAGTCTTGCACGGTGTGCCCCGGAATCTCCGCGCCTTGTACCATCCGCAGGGAGAGGTGACAAGAGGCAAGTGGAGAGGCGAAAGGGAGCGGAGGGGCGGGTCAGAAGCGGGCGGCGATCCAGGGGATGGCGGTGAAGGTGCCGATGGAGCTGCCGAGGTTGGTCAGGACGACCACGAGGAGGATGCGGATGGCGGGGTTGGCCATGAAGCCCCGGAAGGTTTCGAGGGAAGAGGGGAGGGCTTCGAAGTCGCCGACGGTCGGGGGGCGGATCCACGCCTGGACGAGGCCGGCGACCCATCCGGCGGCGATCATGGGGTTCAGGCTCGTGATCGGCGCGGCGACGAAGGCGGAGAGGACGGTGAGCGGGTGGGCGAGGGCGAGGATGGCGCCGATGGCGGCGAAGGCACCGTTGGCGGCGATCCAGATGGCGATGGACTCGATACCGCGGTCGGTGCCGCCGCGGACGAATCCCCAGGCGACGAGCGCGACGACGAGCAGGGGGATGAGCCACGGCCAGACCTTGGACCAGGGGGAGGGCGGGGGGAGTTCTTCGAGGGGGGCGAGGGGGATTTCCTCGCGGACGTGGGCGACGATGCCGGGGACGTGGCCGGCGCCGGCCACGGCGACGATGCGCCGGCCGGGCATCGTCCGGATCTTCTGGGAGAGGTAGACGTCGCGTTCGTCGATGAGGCGTTCCTTGACGCCGGGGAATCCCTTGCCCATCTCGCCCATGAGACCTTCGAGCTGGTCGCGGTTCTTGAGGGATTCGATTTCGTCTTCGCCGATGTCGTCGCCGCCGAAGACGGCGGAGCACATGAGGAAGACGAGCTTGGTCTTCTGCCAGAACCCGAGTCCGCGCCAGATGCGTTTGAGGGTGATGTCGATGCGGCGGTCCATGAGTTCGAGGCGGGCGCCGGTGGTTTCGGCGCATTCGATGCCGGCGAGCATTTCCGCGCCGGGCTGGACTTCGAGCTGTTTGCCGAGGCGGCGGTAGAAGGCCTGCATGGCGAGCTGGGCGAGGAGGAAGGTGGCCTTCTTTTCACGGACGACGCGGAAGATGTCGGTGTTCTTCCAGCCGTCGGCGCCCTTCATGCCGCGGTAGCGGGGTTCGCAGAGCTCGACGGCGATGGTGTCGGGGGAGACGGCGGAGACGGTGTCGCGGACGTCCTGCACGCTCTTCGCGGAGACATGGGCGGTACCGACGAGGTAGACGGTCTTGCCGGGCAGGTCGAGGACGGTGACGCCGTCGGGGAGGGCGGTCGCGGGGGGCGTGGATGGCGAAGTGTCGTTCATGGCGGGAAGAAGAATGCGCGGGAAGAGGGCGGAATGCAAGCGGGGAAATGGGCGGGGAGCGGATGGACACCCCGATTTTTCCGATGGTCCTGCCGGTGGCGCGTGACTCCACACAGGCAACAAACGAACCAGGAATTGTGAGGATGGGCCAAGTGGAGGCATGCATCGACGGCCACCCGCAGTACTCCCCCCGCCGCCCTTTCCATTTGCTCCGCAGGCCCAATCCCATTGGCAATCCTTCCACCGGGCGGCACCCCCTCTCGGAGGGGGGCAAATGCTTGCGCGCACGCCATGTAATGAATACGGCACCCATCGTCCCAATCCCACCGTCACGATCCACTATTGTGCCGGCCATGGATAATCGCCTTGCGTCCGGGAGGCGGAAACGGAAGGGGCCGGGATGCCATCCGGCAGGCGGGGGAGGGGTCGGGGTGAAAAAATGCGGGGGAGGTCGTTTTTTTTCTTGCCAACGGTGGAGGAGGTGCTATAGTCGGGCACGTTTTTGGGTTACGGGGTCGTAGCTCAATTGGTTAGAGTACCAGACTGTCGATCTGGGTGTTGCGGGTTCAAGTCCCGTCGACCCCGCCAGTTCCAAAAACGGAAGCCTCCGGTCCACGGAGGTTTTTCTTTTCCGCCGCACCGCGGTCCGGGGCGTGGCTCAGCCTGGTAGAGCGCAAGCTTTGGGAGCTTGATGTCGCGGGTTCGAATCCCGCCGCCCCGATGTTTCCAAAACCACATGGAAAATCGAAGGGTTTTCGCCGGACGGATCCATTGCAAGTCCTTGCCTGATTCCAGCGTCCTGCGTTGCCGACAGGGGGAAACGCGTCGGGGCAGGGGATGCCCCGCCCTGGACGCACGCGAAGGCGCGGATCATTCCCCGTCGGCGGGGGCGATGAGGCGGAAGCGGGCGGAGGCGTAGTTGAGGGGGGCGGGGGAAGGGTCGGGGAGGGGGGCGAAGGCGGGGGACCAGCCGGCGGGGGCGGCCTGCTTTTCCCACATGTCGCGGGTCATGACGATGGCGAC
>CACXEY010000050.1 GCA_902766695.1 uncultured bacterium
GCCGCCGGCTGCTGGCCGGCCACGGACCGTGCGGCGGCCTCGCGCGCCTGCGCCAGGGAGCGCACGACGTCGAAGCCGTCCATCATGTTCGCTTTTTTGTTCAGACCCACCGACCGTCTCCTCCTCGCGGGATCGCGGGAAGCCGTGCCGATGCCGGACGCGCCGGCTGCGGGAAGTCCCCCTTACCGCAGCGGGGCCGCTTCGGCCGGGGCCTTCGGATTGACCTCCGAGCGGCCGACGAACGTCACGCCGTCCTCGACCGAGAGACGCCGCGCCTTGATGTCGCCGTTGACGGTGGCCGTCGATTTCATCTCGATCTTGTCGCGCGCGAGGATGTTCCCCTCGATGCGGCCCTCGATGGCGACCGACGTCGCGGTGACGTTGCCCTTGACCTGCGCGTTCTTGCCGAGGACGGCGTTGCCGCCGCATACGAGTTCGCCCTCCAGCTTGCCGTCGAGGCGCACGCTGCCGTTGCTCTTGATGGTGCCGACGATTTCGACGTCGGCTCCGATGACCGATTCGACCAGTTGTTCGTTGCTCATGTGCCCACCTTCGTGTTGGTTGGTTGCTTTTCCGCCATACTACCCGATTCCCCGCCCGCCGCAAGCCTTCATCGGGCACCGGCGCGCCCGTGTTTTCCGCAATCTCGAATGCCACCCGCCCCGGCGGAAGGAATCGGGGCGATGGACCACGGCCGTGCGGCGGCAGGCCGCTTGGCGGAAACGATCCGGATATCCTTTTGGCTTGTTTCGGAGGGGGCCGGAAGGGCATGATGGATGGCATGACGACGAGCGCGAAAGACCTGTTCCGGTCCGGCCGGATCCTGCCGTGGATGGCGGCGCTGCTTTTGTCCGCGATGGCGGCCCGCCCCGCCGACGCCGCAAAGAAGTGGCGCGACTACCCCGATTGCGTCCTGCGCGAGAGCGGCGGGAACGACGGGGACAGTTTCCACGTCACGTGCACTTCCCTCAAAAGTTCGACCGCGCGGCACAAGCTCATCCGGCTGTATTTCGTGGACACGCCCGAGTCGGAGGGGTCGCTCCCCGAACGGCTGGAGGTCCAGCGGGAATACTGGGATCTGCCCGACCACGAGACCGTCGTGAAGTGCGGCAAGATGGCCCACAAGTTCACGGAAGACTTCCTCAAGAAAGGCTTCACCGTGCATTCGCGCCTCGCGGACGCGCTGGGCCGCTCGAACATCGGGCGCGACTACGGCATGATCGAGGTGGGCGGCCAGGATCTCGGCTACACGCTGGTCCGCAACGGACTGGCGCGGGTGTTCGGCAAGGGGACGGACTTGACGGAACTCGACGAGTACAAGAAGTCCGAGAACGACTGGTGGCGCAAGCTGCGGGTGGCCGAGGCCGAGGCGAAGCGCGAGAAGCTCGGTTGCTGGGCGTATTCCAGCGGCGGCACGCCAGGTCGGACGCGGCTGGCGTTGCCGTCGCCGGCGGCCGCCGCCACCGCCGTGTCCGCGGCTCCGGCACCCCGAGCGGCCTTGCCGCCGTCTCCGCCTTCCCGAACGACCGCGCTGGCGGCGGCGGGCAGTCTTGCCGCCTCCACCCAGTCGCGCATCGGCGCCATGATCGCCCCGCGGCAGGTCGCCGCCCAGGATGTCGTGCTGGCCCGCCCCGTACTGATCGGGACGGCCGAGCCGCCGTATTCGGCGATGGGACAGTTGCGTGCGGGGGTGACGGTGCACGTGGTCGAAGGCCTGACGCCGGACCGGGCGCGGGTGACGTTCACGACCTCCAGCGGGAAGACCTACGAGGGCAGCGCACGGTTCGCCGATTTGGGCATCTAAGGCTTTTCGAGGGATTCGAAGAGGAGGACGGCGTCGCCGGTGGCGGGGGCGGAGGAAGGGCGGAGGTCGGCTTCGACCAGGCGCCAGGGGGGGCTTTGGCGGGCGGCTTCGTCGCAGAAGGCTGGGAGGTCGGCGTAGGGGATGGAGGAGAGGGTGAGGAGGGTTTCGCGGCGCTGCCAGCCGTCGGCGAGGGGTACGGCGGTGCGGGGGGAGGCGGTGGCGGAGCCGGCGGGGAAACGTCCGGCGGCGAGACGGTCGAGGGGCGGCGGGGTGCGGGAGCCGGTGGCGTCGAGGGAGGCGAGCCAGGTACGGTCGGGGGCGCGGGAGGCGGAGAGGCGGTGGAGGGCGCGTATGGCTTCCGCTTTGCGTTCCAGGCGGGCGCGGCGCCGGGGCGCGGAAAGGGCGGTGTCGAGGGTCCACGCGAAGGCGGCGACGGAGAGAAGCAGGGCAACCCCGCGGAGAAGGCGGTCAGATTCCATCGGGCCATTCTCCTTTCAGGCGAAAGGTGACGCCTCCGGCATCGGGCGAGGGCTGGACGGATACGTTCGGGGTCCACCCGGACAGGTTTTCGACGGCACGGGCGGCGGGGGCGGTGCCGGAGATGTCGAGTCCGGCCGGGGACCACGAGGCGCGGGAGAAGGTGGCCCCGCGTCCGGCGAGTTCGCGGAGGACGGCGAGGGTGCACGGGGCGTGGGAATCGGGGGTGCGGGCGGCGCGCACGGCATCCCAGGCGGGGGCGTCGGCGGCGATGGCGCGTTCGGCCATGAGGACTTCCTGTCCGGGCACGAGGGGGGCGTCGGTGAGCGCGGCGGCGGCTTCGGAGAGCTGGGCCTGCAGGCGGGCGTCTTCGGCGCGGAAGCGGCAGCGGACGGCGGCGTTGAGGGCCAGCACGAGAATCGACGCGGCGGCGGCGGCAAGCCAGACGGCGCGAAGGCGGCGTTGTCCGCGGCGCACGATGGCGGACGGAAGGCGGTCGGGCGGTAGGAGGGCGGCGCATTGGCCGTCGGCGGCGCGCCGGGCGATGGCGCGCGCGAGGAAGGTGGCCGGATCGCGGTGGGTCTCGTGGCGCAGTCCGGGTTCGCCGGAGAGGGCATCGCGAAGGATGGCGGCATCGGCGGATCCGCTCCACCAGACGTCTATCGGGGCGTCTCCGGAGGAGGAGGGGATCTGGCGGAAACGGGCGCGCCATTGGGCCGCGGGGAGTGCGGCGGGAGCGGAGCGCAGGACGTGCACGGTCCCGAGTTCGCGACCGCGTCCGCGCAGGACGGTCACGTGGTCGGCGGCGGCGTGGACAAGCAGGCGGATGCGATCCGCACCGGACGGCGGGGCGTCGCGCAGGTGTTCGTTCCACAGGGCGAGGGCTTCGGCGTCGCAGAAGGCGGGCTCGGCACCGGCTTCCGCGGCATCGTCGAGGAACGCGTCGAGGTCGGCGCGGCGCACGGCGCAGGCGAGGGCGCGGGCTTTCCCGGCGGCGGGAGGCAGGGGCGCGTAGTCGCACCGCGCGGCTTCGACGGGGAACGGCAGGTCCATGTCGAGCAGCGACGCCCACACGCGGGCCGCCTTCCGAGCGGAGGCGAAGGGAGCCTCCAGCTGCCGCACCACCGTCGCGCGCGCCGGGGCGGCGATGGCCAGCGCGGCCGTGCCCTTGGCGAGTTCGCGTCGGATGGCTTCGTCGGGCGGCCACGCAACGGCCTTGGCGGTGCCACGCGCCGGCTCGCGCCAGCAAACGGGCGGCGAGGCCGAGAGGTCCAGTCCGTATGCCACGGGATAGCGGTCCGCGCTCATGCGCCGCCTCCCGATTCAATCCATTGCAGGATGCGCACGCCGCCGTCCGTGCCGCGCTCGACCCACGCGGTCACCGTCGCCGATGCACCGGGCAGCGCGGCCTGGGCCGTGATGCGGAAATACGGGCTCGCGACGGCGGTCCAGGGCTCGAGCTCCTCCACCGCGGACGGGTCCACTGCCGCGAGCATCGCGGCGGATTCCAGCGGTTGCACGGCGCGGAGGGCAAGCAGGGCGCTGACGGCGGACTCGCGTTCGGGACCGAAGACGCCCATCAGGACCGCGCGGGAGGCGGTGTTGAGGTTGACGGGCAGCGGTGCGGCGCGCGGGGCCCCGACGGCGGCCGGGACGAGGGCGCAGGAGGCGGCGAGGTCGCCGTCGGTCCAGCCACCGGCGCGCGGCGCGGCGCCGCGGCGGGGCAGGAAGAGGTCGGGCGGGAAATCGTGCACGTCGAGCAGTTCGTCGGGCGCCCGGAGGGGGCGGTCCGGCGGGGAGAAGGGGCGGTCGGCGAAGCGGTAGAAGGCGGTTTCGTAGGGTCCTTCGGAGTCGGCGTCCACGTAGTCGCGGAGGGCGTCGGCGCGCGCGTCGGCGTCGAAGCGCCCGCAGGCCGCCATGAGGTCGAGCAGCACGGCGCGGGGCGTGCGGGAGAGGTCGTTGGTGGCGGCGAGGTTGTTCCAGTCGAACCAGCGTCCGGCGTCTTCGGTGACGGTACGGAGGGCGATGCCGTCTTCGGTGGTCCAGGATCGGGGCTCCGCCCAGGCGTCGGCTTCCGAATCGACGGCGTAGTCGTCGTCCTCGCGGAGCGTCAGCATGGCGAGGCGTACCGCTTCGGCACCGGCCAGGCGCAGGCGCTCGACCACCAGGTCGCGTTCCGCGGCGCGCAGGGCGCCCAGCGAACGGGCCTGCATCCAGAACGCCAGTCCGCCCGCCAGCGCAATCGCCCCCAGCGCCAGGATCAGCGCCATGCCCGAGCGCGACGATTCGGCTTGCGCCGGGCGCGCGGGCATTCAGCCCTCCTTGGAGGAAGGCGCGGGGGCGGGGGCCGCGGCGTCCGCCGCATCCGCGGCCTGCTGTTCGGCGCGGCGCTTGGCGGCCAGCGCTTCGCGCTCGCGCTGGAGCGCCTCGTACTGGTGCTGGTGGCGCAGCGCGCGGTTGCGGTCGGAGATGGCCTGGCGGCGCTTCTTTTCCGACCGCGCCCAGAGGTAGCCGAGCAGGAAGACCATGCCGGCCATCACGAACTTCAGCGCCAGCTGGTTGTACGGCGCGCGTTCCGCCTTCAGCACGAACAGCGACATGATCCAAATGAACAGCGCCGCCAGCGGGCACATCACGCTGCCCACTTCCAGCACGTGCCGGATTTGCGCGCGGGTCTTGCTCTTGCTGTGCCGACGCGACGTATCCGCCTTGAAGCGGCCTTCGCGGATTTCCTGTTTGTGGTCGGCCTTTTCGGCGGACATGGCGCGACCTCAGGCCTTGCGGTATCCGTGCGGATGCGCTTGGTGCCAGGCCCACGCGTCGGAAACCACCGTGCGGATGTCGGAGCGTACCGGCTCCCAGCCGAGGATTTCCTTCGCCTTCGCCGCGCTGGCGACGAGGCAGGCGGGGTCGCCCGGGCGCCGCGGGGACATCTTGACGGGGATGTCGTGGCCGGTCACTTCGCGGCAGGTGTCGACGATCTGTTTGACGGAGAAGCCGGTGCCGGTGCCGAGGTTGAAGGGCCCGGTCACGTCCTTCTCCAGCGCCAGGATGTGCGCGCGGGCGAGGTCGACGATGTGGATGTAGTCGCGGATGCAGGAGCCGTCGGGCGTCGGGTAGTCGTCGCCGAAGACCGGCACCGCGTCCGCCTGTCCCAGCGCCACGCGCAGGACGTTCGGGATGATGTGCGTCTCGGGGTCGTGGTCCTCACCGTATTTCGCGGAGGCGCCGCACGCGTTGAAGTAGCGCAGGAAGACCGGCTGGATGCCGCGGCGCTGCTGCTCCCAGCGGAGGGCGGTCTCGAACATCAGCTTGGATTCGCCGTAGGGGTTCGTCGGACGCTGCGGGAGCGTCTCGTCCATCGGCATCTTTTCCGGCTGGCCGTAGGTGGCGCAGGTGGAGGAGAAGATGATCTTCTTCACGCCCACCTTGAGCATCGCGTCCAGCAGGTGGAGGCCGCCCGTGGTGTTGTTGTGGAAGTACATCATCGGGTCCTGCATCGACTCGCCGACCAGCGCGTACGCGGCGAAATGGACCACCGCGTCCGGCTTGACCGCGCGCATCGCGTCGAGGATGCCCGTCGGTTCGCGCAGGTCGCCGACGACCAGCCGCGCCCGCGGGTCCACCGCCTCGATGTGCCCGCGCTCCAGATTGTCGAACACCGTGACGTCGTGCCCGCCGTCGCACAGCAACTCCGTCGTCACGCTCCCGATGTAGCCCGATCCGCCTGTAAGTAGTATTTTCATGGTTTTTCCTTTCTATCAAACCTCCGCCCCCCCCGCAACGCCAATTCCGGGCGCCCGCACCGCCGGGGTGTGGGACAGAATCGTGACGTTGGAGATGTCCGGCGAAAACCTTGCACTTTCTTGTCGGGCGCTCCCGCCTGGCCCGACCTCCGGGCGGGCCGTCCGGAGGCCGACCCCTGCCGGCCGGCCGCACCAGGCAAAAACAGGGGGGCTCACCTGTCCCCCCCCTTGGATACAACATTTCAGGTTTGGTCGTGCAGGCATCGGATCAATCGGAGTTCAGCCCCTTCTTCTCCTATTGTTATATCCAAAGTCACTGTTCTGGCCTTCACCCGTCCGCCGCCGTTTCTTCCAATAGTAACAGTTGACACTTCCCCGGAACCGCGTACACTTCGCCCGTTTCCACCATCCGTGGAGACGCGAAACACAAGGAGAAAAGAAATGGCCACCGGAGAAAAAGTCGGAATGCGGATCAAGTCCTACCGCGAGCAGCTGAAGATGTCGCCCACCGATCTCGCCGCGCACAGCGGCGTGGACGAGGCCCTCATCCTGGCCGTCGAGGCCGGCGAGGTCCTGCCCGCGCTCGGCATCCTGACGAAACTCTCCCGGGCCCTCGGGCAGCGGCTGGGAACGTTCATGGACGACCAGTTCCAGCCGGACCCGGTCATCACGCGCGCGAGCGACGTCGCGGCCGAGACCGTCACCCACACCGGCAAGGCCCGGGACGGCTACACCTACCACTCCCTCGCCCGCGGCAAGCCCGACCGCCACATGGAACCCTTCAAGATCGAGCTCGCCCCGAGCGCCAGCGAACCGTTCTCCTCGCACGAGGGCGAGGAGCTGATCATCTGCATCGCCGGCGTGGTGCGCATCGACTACGGCACCGAGTCGATCCTGCTGAACCCCGGCGACACGGCCTACTACAACTGCGTCGTCAAGCACCGCGTCTGCTCCGCCGGCGACGCCCCCGCCACCATCTACGGCATCGTCTTCCAGCCCTTCTGAGGAACCCCGCCATGTGCGCATTCAAACTCACCGACCCGTTCGGCTCGGCGCCGGACCGCCCCCCCTTCGCGCAGAGCGTCTCGCGCGGCGTGCCGTGGCACAACCTGCCCGTCACGCGCGAGTACACGCTCGGGCAGCTGCTCGACCAGACCATCGCCCGTTGCGGCGAGAACGACGCCGTGGTGTACGCCGACCGCGACTTCCGCCTCACCTGGTACGAGTTCGGCGAGGAAGTCGACCGCCTCGCGCGCGGCCTGATGGCGATGGGCGTCCAGCGCGGCGAGAAGATCGCGCTCTGGGCGACGAACGTCCCGCACTGGGTCGTGCTGATGTTCGCGGCGGCCAAGATCGGGGCCATCCTGCTGCCGCTGAACACGAACTACAAGGAGCACGAGATGGACTTCGCGCTCAGGCAGTCGGACACGGAGAACCTCTTCGTGATCAACGGCTACCGCGACTGCTCCTACGTCGACGTCGTCTACACCCTCGTCCCCGAGCTCCGCCAGCAGCCGCGCGGCGAACTGCACAGCGAAAAATACCCGCACCTCAAGCGCGTCATGTACCTCGGCGGCGAAAAGCACCGCGGCATGTACTCGCTCAACGAAGTCCTCTCCCTCGCCGTCGAGACCCCGTGGGAAACCTACCTCGCCCGCCAGGCCGAGTGCGAGGTCAACGACGTCGTCAACATGCAGTACACCTCCGGCACCACCGGCTTCCCCAAGGGCGTGCAGCTGACCCACCGCAACATCGCCAACGACGGCTTCTGGATCGGCGCCTGCCAGAACCTCACCTGCCGCGACCGCGTATGCATCCCGGTGCCGCTCTTCCACTGCTTCGGCTGCGTGCTGGGCGTGATGAGTTGCGTCAACCACGGCGCCACGATGGTGTTCGTCGAGAAGTTCGACCCCATCCAGGTGATGATGTCCGTCGAGAAGGAAAAGTGCACCGCCGTCTACGGCGTCCCCACCATGTACATCGCCATGCTCGACCACCCGCTCTTCCCGCGCTTCGACTTCAGCTCCCTGCGCACCGGCATCATGAGCGGCAGCGCCTGCCCCGTGCACCGCATGCAGCA
>CACXEY010000051.1 GCA_902766695.1 uncultured bacterium
GAACGAGTTGCGAGTGTCCAGTATTTGACCAACCAAAAACCTCCCCTCTATCTAAAGAGTGTCCTTTCTATTTGACAAACTGGGCCGGAAAGGTGCCGGAGAGAATAGCGACTTTGGATACAACGATTTGGCAAGGAAGAGGGGTTGCAAGCCGGAGAATCGGGAGCTCTTCAACCCCCGCGCTGGAATGCTTGGAGAGAATCTGCGCCAACGCTCCGGCAAAGCGCCCCAAACCTGGAATGTTGCATCCAAGGGGCGCGTCAGGTGGAAACCCTGTCTTTTGCATGGTGAAGCCGGCCGGGGCCGACCTCCGGGCGGCCCGTCATGGGCCATCCTGCCGCCCGGCCCGCCCGGAGGTCGGGCCCCGCCGGAAATCGCAAGGTTTTCACCGGACAACTCCACATTCAGCATTCTGTCCGGCCCCCCGCCCGGAAACACAGGGGGGTGGCGGGGCGGGGGTCAACCGCGGAGGCGGGCGGCGAGGGAGCAGGCGGCGAAGAGGAGGAGGTTGACGGCGACGATGGTGGGGCCGACGGGGGTGCCCGCCAGGATGGCGGCGAGGAGGCCCGCCAAGGCGCCGAGGGTTCCGAGGAGGGCGGCGGCCAGGGTCACGGCCCGGTAGGATTTGCACAGGCGCATCGCGGTCACGGCCGGGAAGACGAGCAGGGCGGAGACGAGCAGGGCGCCGACGAGGCGCATGGAGACGACGATCACGACGGCGATCACGGCCGCGGAGAGGGTATCGGCCAGGGCGGAGTGGTGGCCGGAGGCGCGGGCGTATTCTTCGTCGAAGGCCGTCTCGAAGGTCCGGTGGTAGGCGAAGAGGTGGCAGGCGACGACGGCGAGCGCGAGGGCGGCGCAGGTCCAGGTCTCGCCGGGGGTGAGGGTCAGGATGGAGGCGGAACCGAAGAGGGTTGAGCAGACGTCGCCGGAGAGGTTCGAGGAGGACGGAAAGACCGCCATCAGCAGATAGCCGAGCGCCATCGCGCCGGCGGAGAGCATGGCGAGGGCGGCGTCGCCGCGCACCCGGTCACCGCCGGGGCCTCGGCGGAGGAGAAGGATGGCGACGAGTATGGTCGCGGCCAGGCTCAGGGGGAGGTTCCCGGCGAAGGAGAGGGCGCCGGCGACGGCCATCGCGCCGAACGCGACGTGGGAGAGTCCGTCGCCGATGAAGGATAGCCGCCGCAGCACGAGGGGGACGCCGAGGAGGGAGGCGCACAGGGCGATGAGGGTCCCCGCGACGAGGGCGCGCTGGACGAAGGGGAACGCGAGGTAGCCGAAGAGGGTTTCCATCATGGCGAGGTTTCCTCCGGGTGGCAGGCGGGGCAGTCGCAGGGGGGGCGGGAGGCGTCACCGTGGCAGCAGAGCTGGTGGGGAAGGATGCGGTGGGGATGCGGGGAAGCGGCGTCGGCGCGCTCGTAGGCGGCGTCGGGGCCGAGGCGCAGGAGGTGGCGGCCGGGACGGCGGGCGGCTTCGAGGTCGTGGGTGACCATGGCGACGGCGGTACCGTCGCGGTGCACGGCGTCGAGGAGGGAGCGGAAGGCGGACGCGGCGTCGGGGTCGAGTCCGGTGAGGGGTTCGTCGAGCAGCAGCAGCGGGTGCGGCACGCACAGGGCGCGGGCGAGAAGGACGCGCTGGCGCTGGCCGCCGGAGAGTTCGCGGTAGGGGCGGCGGGCGAGGTCGGCGATGCCGAGCCGGTCCATGGCGCGCGCGGCGTCGGCGCGGTCGGCGCGCGAGTGGAAGGGGCGCCATCCGCGGCGGGACTGGGCGCCGGACAGGACGACTTCGCGCACCGATGCCGGGAAGTCGCGCCGGAGCGGGGGCTGCTGGGGAAGGTAGCCGATGCCGCCAGCGCGCAGGGCGGGCGAGAGGTCGATGCGGCCGGACGTCGGCGGAAGGAGTCCGAGGAGCAGCTTGAGGAGGGTGGTCTTTCCGGAGCCGTTGGGGCCGATGATGCAGAGGAAGTCGCCGGGATCGATCCAGAAGTCGGGGTACGGCGGCAACGGGCGCGCGCCGCGGGTCGCGACGAGGCCGGTGCACTGGAGAAGGGGGGAGGACGGCATGGAGGCTAGTCGGTGAGGGATTGGAGGATCGTGAGGCAATTCCGGCCCATGGCGTCGATGTAGGAGCGGTTCTGCCAGTCGCGCGGCAGGGTCTGCATGGAATCGAGCGGGGCAATCCGCTGGTTGCGTGCGAGGGTGGCGGCGCGCACGGTCTCCGCGAGGCGGCCGGAGGGGGCTTCCAACGTGAAGATGGTCGTCAGTCCAAGCTCGTCCACCTTGCGCGCGAGGGTCGCGATGGTGCGGAAGCTGGCCGCGCTCTCGGAGGAGCAGCCGGGGAAGGCGGCGATGCAGTCGAGGCCGTAGTCGTCGGCGAAGTAGCGGAAGGGGAAGCGGTCGGCGAAGAGGAGGGGGCGGCGGGGGGCGGCGGCGAAGGCGGCGGTGTATTGGTCGTCGAGGTCGGCGAGGTCGGCGTTGTAGGCGGCGGCGCGGCGGCGGTAGGCGTCGGCGTTGGCGGGGTGCGCGGCGCAGATGGCGTCGGCGATTGCGTTGACAAGGATTTGCGCGTTGCGGAGGGAGAGCCATACGTGTTCGTCGGGGGCGGGGGCGTCGTCGTCCTCCTCTTCTTCCGCCTCCATGCCTTCTTCGAGACGCTCGGTCTTGGCCTTGTCGCCGAGGGCGGCAACGAGCGAGACGACGCGGCGGGCGGGATTGCCGCCGAGGGCGAGGGCGGCCGGCACCCAGGCGTCGGATTCGCCGCCGGTATGGATGAACACGTCGCATTCGGCGATGGACCGCAGGTCGGCCGCGGTCGGTTCGTAGCCGTGGAGGTCGGCGCCGGGGCGGTGCAGGAGCTCGAGATTGGCGTCGGGGGCGATGGTCCGCGCCCAGTCCCACGCGGGGAAGATGGTCGCGACGATGCGCAACGGCGCGGCCGCCGCGGCCAAGGGCAGGGCGATGGCGAGGAGGAAGGTGGGGAGATGTTTCATGGGCGTGTATCCTTTCGGCGGCGCTTCGGCGCGCAGTCGGCGCAGAGGCCGTAGAAAACGGTGCGGACCGGATCGAGCCGGAAGCGGTGCGCCCGGGACAGGTGCGTTTTCAGGCGGTCCCAGGCGGAACAGTGGAGATGGAGGAGGCGGCCGCAGGATTCGCAGTAGCAGTGGAAGGGTTCTTCATCGGCTCCGCAGGGATCGGGCCCGGTGAATTCGTAGCAGGCCGCGGCGCGGGCCGCCGGGACGTGCCGGATGACGCAGCCCTCGCCGACGAGCCGCCCGAGCAGGCGGTACAGGGTCGCGCGGCCGACGGGCGCGCCGTCCGCGGCCAGCGCGTCGCCGATTTCGCGGACCGTCAGGTGCCGGCCGGCGTGTGAGGCCAGATGCCGCCGGAGGGTCTCCAGCTGGCGGGTGTCGTATGTGCTCTTGCGGGGCATGGCGTTTTTCCGAATATGAAACCATGTCCCAATTTACTTCCGGGTTGGGGCCTGTCAAGAAAAAGCCGGCTCCGGCGGACGAAAGCGGACGGAATCAAAGGGTCAGGGAGCGGTAGAAGGCTTCCCAGCGGTCGAGTACGGCGGCGGGGGCGTGGCGGGCGAGGACGAAGTCGCGGGCGGCGGCGCCGAGGCGGTTGGCGAGGGCGGGGTCGCGGAGGAGGGCGAGCCAGCGGTCGGCGGTCTCGCGGGGTGTGGGATGGGCGGGAAGGAGCACGCCGCGGGAGGAGTCGCGGCCGAGGAGTTCGGCGTTGCCGCCGCAGTCGGTCGCGATGGCGGGGAGGCCCGCCGCCATGTATTCGAGGAGGGTGTTGGAGGTTCCTTCGTTGGAGGTCGGGACGAGGGCCCCGATGGAGCACAGGGGCAGCAGGGCGGGCACGCGGTCGAGATCGCCGAGGAAGGCGATGGCGTCGGGACCGAGGCCGAGGGCGGCGGCGCGGGCTTCCAATGCGGGGCGTTCGGGGCCGTCGCCGACAACCACGAGGGAGGCGTCGGGGACTTCCCTGCGGACGAGGGAGAGGGCTTCGACGAGGAGGCCGGTGTTTTTTTCGGGGTCGAGGCGGTTGACGACGGCGAGGCGGGGGCCGGGGGGAAGGAGGCGGCGCCAGGCGTCGTCGGCGGGAAGGAGGGTTGGGTCTTGTTCGCCGGGGAGGGGGAGGAGGTTGGGGATGAGTTCCATCTTGTCCGCGGGAAGGCCGAGGGCGGCGAAGTGGTCGTGGATGGCCTGGGCGTTGACGACGACGCGCACGGCCTGGCGGTCGGCACGGTCGAGCATGCGCTGTTTCCACGGGGGATAGATGGCGCCGAGGTCGCGGCGGCTGGTGACGAGGGGGATGCGGGCGAGGCGCGCGGCGAGGGCGCCGAAGATGGCGGCGTCGGCGTCCCAGGTGTGGAGAAGGTCGATTTTTTCGGCGCGCAGCCAGCGGGCGAGGCGGAGGATTTCGGCGAGGGTGGAGGGACGGAGGAGGTGGCGGATGGGGATTTCCTTCACGGGGCCGCAGGCGGCTTCGACGGGGGCGAGGAAGTGGCCGGTGCGGCGGAAGACGAGGACGCGCTGGTCCCACCCGCGCGCGGCGAGGCCGATGGCGCAGCGGGCGCACTGGCCTTCGGTGCCGCCGCGGATGAGGTGGTAGACCCAGTGGGCGATCTTCACGGTGCGGTGCCGATGCGGTCGGCGGCGGCGGCGGCCAGGCGGCGGAAGTCGGGAATGCGGCGGCAGAGGATGCGCCGGCCGTCGCGGTCGTTGCGGCTGGCGGGGCCGCCGGCGCGGCATACGGCGACGAGGGAGCCGCCGCTGAAGGCGATGGCGGGATCGGCGCGCAGGCCGTCGGGGGTGTCGCCGCCGGCGAAGAGGGTCCCGAGGGGGCGCCAGTCGACGAGGTCGTCGGACGCCCACAGTCCGATGCGCCGCCGGGTAGCCGCGGCGGCGGCGCGCGCGGGCCAGGCGGGACCGGTGGGCTGCTGGGCGGCGAGGGCGTAGAGGCCGGACGCGGGGTCGCGGGCGACGGCGAAGGTGTCGTGTCCGCCGGGCCACGGGCGCCAGTACCAGGGTTCGCCGTCGGGCGTGCGGACGGGGGCGGCGCGGAGGGATACCGGGTCGGTCTGCATCCAGACGCACCAGCCGGCGCGGCCGCTCGACGTCGCGCCCGGCACCACCACGAGTGGTTCGCCGGCGACGGAGGAGGGAACGAAGACGGGCACGGGATTGCGCCAGCCGGGCTTGGCGGAGCCGACGGGTACCGCGAACCCGGCGTCGGGACGCCACGCGCCCGCGGGCGGCATGGGGTCGCCAGCGGGACCGGCGGTCCAGGCCTTGCGATTCATGAGGCTGGCGCCGCGGGGGGCGCGGTAGAGCTGGAGGCCGAGGCCGTCGCCGGAGGGGACGCGCACGGCCAGCATCCACGAGGATTCGACGGCTTCGATGGCGCCGGGGGCCAGCAGGAGGCCGCGGTCGGCGGAGGGGGAGGTCAGTTCCATGGGGGCCGACCAGCTGCCGCCGCCGTCGGGCGAGCGCATGAGCTGGAGGGCGCCGGAGGCTTCGCCGAGGAGGTAGACGTCGCCGCCGTCCCGGAAGAGGGTCGCGCGGCGGAAGGGGTACGTTGCGGAGAGCTTCCAGGTGGCGCCTTCGTCGGAGGAGGCGTAGACGCGGCCCTGCATCCAGCGGCGGCGGTCGTCCTGTTTCTTCTTGCCGGGCTGGTCCTTGACGTCGGGGCCCGTCTGGTCGAAGGAGACGAGCCACTTGCCGTTCGGCAACGCCAGCACGTGCGGGCACTCCAGGGAGAGGCGGGCGGCGGCGGGGACTTCGCAGGCGGTTGTTTCGGCGGCGCTCACGGGCGGTCTCCTTTCGGGCGGAGGCGGTGCCGGGCGACGTAGAGGCCGGCCAGCACCTTGGGATCGATCTGGAAGCCGAGGCGCTGCATGCGCCCGAGCCATTCCTCGACGCGGCGGAGGGGAACGGCGTGCACGCGGATCTTCTCGTTTCCCACGCCGCCGCCGCGCGCGGTGCGGACGCAGTCGGGCGCCCAGTAGAGGGTCACGACTTCGCTGGAAACCCCGGCGCTCGGCGGACCGGACACGACCGGCTCGACGCGCGCGGCCTCGAATCCCGTCTCTTCGAGGAGCTCGCGGCGGGCGGCGGCGGCGAGGGATTCGCCCTCGAAGGCGTCCTCGTCGCCGGCGAGTCCGGCCGGCAGCTCGACGACGCGTCCGCCCACCGGCTCGCGCGGTTGCGTCACCAGCAGGAGGCTCCCGGAGCGGGTCGCGGCTATCAGCACCACGATGCCGCTGACCTTGCGCCGCTCCACGTATTCCCATCCGTTCCGCACCACGAAGCGCAGAAAGCGGCCTTCCGCCACGACCCGCGCCCCACCGTTGTTTTCGTTCCCTTGCATGGCCCCACGATATACCGCCGCGCCCTCCGCCGCAACGCTAACGTTCGGGCCGGGCGGACACCGGAGCCCCCTGTCGTTCATGACGGGGAGAATGGTCTCCAAACCGCAGAAAATCGCACTTTTTCCGTAATCTCAAGCCACCCCCCATCCCCAAGTCGCAAGTCCCAAGTCACCAAGTCCCCTCCCCCCTACCCCGCCCTCACACGGGCAGCCGCCCGTTCCCCGGCAGCGTGAACGCATTCTCGATGTGCCGCACCACGGGTTCCGTGGGGAGCTGGGGATGCCCCACCACTTCCACGACGTCGAACCGGACGTACGCGGGCCGCTCGCGCAGTTTGCGGAGATAGAGCGCGGCGGCGCGGACGAGGGCGCGCCGTTTCGCGTCGTCCACCGCGGCGAAGGGGCGGCCGAGGGTCTCGTCGGAGCGGGTCTTGACTTCGACGAAGACCAGCGCCGGCGGCTCCCCCGCGCGGCGCGGGGCGCGCGCCACGATGTCGATCTCGCGCTCGGGGCCGAACCGCACGTTCCGCCCGAGAATGCGGTATCCCGCGCGGCGGAGGAAGTCCTCGGCGAGGTCTTCGCCCCAGGCGCCGGTAATCGCGGCCTCGGTGGGCGGCTTCTTCGCTTTCTTCCTGCACGGGAAGAGCGGCCGGCATTCGGGGAGTCCGAGGAACAGCCAGATGCCCTGGCAAATCCTGCGGAGGCGGGCGAGGCGCGGATGTTTCGGCGGCGGGCGCGTGGCGCGCTTCTTGCGGGGGGCGGCGGCCATTCCGGTCAGAAGGGGAGCGTCAGCTGCGACACCGGGCCGAACGAGCGCCGATGGATGGGGCACGGGCCGAGCCAGCGGAGCGCGTCGAGGTGCTGGCGCGTGCCATAGCCCTTGTGGCGGGCGAAGCCGTAGCCGGGGTAGAGGGCGTCCTGGGCGTCCATCCAGCGGTCGCGGGTGACTTTGGCGACGATGCTCGCGGCGGCGATGGACAGGCTGGAGGCGTCGCCCTTGACGATGGCGCGGTGGGGGATGGGGAGGCCCTTGACGGGGTTGCCGTCCACAAGCGCGAGGGCGGGTTGAGGGTCACCCAGCGCGGCGACGGCACGGCGCATGGCGAGATAGTTGGCGTTGAGGATGTTCAGCGTGTCGATTTCCTCGACCGACGCGACGCCGAGACCGATGCGGGCGGACGGACAGTCGGTGAGGAGAGCGTAGAAGGCGTCGCGCTGGGCGGCGGTGAGCTGCTTGGAATCGGTGAGGCCGACAAGGGAGGCGGTGGCTTCGCGTTCAAGGAACCCGCGGTCGAACACGACCGCCGCGGCATGCACGGGACCGGCGAGGGGACCGCGTCCGGCTTCGTCGATGCCGCAGACGCACGAAAACCCGTCCGCCCATGCCGCGCGCTCGTGGCGGAGCATGGAGGGGACGGGGTCCAAGGGGAGGATTTATTCCGGGCTTACTTCGCCTCTTTGAGGCGGGCCTGCTTGGTGGTGCGGTTGCGCAGGTAGTAGAGCTTGGCGCGGCGGACGAGGGAGCGGCGCTCGACTTCGACCTTCGCGACGTAGGGCGAATGGATGGGGAACACGCGCTCGACGCCCTCGCCGTAGGAGACGCGGCGGACGGTGAAGGTTTCGTTGGAGCCGCCGCCGTCGCGGGCGATGACCACGCCGGCGTAGACCTGGATGCGTTCCTTGTCGCCTTCCTTGATCTTGACGTGCACGCGGACGCTGTCGCCGACGTTGAACTGCGGGACGGCTTCCTTGTCCTTGAGCTGGCTCTGTTCGATCTTTTCCAAAAGGGCTGTCTTCATGTTGGTACCTTCTCTTTCACAAATGTCGGCGCATGATAGCGGTTCGGCGCGCCGCGTCAAGCCGGAAGACGCGGAACGCGCATCCGCGGTCAATCACGGACGGGAAACAGGCGGGAGCGGGGCGTCTGCAAGCGGCGCCCCGGTTCATGGGATGGAGTCTTGCATGAAACCGCATGGAATCGGGTGTTTTTCCGTAATCTCACGAGTGATTCCATGGACGGGCGGACGTGGGTGGGCGGAGGTCACGGACGGCGGGCGAGAGCGCGCCGGAGGGCGGTCCACGGCAGGCGGGCGCAGTGGAGGCGGGAGGGGTAGGCGGCGATGCCGTCGAGGATGCGGAAGTCGCCGCCGAGGGGGGAGAAGTCGCCGGAGGACAGGCAGCGCTCGAAGGTGTCGGCGAGAGGGAGGAGGGCGTCGCGGGGATGGCCGGCGCAGGCGGTGGCGGCGAGGGAGGCGGAGGCCTTGCATACGGCGCAGCCGCGGGTGCGGTGCTCCAGGCGGGTCAGGATGTCGCCGTTCCAGACGAAGCGGAGGCGGATTTCGTCGCCGCAGAGGGGGTTGTCGGCGGTAGCGTCGGCGGCGTCGGCGGGCACGTCGGCGGCTCCGGCGGGAGCCCGGGCGAGGGCGGCGAGGCGGGGGTTGCAGAGGGAGGGGGCGGAGGGAGCGGTCATGGGGCGAAGGCCTCCTTTGCGGCGCGCACGCCGTCGGCGAGGGCCACGACTTCGGCGGCGGTGTTGCAGGGGGCGAAGCTGGCGCGCACGACGGGGCCGCCGACCACGGTGCGCAGGAGCGGCTCGGCGCAGAGCCATCCGGCGCGTACGGCGACGCCGCGTTCGTCGAGCGCCTGGGCGACGTCGTGCGGGTGGACGCCGTCGAGGGTGAACGACACGATGGAGGCGGCGTCCGGCGCGCTGCAGAGCGTCACGCCGGGAATGGCGGCGAGGGCGTGGCGGGCGGCGGCGGCGAGGGCGCGTACGTGGCCCCCGGCGCCGGGCGGAAGGGCGGCGATCCAGCGGATGGCGGCGGCGAGGCCGACGGCCCCGGCGGCGTTCGGGGTACCGGCCTCGAACCGCCACGGGATGTCCGTCCATGCGGCGCGCCCGTCGGCCTCCACGCGGTCGACCATCTCGCCGCCGAGGACGACGGGCTGCATGGCGTCCAGGCATTCGCGCCGTCCCCACAGGACGCCGGTTCCGGTGGGGCCGTACATCTTGTGGGCGGAGAAGACGGCGAAGTCGCATCCGGCCCCGGCCACCCGCAACGGCGCGTGGGCGATGCCCTGCGACGCGTCGAGCAGCAGGCGGGCGCCGACACCGTGCGCGGCCTCCGCGAGCGCGGCGGGGTCGTTGGCGGCGCCGGTGGCGTTGGATACCCACGTGGCGGCCAGCCAGCGGGCGCGTCCGGGCGTGGCCAGCGCGCGGAAGGCGTCGAGGTCGGCGCGTCCGTCGGGACGCAGGGGCAGCACGCGGAAAGCGGCCCCGGTCTCGCGCGCGGCCCGCGCCCAGGGGAGGAAATTGGAGTGGTGTTCGGCGAGCGTCACCCATACCTCGTCGCCGGGCTGCAGCGACGGCCGCACGAGCCCCTCGACCGCGAGATGGATGGCCGCCGTCGCCCCCGGCGTGAACACGATCTCCTCCGCGGCCCCCGCCCCCACGAACCGGGCGACTTCCGCGCGCGCCCTCTCGTAGGCGGCGGTGGCCTCGGCCCCGAGGCGGTGCACTCCGCGCCGCACGTTGGCGTTGTGGTGGCGCAGGAAGTCGTCCATGGCGGCGATGACGCACTCGGGCCGCTGGGTGGTGGCGGCGTTGTCGAGCCACGCGATGCCGCGCGAAGCGTACGCGAAACCGCGCCGCACCGCGGCCGCCGCGCCGTCGTCTGGATGAGCCACCTGCATTGCCATTGCCCTTTCGCGCCATCATGCTACAATCCCGCGCCATGCGCAAGAACATCGGCTGGCCGGAAACCTTCGACGGCGTGCCCCACGAAATCCGAGTGCTGTTCGACGGAGGCGAACGCATCCTCTGGCGCCGCAAGGCCGGCCGCCACGACGAGTGGCATCCCTTCGAGCCCACCGCCGACCAGTGGCGTACCCTCGTCGAAAAGGTCCGTGCCCGCTACGTCCGCCGTCAGGCCCCCTACAAGGACCTCCAGCGCGTCGAACGCCTCGCCGCCGAAGCCGCCCGCCTCGCCCCGTCCTTCCCCCGCGCCGCCGCCGCCGAGCCCCCCTCCCCCGCCGCCCCCCGATGACCGGCGTCCTCGCCATGATGCGCGCCTCCCTGCGCATCCACCTGCGCTCCCGGCTGGCCCTGCCGATGCTGCTGGCGGTGCTGGCGGCCGACGTCGCGCTCCCGCTGGCCATCCGCGGCGACGGCACCCTCGAAGGCCTGATCCGCCTCCACCTCACCTACACCCTCGGGCTGGCCTCCTTCCTGCTCGGCCTTTTTTCCCTGTGGGCAGGCTGCGGCGGCATATCGCGCGAAGCCGAGACCCGCACCCTCCAGCTGCTCGTGACCAAACCCGTCCCGCGCCTCTCCATCTGGCTCGGCAAATGGCTCGCCCTGCTCGTCATCGACGCCGCCCTCCTGGCCGTCGCCCTCGCCGCCTCCGCCGCGACCCTCCATTGCCGCATCCAATCCCCCGCCTTCACCGACGCCGACCGCGCCACCACCCTCCCCATCGCCCTCACCTCCCTCACCAGCCTCCACCCCGACCTCCCCGACATCTCGGCGACCGTCGAAACCGACCTCGGACGCCTGCGCGCCGAAGGCCGCCTCCCCGACCTCCCCGAAAAAACCATCCGCGCCCAGCTGCGCCATGCCGCCCTCGTCCGCGCGAACACCATCCATCCCGGGGCCGAGCATCTCTGGACCTTCACCCCGCCGCCGCACATCCCCCGCGACGCCCCCGCGTGGATGCAATTCCACTGCGACACCTCCGCGTTCGGCGTCTCCGAAACCGCCATCTACTGCTATCCCGGCTCCCTCGTTGCCGCCATCGCCCGCAGTCTCGACATTTCCCCCACCTGGCAGCCCACCCCCATCGTCACCGGCATACCCGCTCTCCACCCGACTCCCGAGCGACTGGACGCCTTCGCCGACCCCCGTTCCGGCATCTTCTCCCTCACCGTGAAAAACGCCGACCCCGCCCATGCCACCCTCTTCTTCGACCCCGACGACGGCATCGTTCTGCGCGTCCGCACCGGCACCTTCGCGGGCAACTACCTCCGCGCCGGCCTCCTCCTCTACGGCCGCCTCGCCCTCCTCGCCGCCGTCGGCCTCGCGCTCGGCACCTTCTTCTCCACGCCCGTCGCCGCCTTCGCCTCCGTCGTCCTGCTGCTGCTCCTGCAGCTGTCCGGATTCATCGGCGGCGCCGCGCAGGCCGACCGCGCCGTGTTCGTCGCCAACGTCGCCCCCTTCGGCGCCCACGTCCACGCCGGCGACGCCAACGCCGAAACCGAAGCCGCCCCCCCCACCCCCCTCGCCCGCGCCGCCGCCACCGCCCTCTACTGGCTCTACCGCGGAACCTGGGCCTGCATCCGCCCCCTGATGGACGACGACGCCATCGACCGCCTCGCCACCGCCACCGCCATCCCCGCGCGCGAAGTCGCCTCCTCCCTCCTCCGGCGCCTCCTCCTCCTCCCCCTCCTCCTCGGCCTCCTCTCCGCCGCCGTCCTCCGCTCCCGCGAATGGGCCCTCCCCGCCGAAAGCTGACCCATGCCCTCTCCCTTCAAAAAAATTGCCGCCCTTCTTCCTTCTTCCTTCTTACTTCTTACTTCGATTGTCCTCTTCTCATTGTCCGGCGCCACCTCCCGCCTCCTCCTCTCCGCCCGCGACCGCGACGGCCTGACCCAGGCCCCGGCCCTCGAAAACCTCCCGCCCGAAGCCGCCTTCACCACCGTCGCCCTCGGCGGATTCCGCGGCATCCTGGCCGACCTCCTCTGGATGCGCGCCGGGCGGCTCCAGGACGAAGGCCGCTTCTTCGAACTCGCCCAACTTTCCGACTGGATCGCGCGCCTCCAACCCCGCTCCCCGGCCATCTGGGCCTACCACGCCTGGAACATGGCCTACAACATCCCGGCGCTCATGCCCGACCCCGCCGACCGCTGGCGCTGGGTGCAGACCGGCATTTCCCTCCTCC
>CACXEY010000052.1 GCA_902766695.1 uncultured bacterium
AAATTGGTAGCGGGGCTTGGATTCGAACCAAGGACCTTCAGGTTATGAGCCTGACGAGCTGCCGGGCTGCTCCACCCCGCAATCAGTTGAAGCGTGGGGTACTATACGGCATCCCGGCCGAAATGCAAGCACAAAATCCATATCCATTCTGTGGGCGCGAATCCTGAAGGAACCGGGCGATGCGCGTCCTGTCGCGATGGGCATCCGCGGCAGGTGTCCGGCCATTTTGCAATCACGGGAAAACCTTATGTTTCATGGGGATTCCATGCAGGATGGCGGCCATGAAGATTTTGGGGAACGGGCGGACGGGCGGAGGGTGGGTGGACGGATGGCGGGGCATGTGGTAGCGTGCGGTCATGAACTTGAAACTGATCCAGGCGGCGCGGGAGGCCATCGGCATCACGCGGGACGGACGGTACTCGTGGAAGGGGGAGGAGCGGGTCCTGCCGGCACGCGATTACACGGCGGTCGAGGTCGTTCCGCCGGAATGCGGGGCGGAGCTGCTCGGACGCGATTTCTCGGGCGCCCTCGGAGGGGAGATGGGCCGGATCGAGGTGACGGACGAGGATTCGTTCCAGGCGGCGGCCCGCCTCGGGCGGCCGTTGGTGCTCAACTTCGCCAACGCGCACCATCCCGGCGGCGGTTTCCTGATCGGGGCCAGGGCGCAGGAGGAGGCGCTTTGTCGGAGCAGTACGCTCTATGCGTCGATTTCTTCGGAGAAGGCGCGGGCGATGTACCGCTACAACAACACGCATCCCTGCGCGGTGGAGTCCGACTCCATGCTCCTGTCGCCCGAGGTGTGCGTGTTCCGCGACATCGCCTGCGAGCCGCTGGAACGGCCCTTCCTGGCGGCCGTCGTCACGGCGCCCGCGCCCAACCGGCGGGGGGCCGCCTTGTTCGCGCCGGGGGAGCGGATCCGCAATGCGTTCCTGCGGCGCATCCGGATCATCCTGCGTCTGGCCGCGGACAGGGGGTACCGGAATCTCGTCCTCGGCGCATGGGGCTGCGGCGCCTTCGGCAACGATCCGGAAATGGTGGCGGAGTGTTTCAAGGCGGCGCTGGAGGAGGACGGGTTCGGGCGGGCGTTCGACACGGTCGTGTTCGCGGTGTGCGGAAACCAGGAGGGGCCCAACCCGCGGGCGTTCCGAAGCGTTTTCGGAGAGGAAAGGCGGGGGTAGATTGTAGGCGCCCCCGCCGTCACTGCCGCTCGGGTTCGAAGCGGCCGTCCGGCAAGGCCGTTCCGAGCTGCCGCCGGTGTCCAGGTACAGCCCGACGCCACGCTGTTTGACCAGGCGCGCCTCGGCCTGGGCCTCTTGGAATTGTTCGGCTGCAAGGCCGACGTCATCGCGCTCTCCGCCCTCGACGACCCGGACTTCGCCGCGCAGGCGGGCAAGGACATGGTGCCCGTATGACATGCAGACGGACATGGACATCGTGTGGTCGACGGCCATCCAAGACCTCCCCGGTCTCGTCCGCCTGCTTGAACCCCTGCAAAAAGAAACGCCTCCCCTTCCCGGCAGGGAATAGGCAGGCTCGATGGTCGCATGGGCCTCACAAAGCCATGCACCGGCCGTGTTTTGCAATTACGGAAAAACAATGGAATTCCGCCTGAATTTCCACATGCCGCCCCCCATGAAAATGGAGGGCGGACGGAGAGCGGGTGGACAGTGGGCGGGGGCCTGTGGTAGTTTGCGGGCATGGACTCGAAATGGATACAGGCGGCGCGGGCCGCGTTGCTGGCGGTGGCCCTCCAGGGATTCTGCGGCTGCTCGAAATGGCCGTCGGAAACGGCCCTCGGCGACCGCAGCTACCGCCGGGGCGCCCTGGAACGCGCGGCCCGCCACTACGACCGCGCCCTGGAAGCGGATCCCGCCGATGCCGCCGCCTGGCGCGGCCGGGGCAACGTCCTCGCGGAAAACGGTGAATCCGACCGCGCCCTGGACTGCTACCGCCGCGCCCAGGAACTGGCCCCGCAGGAGCCGATGGGATACTTCCTCGAAGGCATCCTCCTCGGGGAACGCGGGGAAACGGATGCCGCCATCGAAGCCTACGGCAAGGCCATCGCCTGTCCCGGCGGCTCGCCGTGGGCCCGGATCAACCGCGGCCAGCTGCTCCTCGAAAAAGGTGATTGCGCCGCCAGTCTCGCCGATTACGACGCCGTCATCGGCTCCGCCGGCGACTCCGGCGGGGTGCGCATGATGCGCGGAAGGGCCCTCTCCTGCCTGGAGCGCTGGAACGAAGCCGAATCGGAGCTGGGCAAAGCCATCGCCCTCCACGCCCCGGCAGGCGCTTGGAGCGACCGCGCCTTCGTACGGGTCAAACTGGGGAAATGGGAGGAGGCCCGCTCCGATGCGATGAAGGCCCTGGCCGCGGACAAGACCGTCGCCAACCTCAACAACCTGGCCCTTCTCTTGCTCGCCTCGCCCCGCGAAGATCTCCGGGACACCGAACGCGCCCGCGAGCTGCTGGCGGAGGCCCGGTCCCTGGACCCCGACAACCGCTACGCCCCCTGGATGGCCAGCACGGAAGCGGGCCTCGCCTTCGCGGACGGCGATACCGACCGCGCCATCGCCCTTCTCCAGGGCCTCGTGGATGCCGGCACCGCCGAACCGGACGACCTGAAGCAACTGGACGCCTATCGCCGGGGCGTCCCGTACTACCTGGGCGGGGAATAGAGCGGTTTCAAAAACAGTGTGGCTTCGAGCCGTTATCTCACCGGCCATTTCCCACCGCGGACGCGCAGAAGCGCGTCCCTCCCCGTGGAGAGCGCACCGGGAGGGTCGCGCTTCCGCGCGACCTTGTGGTTGGGAAACGTCTGGGGAGCCACAGAATAACTTAAACCGCTCTAGAACTTGCGGGGGGCCGCCGCCATCCGGGCGGCGGGCGCGGTCACGGGGATGGGGATGGACGGGGCGTCTTGCGGCGGACCATCTCGGCGAAGGAGGCGATCCGGTAGTCGCATCCCTCCCGCTGGCGCTCTTCGCGGGTGGATACGAGATTCCAGAGGCAGCTGGGGACTTCGCCCGCGCGGAGGTTCTTCATCATGCAGGGGGTGCAGCCGTTGCCGTGGTTCGCGGGATGCAGGGGGCATGCGCGGTCGGCGCAGGTGCAGTAATCGGCCTTGGTCGCGCTCATGGTGGGCCGCTCAGGGGATGCGCGGGGGGCGGCCGGCGAGGCGGGCGGCGGCGCGTTCGGCTTCGGCGACGATTTCGGCTTCGCCGGGGATGCGGCGGTCGCGCATGACGAACCGACCGGCGCAGAGGACGGAGCGGATGGAGGAGGAATCGGCGGAATAGACCCAGTTGCCGGTGAAGTCGTGGGCGGGCGCGAGGCGCTCGTCGGCGAGGTCCACGAGGAGGGCGTCGGCAAGGTAGCCGTCGGCGATCCGGCCGGCGTGGAGGCCGTAGGCCGCCGCGGTGGAGGCGGTCGCGAGTTCGAGGGCGCGCGCGGCGGGAAGGGTCTCGGCGCCGCCGCCGGGGGTGGCCTTGGCGAGCAGGGCGGCAATCTTCATTTCCTCGTGCATGTCGAGGTTGTTGTTGGAGGAGGCGCCGTCGGTGCCCAGGCCGAGCTTCATGCCCGCCGAGAGCATGGCCGCGATGGGCGGGATGCCGCTGCCGAGCTTGAGGTTGGAGCAGGGGTTGAGGATGGCGGTGGCGCCGGCGTCCGCCATGCGCGCCATCTCGGGGCCGGTGAGGTGGACGCAGTGGGCGGCGACGAGGTTGGGGCCGAGGACGCCCCAGCGGTCGAGGAGTTCGGCGGGGGTGCAGCCATGGGTGCGGAGGCAGTCGTCGACTTCGCGGCGGGTCTCGGAGAGGTGGGTGTGCAGGATGTAGCCTTCGGCGCGGGCCACCTCGGCGCAGCGGCGGAAGACTTTTTCGCCCACGGTGTAGATGGCGTGGGGCATGACGGCCAGGCGTACGCGGTCGGTCTCGAAGCGGTGTTCGGCGAGGAAGCGGAAGTGTTCTTCGATGCGCTCGGGCGGCTCGAGGTTTTCGGCGATGGTGACGCCGATGGTGGCGCGGATGCCCATTTCTTCGACGACGCGCATGGTGATCTCGCGCTGCCAGTACATGTCGGAGAAGAAGACGGTGCCGGACTTGATCATTTCGAGGACGGCGAGGCGGGTCCCGATCTCGATGTCGCCGGGCCCCAGCCGCGCCTCGAAGGGCCAGATGTATTCCTGCAGCCACTTGTCGAGGGGCATGCCGTCGGCGTAGCCGCGCAGGAGGGTCATGGCGGCGTGGCAGTGGCCGTTGTAGAAGGCGGGGACGAGGGCGAGGCCGCGGCAGTCGACGGTTTCGGCGTCTTCGCGGTCCTGTGGGGAGAGGTCGCCCGTGGTGTTGGCGAATTTGCCGTCCGCGACAAGCACGTCGCGCTCGCTGCCGTCCAGCCAGGCGGATTCGAGAATGAGTTTTTCCATGGCCGATTGCCCTCCGGGATGCGGCCTCCGGCGCACCGCGCGCCCGGGCCCGATCCGAACCCCACTCTACAGGAAACGGGGCGCGGGGGGGAAGCGGGAAAATGGGGGGCGGGGCGAGAAAATCGACTGCAATCGATTGCACTCGAATGCAGTCGATTGCGGAAAGGCGCGGCCAGGGAGGGCGGCAGACCCGCGAGCGGGTTGCGAAAAACAGCCCTACCGTGCGGCAGGGGCGCTGTTGAGGTAGCAGCTGTCCTTGCAGAAGTCGATGCGGTTGTCCCAGTGGACGGAGCTGTCGAGGGACGGATCGATGTCCCAGGCGACGTTCCCGCGTTCGTCGAGGAACACCCGGGAAAAGGCTTCCGGGGTGTGGATGGCCTGGAAAACGGAGCCGGGGGTGAAGTGGCGGGTGCAGTCGAGGATGCGACGTTCCCCGTTGTCGAAATCCAGCACGAGGGTGTAGCCGGGGGCCGCGGAGACGGCCGTGATCGTGCGTCCGCCGGTGGCGAAATAGCGGGCGGCCTCGGGTGAGAAGCCGTTTGCCAGATACCATTCTTCGGAGCGGTTCATGCCGGGCGCCTTTCTAGCGGAGGGGATCGATGGGGAACAGGGACTGGTTTTTCCCGGCCAGTTCCCAGTCGTCGAGAAGTTCGTCGCGGCGGAGGACCGCCCATGCCAGGACCATCTTTTTCTGGCGGGGCGGCAGGTCGCCGGCCATCGGTTCGGCCGACTCGATGAGCACGGACATTTCGTCGTCGCCGTAAACCGCATGGAAGTGGGGCGGATTGTGGTCGTCCCAGTTGATGAAAATCTTGATTCCTCTGAAATAGCAGATGGTCGGCATGGCAAAATCTCCGCTCTTTTCCTGCGCGGGATGAATGTAGCAGAGGCCCCCCCGGAAGGCAACGCCACTGTCGCCGTCGCCGAAGGCAAAGGGTGTCGATTGCCTTCGAGGTTATTTCGCGTTGTTCCCGAGGGAGGCGATGACGGCGCCCATTTCGTGGCAGCGACGGTGGAGGGTGGCGTTGTCGGGGCGGGCGGCCTGCGGGGGCCAGAGGGAGAGGAAGAGCATGCGTCCGGCGGCGCAGAGGGTTTCCTTGGCGCGGGCGGGGTGCCAGCGGTCGGGGAAGCCTTCGGGGGACAGGATGATGAACGCACCGCCGGCTCGGTAGATGGCGTTGCCGCAGGCTTTTTCGCAGGGGCTCAGGAAGGTTCCCACGCCCGCGCCGCCAGGGCCGGTGCGGGCGGCGCGGGACAGGGCTTCGCGCCACTCGGGGCCGTCGGCAGTCCATGAGCGGGAGCAACGGAAGGGTTCGAGGACGGGGAGGGCGAGGAGGGCCGGGTTGCCGTAGGAAAACCATTGGCGTCCGGCGAAGGCGAGGGTTCCGGGGCGGGTGAAGAATTGGCGGTTTTCGCGGCGGAGCCATGCGCGGCGGGGGTTCTCGCGGATGTAGCGGGTGAAGGC
>CACXEY010000053.1 GCA_902766695.1 uncultured bacterium
GTTCTGGGACAACCAGGTCGGCCGCACGACGGGCACCGCCACGGCGCTCGGACACCACCATCCGTGGAGCGTGCACTACTATCTCGTCCTCCTGCCGATCGTGCTGGGTCCCTGGCTGCCGCACCTGTTCCTGGCCGTGCGGCGGGGCGCCGCCGCGGTGCGCCGCGACCGGCCCCGATGGCGCGCGGTGGTGCAAAGTCCGGGATTCTTCCTGGCGGCGTGGGGATTCGGCGGGCTGGCGCTGCTGACGCTCCCCTCGACCAAGCGCGGCATCTACCTCCTGCCCCTCTATCCCGCCTACGCGCTGCTGGCCGCCGCCGCCCTGCCGCGCGCCACGCACCGGTTCTTCCGCGTCTGGACGGCCGTGTGGGAGACGCTGGCCGCCCTCGCCGCCGCCGCCCTCCTGCTCCTGCCCGCGGTCGCGCGGCTCCTGCCGCCGGACGGGGCCGTCGCGGACGCTGGGGCCCCGCTCGTCCACTGGAACGCCTACCACGCCGCGACGCTCCTGTCCGCCGGCCTCTGGCTCTGGCTCCGGCGGCGCGCGGCCGCGGCGGAGAACGCCCCCGCGGTCCGGCTCTTCCTCGCGAACGCGTTCCTCTGGCTGACCGTCTTCGCCGTCCCCTTCCAGGCCATCGACGCGCACAAGTCGATGCGCGAGGGGACGCTCCGCATCGCGGCGGCCCTCCCCGCCGACACCTCGCGGACCGGCGGCTACCATCTCGACGAAACCGCGCGCGCCGCCCTCCAGTTCTACGCCGGGGTCGTCGTCCGGCCCATCGACGTCCCCTGCGACGCCAACCTCGCGCCCATCAAGGAGCTGGCGGAGCCGGTGGTTGCGCGCATCCTCGACGGACGCGACGGCGACTTCACGACCGTCCTCGCCGCCGCCCGCCGCGACCGCGACAAGATCTGGCCCGCCTCCGCCGAAGCCGCCTCCGCCACCCTGTCCGGGCGCCGTCGCCTCTTCTTCCTCGCGACGGAAGCGCGCCCTGCGGGCGCGCAGTGACAAGTGACAAGTGACCAGTGACAAGATGTGGTGCGCCCGCTCCGCGGGCGGGAACATGCACGGTTGCAGGGGACCCCGCAAACTCGTCTCTCGTCTCTGCGGCCGACGGCCGCGTGGGGGAGACTTCGGACTCCGGACCGCGGACTCCCGGATGACGAGAGACGGGAGACGCGGGACGCGTTGGCGGTGTAGCCCCCTGCATCCGCAAGGTCCGTTTGCCGGAATGTGCATCCCGGGCGCTGGCGGCGAGGGGACTCGCCGCCCTACCCGAGCTTCGCGCATGGGGTCTCCACCGCATCTCGTCACTCGTCACTCGTCACTCGTCACTGCGGGAACGGGCGCCCTCAGGGCGCCCGTCCCCGCCTACGTGTCCACACCTATTTTTCCCGAGATAGGTGTTGACACCTAGCCCGCTTTCCGCTATCTTCCCAGACAAGATGGCCGGGAGGTCTCGGCCAAGCCGATGTAGAAAACAAACAAAACAGGAGAAATTCCATGAAAAAACTGATGAGTCTCGTGGCTCTCGCCGTGGTCGGCTCCGTGGTTGCCGCTTCCGCCCAGGAAGTCCTCAGCGCCAACGCCGTCGGCTACGTCAAGCGCACCGTCCCCGCCGGGAAGTTGCAGATTGTCTCCGTTCCGTTCGACAATATCGCGAGCGAGGATGGTTCCTACAAGTTCGGTGAAACCCAGATTGCCAATGACTTGCCGCAGGGGTCCGAAGTGATGTTCTGGAATGATGCGTCCCAAGGTTGGAGCGGTGGTGCCAAGAGCGCCAAGGGCTGGTCTGCCGGTCAGGCGAACCATGTTGTGCTTCCTGGAGAAGCATTCTTCGTTCGCAACAATAGTTCTGCCGACCTCGAAGTGACGGCGGCTGGCGAAGTTCCCTCCGATGCGACTCTTACTCGCGCCTACAATGGTGGAAAGGCCCTCTCCATCGTGTCAGCTCCCTATCCGGTGGATGTTAGGTTCGGTGACACCGAAATTGCCAACGCCTTGCCGCAGGGTGCCGAAGTGATGTTCTGGAATGATGCTTCGCAAGGTTGGAGCGGTGGTGCCAAGAGCGCCAAGGGCTGGTCCGCTGGTCAGGCGAACAAGATCGTGGCCGCTGGTGAAGGCTTCTTCATCCGCACGACTGGCGAAGGTGCATGGGAAGCAGCTAAGCCCTACACTTGGCCCTAATCAATCATCAGTTCAGTTTAAAAACAAACAACAACTAAGGAGAAACAATGAAGAAAGTACTAATCGCAGCGGTTGCGCTGATGGTGGGTGCCTCGCTCTCCCTCGCCGGCTTGGGCGTTAACTGGTCCAATGGTGGCTGGATGGCGGAGTATGGTGGGGATGTCAATGAAGGTCCGTTCGTCTTGGACAACAACAATGTCATCTGGCAGCTGATTTACGCTGGCGCTGACAATGTGGCCAACGACCCCGACCTCAGCGCTGCCAACTACCTCGGTGGCGATGACTCCCTGATTGCCGACCGTGAAATCGAGAAGGGTGGCGGGTCTGCCGCTGATGGTACGTCTTGGGACAACTACCTGATGAATCAAGGGGGCGACACCCTCTATCAGGATCTGGACTGGACCACGGCTGGTTCCGTCTATCAGCGCATCTGGCAGGGCACGCCCTCGGTTGAGGACGGTGGCTACTACTTCGACAGCGATTTGCTGACGATTGACACGGCTTACGCTGGTGGTGGTGCTGCTCCGCAGTCTTTCTACTATGACCCCTCCGGCAGCGGCGTTGCAATCAACGTCAACATCCCCGGCTCTGGCCCCGAGCCTCCCGAGCCGACGGTTCCCGAGCCTGCGACGATGAGCCTGCTGGGCCTCGGCGCGCTGGCGATGGTCCTGCGTCGCAAGCTGCGCAAGTAATCTCGCAATCCACGCGAACGGAAGGCGGCCTTCGGGCCGCCTTCTTTTTTGGGGCGCGGCTGGAAGCCGCACCTCCGGAAGCGGCGCATGACTTCATCCGCAAGCGATGCGGGGCTTCCGGAGGTGCGGCATCTTGCCGCGCCATGGAAAGAATGGCGCGGCCGGAGGCCGCACCGCAAACTCGTCACTCGTCA
>CACXEY010000054.1 GCA_902766695.1 uncultured bacterium
CGAGGAGGCGTTGCGGGGCCACCTGCTGCTGACGTTCGTCGCGACGGCGGTGTTCCGTCTGTTGCAGGAGCGGCTGGAAGGCAGCCCTTACAACCCGCAGTCGCTGTTCCAGAACCTGCGCAACCAGAAGTGCAAGGTGTACGACACGCAGGTCATCCCGCAGGAACCGGCGAAAAAGGCGAACGACGCCTACAAACTCCTGGACATCCTCTCCCCGTTGAAACTCCCCCGCCCCGGCCGCCCCTCCCCGTAGTCAGAATCCAAGGCCGGGAATTACAGATGATTGGAAAACTTTTTTCCAATGGTTGGAAAATTCACCCCGGTTTTTCCAACCATTGGAAAATTTTTTCGCCGGTTTTCCAATGATTGGAAAAAATTTTCGCGTTTTTTCCAATGATTGGAAAATTTTTTTCCAATCATTGGAAAACTTTCCCGCGGGCGCGCGGCGCGGATTTTGGGTTTTCCATTCGCGTGCGAACCGCTAGGATGCGCCGCCGTATGAGCAAAAAGTCCTTCCCATTGTCCTTGGAGCAGCTCCGCGAGGCCGCGGTCCGCTTCCCAACCCCCTTCCACCTCTACGACGAGGCCGCCATCCGCGCCAACGCCCGCCGCATGCGCGCCGCCTTCGCCGCCGCCGGCGTCCCGGGTTACCGCGAGTTCTTCGCCGTCAAGGCGCTGCCCAATCCCTTCATCCTCAAGATTCTCGCCGAGGAGGGATTCGGCGCCGACTGCTCCTCCCTCGCCGAGCTCCGCCTCTGCCAGGCCGCAGGCCTCTCCGGCGACCGCGTCATGATGACCTCCAACGAGACCCCCGACGGGGAGTTCCGCGAGGCCCGCAGGATGGGCGCCATCCTGAACCTCGACGACATCACCCACATCGACGCCGTCGTCGCCGCCACCGGCTCCCTCCCCGACACCCTCTGCTTCCGCTACAACCCCGGCCCCCTCAAGGGAGGCAACGCCATCATCGGCAAGCCCGAGGAGGCAAAATATGGCCTCACCCGCGACCAGCTCTTCGAGGCCTACGCCCGCGCCCGCGAACTCGGCGTGCGCCGCTTCGGCCTGCACACCATGGTCGCCTCCAACGAGCTCGACGTGCAGTACCACATCGACACCGCCCGCCTCGTCTTCGCGCTCGGCGCGGAGATCAAGGCGCGGCTGGGCATCGAGCTGGCCTTCTTCAACGGCGGCGGCGGCGTGGGCATCCCCTACCACCCCGAGCAGGAGCCGGTCGACATCGAAGCGCTGGCCGCCGGCGTCGCCCGCGCCCGCGAAGAAATCCTCGTGCCGGCGGGCCTCGGCGGCGCCGCGTGGTACACCGAATGGGGACGCTGCGTCACCGGCCCCTACGGCTGGCTCGTCGCCCGCGCCATCCGCCGCAAGGAAACCTACCGCTCCTACGTCGGCCTCGACGCCTGCATGGCCAACCTCATGCGCCCCGGAATGTACGGCGCCTACCACCACGTCACCGTCCCCGGCAAGGAAGACGCCCCCGCGGACCGCGTGTACGACGTCGTCGGCTCCCTCTGCGAGAACAACGACAAGTTCGCCGTCCAGCGCGCCCTCCCCGAGATAGCCGAAGGCGACTTCGTGGTCATCCACGACACCGGCGCCCACGGCCACGCCATGGGCTTCAACTACAACGGCAAACTCCGCTCCGCCGAGATCCTCCTCCGCCCCGACGGCACCCTCCTGCCGATCCGCCGCGCCGAGACCCTCGACGACCTTTTCGCCACCCTCGACTTCCGCGCCCTGGCGGACTTCGCCTGAGGCCGCCGATGGCGCACCGCGCGGCCAAATTCGCGGCGGGCGTCGCCCTGCTGCCCGTGTGCGCGGCGCTGACGCTCACCACCGGCCGCGCCCTCTACATCCTCGCCGAATCCCCGCGGCGGCTGCCCGCCCTGCCCGTCTTCGCGTGCGTCGCGGGGATGGCCGTGTGGGCGCTCGTCTGGTGCTTCATGCCGCCGATGACCCGCACCTACGTCCTCGGCCACGAACTCACCCACGCCCTCTGGACCATGCTCTTCGGCGGACGCGCCAGCGGCCTGCACGTCAGCGAAGCCGGCGGCAGCGTGCGCGTCAGCAAAAACAACGTCTGGGTGACCCTCGCCCCCTACTTCTTCCCCCTCTACATGGTCGCCGCCGCCCTCCTCTGGCTCCTTGTCGCGTGGCTCTTCCCGGCGGTGCGGCCCTATTATCCCGTCGCCCTCTTCTGGATCGGCCTCGCGTGGGCCTTCCACCTCACCTTCACCGTCAAATTCCTGAGCTGGCGGCAGCCCGACGTCCTCGAACACGGACGCCTCTTCTCCTGGACCCTCATCTACGCCCTGAACCTCCTCACCGTCGCCGCCGCCCTCACCGCCGTATCCTCCTGGACCTTCCGCGAAGCCGCCGCCGACTTCTTTGGGCACCTCGCCGACTTCGCCCATGCCGCCGCCCACTTCCTCGCCTGGGCCCGCGAAAGATTCGCGCCGTGACCTCCCCCATCCCCCTCCCCATCCGCCGCCGCCCCGACCGCCCCCTCCTCATGGGCATCCTCAACATCACCCCCGACTCCTTCTCCGACGGCGGACGCCACACCGCCCCCGCCGCCGCCCTCGCCCAGGCCCTCCGGCTCCAAGCCGCCGGCGCCGACTGGCTCGACATCGGCGCCGAATCCACCCGGCCCGGCCACACCCCCGTCGCCCCCGACGAAGAATGGCGCCGCCTGTCCCCCGTCCTCGACGCCCTACGCGGGCACCTCCGCATCCCGATTTCCCTCGATACCCGCCACGCCGCCACCGCCCGCCGCGCCTTCGAGTCCGGAACGGGCGTCGCCATGCTCAACGACGTCGGAGGCCTTGCCGCTCCCGACCTCCTCGACTACGCCCGCGCCGGCGACTTCCCCGTCGTCCTCATGCACGGCATGGCCCACGCCCTCGACCCCGCCGACCCCCATCCCGCCGATACCATCGCCCGCTGGTTCGAGCAGCGAATCCCCACCCTTGGCATCTCCCCCACCCGCCTCATCCTCGACCCCGGCATCGGCTTCGGCACCACCCGCGCCCAGGACGCCGCCCTCATCCTCGACCCCGCCCCCCTGACCCGCCTCAATCTTCCCCTCCTCTACGGCCTTTCCCGCAAACGCGTCCTCGCCCACCTCCCCCCCATCGCGCCCGCACCCTCCG
>CACXEY010000055.1 GCA_902766695.1 uncultured bacterium
CATCCTTTCCGACACTTATCGGAAGAACGACGCCTAATCTAACACAGGTTCAAGGAACAAGGGGCCGACCTCCGGGCGGCCCGCCATAAGCCATCCTTTCGCACGGCCCGCCCGGAGGCCGGGCCGAGAAAGTTGAAACAGCGCTTGAAAGCCGAGGGAAACCAAACCGTGACAGCTTGTCACGGTTTGATATTGCAAGCGGCCGACAGGAAGATGCGCATGACGGATGTGGCGACGGCGGAGCAGATGTTCCGCGTCATCCAGTCTGTCCCCTCGTCGCGCGCGCCCTGAGGGCGCGCAGTGACGAGTTACGAGTTGCGAGAGATGAGTTTGCGGTGCGCCCTGCGCGCGGACGGCACGGCGGCCGCCGCGGCGGGTGAAAAGTTGAAGAATGGCCCTTTAACAGATTTCCTCAGCTTTTCAACCTTTCACTCATCACCCTTTCAACCCTTCAATGCGGGGCCGCTCGCGGGCGGGAGGATTGGAAATGGGCTCGGCTGGAAGCCTCACCTCCGGAAGTGGCGCGGAAGTCGGGGAAGAAGTGTGGCGGTGCTTCCGGGGGTGCGGCATCTTGCCGCGCCAGGGGGGGAAATGGCGGGGCCGCACCGCAACCTCGTCGATCATCACTTGCGGAAATCGCAACACCATTGGTAAATCTCCATCGGAAGACAAGAAATACCATTGGTAAATCTCCATTCCGGGTTGATGGGAAGGCGGGGACATGGTATATCTCCATCGACACAAGCGGAGAAAGGCAACTGGAATGAAACGTGTTTTTGCGAAAAAACTGGAAGAATGGCACGGCAAGTCCGTCCGCAAGCCGCTCGTCATCCGCGGGATGCGCCAGACCGGCAAGACGTGGTGCGCCAGGGAGTTTGCCAAAACTTTCTACCAAGACGCCTTTCTGGAGGTGAACTTCGAGATTTCCCCGCAATGGCAGTCGGTCTTCGACCGGGATCTGGACCCGGTCCGCATCTGCAACGAACTCGAACTCATCTCCGGCCAGCGGCTCCTGGGCGGGAAAACCCTGCTGTTCCTGGACGAAATCCAGCTGTGCCCCAAGGCGTTGGCGGCGTTGCGGTACTTTTACGAGCAACTGCCGGAGGTTCCGGTTCTCGCGGCGGGGTCGCTTCTGGATTTCGCCCTCGACGACCTCCAATTCCCCGTCGGGAGGGTCCAGTTCGCCGAATTGCACCCGATGACCTTCGCCGAGTATCTGGAAGCGGTGGGCAACGAACCCTTGGCGGCGGTGGTGCGGGGGGAACCCCAAGCGTTGCCCGAGGCCGTCCACGCGAAGTTGCTGGACGAGGTGCGGACATATTCGCTCGTCGGGGGGCTGCCCGAATGCGTCAAGGTCCGGGCGGAGGGCGGCAGCCTGCTGGACGTGCGGGAAATCCAGAATGACCTGATCATCGCCTTCGAGCAGGATTTCGCGAAATACCCGGAACGCATGGAGGCTTCCACGCTCCGCGAAATCTGGCGCGCCGCCGTCGCGTCCGCCGGGCGGCAGATCGCCTACGCGGCGCTTTCCCGCGGGCATTCGGGAACCACCAACAAAAAGGCGCTGGAGCTCCTCGCGAAGGCGCGGCTGGTGAAGTTGTCGCGGGCGGTGTCGTCCGCCGCCCTGCCGTTCGACCTCGACACGGTGCCGCGGATCAAGCCCTACGCGGGAGACATCGGCCTCTACCAGGCGATGTCCGGCCGGCCGGCGGACGAAGTCCTGCGCGAACGCGACCTGCTCAACACCTACAACGGCGCGCTGGCGGAGCAGTTCGTGGCGCAGGAACTGTCCGCGGCATTCGGCGGTGACGAACCGCACTGGTGGAAACGGGACGCGAAAAACGCCCAGGCCGAGGTCGATTTCGTGGTCGCCCTGGACGGCCGCGTGCAGCCCATCGAGGTGAAAAGCGGCGCGGCGGGCCGTCTCAAGAGCGTGCACCAGCTACTGAAGGAAGCCCCGTCCGTCCTGGACGCCATCGTCTTCTCCTCCGCCCCCTTCGGGGAGCTTCCCGCCCAGCGGCTGAAGTTCCGGCCCATCTACTACGCGGGCGCAGTGACAAGAGCGCCCTGCGGGCGCAGTGACAAGTGAATAGTGAAAAGTGACAAGATGCGGTGCGCCCTGCGGGCGGATTGGTAGGGCGAGCTCTCCGAGCGAGCCGGGTGTACGAGGGATGAGTTTGCGCTGGCGCGCCTTCGGACGCGCGGAGATGCACAGCAAGCTGTGGGGGGGCGCTGTTCCGGTCTGCAGTGTTTGGGCCGCGGCCGGGAGGCGCCGGGACGCCGACCTTTTCAGTACAGGAACCCGAACAGCCAGAGGGGAATCTTGTTCCCGTATCCCAGTTCCACCCCGTCGTTGACGACATGGCTGTCCGGGACGTCCTTGATCTGCCCGAACTTTTTGCCCGCACCTCCGATTTCGAAGGTCCACCGGCCGTCCACGGTGAAATCCCCCTGCGCGGGCGATTGCACCTCATGCCCCGCCGCCCGCAGCTGGTTCGCGAAAAACGTCTCCCGGACCGCACCGGGATTCGGGCTGGCGACCAGCGCGTTCATCAGGTTCGTGTCCCCCAGGAAGATTTTCGCCGGCCGCGACAGGTGCTTGAGCTTGCCCGGCCCCTGGTCGATGGCCGCGAAGAGTTCCGCGCGCTCCAGCGCCCCGAGGAGCTTCAGGCCCATGTTGCGCTCGGTCTCGAGTTCGCGGTAGAGCTCGGACATGTTGGGTTGCTGCGGGCAGCTCCGGGCCAGCACCATCAGCATCTTCTGCGCCTTGCGGACGGTCGGCGGGGTGACCCCCTCGACCGCCGGCAGATCGACCTGCAACACCGCGTTGACCACCTCCACCAGCTTCTCGGCGAAATGCCCCGCCGCTTCCTTGTGGAACGGATAGTACCCCTCGCGCAAGTAGCGTCCGAACAGGGGCAGGACCTTCGTTTTCGCGCAGATCTCCATCGCGATGCGCCGATGGTCCTTCAAGAGGTCTTCCAACGCCACCGGGGGGAATCCTGCAACGCCCTCGTAGGCGAGGAATTCCCGGAAGGACATTCCCTTGAGGGCGTAAACCGTCTGGCGGCGCGACAGGTCCGCCTGCCCGGCGCTCAGTTTGAGGATGGAGGAGCCGCTGTAGGCGACGTGCAGGCCGGGATAGAAATCCGCCGCGGTCTTGATCAGCCGTGCCCAGTCGGGTTCGTGGTGGACCTCGTCGATGAACAGGTGCGTGTAGCCGTGCGAATGGAAGTGCTCGATGGCATCGATCGCACGGTGCTCCGCGAACCAGATGTGGTCCAGCGCGAAGTACACCGCCTTGCCGCTGCCCGCCCCGAACGCCTCCTTGACGTGCTGGAGGATAAGCGTCGTCTTGCCGGTCCCCTTTGGGCCTTTCACACACAACGTCTTTTCGTCCCAGTCGATGCCCTGCGCCAGATACCGCCGGAAATCCATCGGAACTCCCGCCACCAACCGATCCGACGCATCCACCAGCATCTGGATTTCTTCATCCCTCATGTACGGACTCTTTCGTATTCTTCGTTCTTCCAAAATCCAAAACGGAATCCAATTTCGTTCTTTGAAACACGAATACACTACCCCGCCCACAGTCCCCTGTCAACCCCTGCGCGCCCTTCGGGCGCACGGAGACGAGGGAGGAGAGCGCCCTGCGGGCGGGACGAAGAAGGCCAGTTCAAGGTGACGATTCCCCTTGCCGGAAGCCACCGCCCGGAATCAGTTGAACAAAACAAATCTGTTTTCAAACAACTCGCAACAACTTGGGAAACAACCGAAAACAACTTCTTTGAAAGAAGACGAACAGGGGAAAGAGGGAGGAGAGAAACGCCGATTGGGCTCACGCAGTGGGGCAGAGGGACGGAGGCACGGAGGGCTTGGGGGGGGCAAAATCTCGCGCGGAGACGCGGAGAGGCTTGGAGGGCCGGAGAGGAACCAGAAAGCGCAAAAGGACAAAAAGATCATGGAGAAAGAGGATGGACATGCATCTTTTCTTTTTCTTTTCCCTGCAAAGTGTGCCCAGCGCCGGGACGGGTCGGTCGAGACCGGCCCATCACGGCGCTGGGCACGTTGGGTTGTAGAAGAAAGGGTCTTGATCCTCCTACATGTCCTTTCTGCTCTTTTGTGCTGATAAGCCTCTGCGCCTCTGCCTCTCTGCGGCTCTGCGTGAGAAAAGAGGGGATTGTCGGGCGGCGGTTGTCAGATTCGGGTGTCGGGGGACGAGTGGAGAGGATGGAAGGAACGAATGATGTAACGAGAGGATGGTTGATGGTGGGTTGATTTGTACGGGAAAACGGGCGCGCGGGGCGCGGTAAATCGGTTTCGCGGATGACGCAGTTTTGGCTCGCCAAACGGCCGGGCGGCGGGGTATCCATGGGGATGCTCGCCAGACCCCGGTCTCCGGTTGACCGGCCGCGGCGGACCAAACTTACCGATTCACGCAAGAATGAGAAGTGGCTGCTTTGAGAAACGTAGGAAATTTCTTCATCGGCAGGCGGCTTCGCGTTGG
>CACXEY010000056.1 GCA_902766695.1 uncultured bacterium
CCGCCCCGCCGCCCCCGCAGGCCCCCGCCTACGAAGAGCCCCTCTCGAAACCCGGCGCCGAAGAAGACGTCCCTTTCTAAACATGGAGTAAAACCACGATGATCAAGAAAAGCAGCAAGAAACGCCCCGCCCGCGACCCGCTCGAAGAGCGCTCCCGCAAACGCAACCGCATGCTCAAGGCCGACCAGCAGGTCGATTACCGCGACTACGAATTCCTCAAGAAATTCATGACCGAGCGCGGCAAGATCCTCCCCGGCCGCATCACCGGCGCCAACGCCCACCAGCAGCGCCAGGTCAAGCGCGCCATCCGCCGCGCCCGCGTCATGGGCCTGTTGCCCTGAGCCGCGCGCGGACCCCATCCCATCCACACACACAACGCACCCCCGAAAGGAGCACAACCCACCATGGGCAAACCCATCGAAGTCATTCTCTTGGAAGATGTCGAAGGCCTCGGCCGCTCCGGCGACGCCTGCAAAGTCAAGGCCGGCTACGCCCGCAACTACCTCTTCCCCCGCAAGGCCGCCGTCGTCATGACCCCCGGCACCAAGCGCCTTATCGAAAAGAAGCGCGAAGAAGCCGCCGCCCGCCTTGCCGAAGAAAAGAAGGCCGCCGAAGCCCTCCTCAAGAAACTCGAAAAAGTCACCGTCACCTGCCCCGTCAAGGCCAACGAAGACGGCCGCCTCTTCGGCTCCGTCGGCGCCCCCGAAATCCTCGCCGCCCTTGCCGCCAAGGGCATCGAGATGGACAAGAAGCAGCTCGTCATCTACGAACCCTTCAAGGCCCTCGGCGACCACGAAGTCACCCTGCACCTCCATCCCGAAGTCCACGGCCACCTCAAAGTCAAGGTCGTTGCCGAAAAGAAGGCCGAGCCGGCCCCCGAAGCCGCGGAATAACCCGCCCTTCCCCCCCGCGCCAGCCCCATCACCATGTCCATTCCGGACCCAACGGGACGGGAGGCCTCGGCCGCCCGTCCCGGCGCTTTGCTCCCGCCCTACAGCGAAGAAGCCGAGGCCATCGCCCTCGGGGCCGTCCTCCTCGACCCCGAGACCATGCTCGACCTCTGCCGCGTCCACCAACTCGTCCCCGAACCCTTCTACCTCAGCGGCCACCGCACCATCTACGAAGCCATGCTCGAGATGGCGGCCGCCCACCGCCCCCTCGAAATCCCGGCCCTCGTCGAACACCTCACCCAGACCGGGCGCCTCGAAGCCGCCGGCGGCGAAGACGCCCTCCTCGCCATCGTCTCCCGCGCCACCTCCGTCGCCTACGCCGAATACTACATCAAGCGCGTCTTCGAAAACCACCTCCTCCGGCGCGTCCTCGACGCCGCCCGCGAAGTCACCGAATCCTGCTACCGCGCCGACCTCGGCGCCGAAGGCGTCCTCGAGCGCGCCGAATCCGCCTTCTTCGCCCTCTCCGAAAACCGCGCCGGAACCGAAAAACCCTGGCGCGACCTCGTCAAGCAGGAAATGGTCGAAGCCGAGCGCCTGCTGAGCGAAAAAAAGAGCCTCACCGGCATCTCCACCGGCTTCGTCGACATCGACGCCAAACTCCTCGGCATGCAAAAGAGCGACCTCCTCATCCTGGCCGCCCGCCCCTCCATGGGCAAAACCTCCCTCGCCCTCAACATCGCCGAAAACGTCGCCACCGGCGCCCGCCGCCAGCCCGTCCGCCCCGTCGCCGTCTTCAGCCTCGAGATGTCCGCCGAAGCCCTCGTCCGCCGCATGATCTGCTGCCGCGCCCACGTCTCCGCCAAAGACCTCTCCACCGGCCGCCTCGGCGCCTCCGACCACGCCCAACTCGTCCAAGCCGCCGACGAACTCTCCCGCGCCCCCATCTACGTCGACGACACCGCCGGCCTCGAAGTCGAAGAACTCCGCTCCCGCGCCCGCCGCCTCAAACGCAAATACGGCATCGAATTCATCGTCGTCGACTACCTCCAGCTCCTCAACTGCTCCGCCCGCGCCCGCGACGGCCGCCAGCAGGAGACCGCCGCCATCTCCCAGAACCTCAAAGCCATGGCCAAGGAGCTCCAGGTCCCCGTCCTGGTGCTCAGCCAATTCTCCCGCGCCCCCGAAAGCCGCGGAAAGGACGCCATCCCCAAACTCTCCGACCTGCGCGACTCCGGCGCCATCGAACAGGACGCCGACATCGTCTTCCTCCTCCGCCGCCCCAGCTACTACAAAGAAGGCAAAGACAGCGACGACCTGACCTTGGCCATCGTCGACGTCGCCAAACACCGCAACGGCCCCACCGGCGAAGTCCGCCTCAACTTCTTCGCCGACTACACCCGCTTCGACAACCGCATCGAAGCCGCCATGCCCGACGAGTGACCGGCCGGCCCGCGGGCGCCCCCACTTTTGTCGTCGCGCGGACGCCCCGCCCGCTTGCCCCTCCACTTTCTGCCCGCGCAGTGGGCGTACCGCACCTTGTCAGTGTTTACTTGTCACTGCACAAATTGTCCGGACCTTCGTGTCCACTACGGAATCGATTCCGCGTTCGGCAAACGCCGGAACGATTTCTCGCAGGAGAGCACCTTGACCCCCAGCCGTTCCTGTTCACCGCAAATCAAGCGGTCCACGAACCCAGGATTGGCATGGGCAAGGTTCTCGATCGCGAGCGCATCCTCTGCCTCGGGCGAGAACTCGAACCCCGGTTGCAGCGAAATGTTCCGCAAGGCCTTTAGTACCGACTCCTTGTCCACGCCATAGTGGTGTTGCATGGCATAGTAGGCCTCGGAGAGAACCAGATTCGACACCGCCATCGTGTCCCCGCCGCGGATGCGATCCGCCACCAGCCGGATGACCTCCCCCGCCAGCGGCTGCGGCCGGTTGGAAAGAATCCGCACGAGGACGGAGGTGTCCAATGCGTAC
>CACXEY010000057.1 GCA_902766695.1 uncultured bacterium
CAACGCCGACGCCTACGGCGTCCTCCTCGCCGAATCCGGCGACTCCGCCGCCGCCGACCGCGTCTTCGGGGCCGGTCTCGCCCTGTCCCCCGACAACCTCAGCCTGCTCGCCAATCGCATCCCGCCCGACGCCCTGACGCCGATTCCCGCGACCCTCCCCGCCGGCGCCGATTCCCTCCAGACCGCCATGTACGACCGCGAAGGCCGCCTCTGGGGCCTCGACCTCCTCTACGGCCCCATCCTCGACCCCGAAACCCGCGCCACGCATCCCGACTGGCTCTTCGTCTGCTCCGGCATCCCGCCCGACCGCCTCTCCGCCCTCTCCCCCGGCGCCCCGCAGCCCGACGATCCCCTCCCGCCCGACGTATGGGAGCGCATCTTCCGCCACGCCCTCGCCCCCGCGCCGACCTTCCCCGCCGTCTTCTCCCGCCTCCGCACCGACCCGCGCGACTCCAACGCCCTTCTCGCGCTCCTGCGCCTCTTCATCCTGCACCACCGTCCCGAACTCGCCGCTTCCACCCTCACCCACCTCGTGCGCATCGGCTTCGACGAAGAACTCCTCCAGCCCGAGATCGCCTGCATCGAGCGCCTGCGCGGCAACATCGACGGCTCCGTCGAACACGCCCGCCGCCACCTCGCCAACACCCCGTCCGACATCTCCGGATGGCTCGCCGCCCTCTGCTGGACCGCGCCCCCCGATCCCCTCTTCGCGCAAGCCGTCCAGATCCTCCAGGAGCGCGCCGGACACGACCGCGAAATCCGGCTCGCCCTCGGCCTGCGCTACTGCGAACTCCACGACTGGCCCAACGCCCTCGACCAATACAACCGCGCTCTCCAGCTCCGCTCCGCCCCGCCCATCCTCCTGCGGCTGATCACCCTCTCGCGCATCCTCCAGGACGGCTCCATCGGCACCCTCCGCGCCTCCCTCCGCCGCACCGCCCCCGACCATCCCATCTTCCGAGCCTCCCTCACCCGGCGTCCCGAGGACCCCGACACCGCCGCCCGCACCGTCCGCGACCTCCGCGAACTCGCCCGCGCCACCCGCAATCCCGAATTGCTAAACGCCGTCTGCGAGTCCATACTGTACGTTTCGGGTTCGGAAGACCCCGAGATGCGCGGTTGGATGCACCAGGCCATCGATGCGCAGCCCTGGAACCCCGTCTTCCACTGCACCCTCACCGAAATGCTGATGCTCGCCGGAGAACTCAAGGAAGCCGCCGAAGAGGCCCGCCGGTCCGTCGCCTACGCGCCGGACTTCGCCCCCGCGTGGGTGCTTTCCGGCGAACTCTTCCGCCGCGCCGGCAAGCTCGACCAGGCCCGCCGCTGCCTCCGCCGCGCCGAAGTCCTCCCCCAGGGAGCCCTCTCCCCCACCCAGCACGAATGCCTCTCCACCCTCCGCTCCGCCCTCGCCGCCCTCCCGGAGCCCGCCCCATGACCGCCCTTCCCGACATCCTTCCCGGGCCCACCGCCCACTCGTCTCCCGTCTCCCGTCTCGCGCCTCTCGCCGCTCCATGAGTTCTCCCGCGCCATCCCCTTCCCAATCCCCCCGCCCCGGCTTCCTCCCCAGCCTCCTCGACCGCATCCGCTCCCGTCTCCGCCCCGCACCGCCCCCGCGCAAGCCCCCGACCCTCGGCAGCTTCACCCCCGACGGCAAATTCCAGTTCTTCCAGCCCCGCGACGTCGACGCCTTCTTCGAAGGCCGCGACGCCCACGCCGCCATCAAGTTCGACGCCTACGCCCACCTCCATCCCCGCCGCTGGGTCCTCGACATCGCCCTCTTCTGCATCGCCCTCGTCCTCTACCTCCTGACCATGAGCTGGTCCGCCTTCCCCGGACCGCCCACCAACGAACTCCTCTCCAAGATGAGCGTCGAGGCCACCCCTTCCCCCACCGACTTCCTCTGGGGCTGGGCCGTCCGCCTCCTCGACCGCTTCCCCGTCCTTCCCCTCCCCTCCTGGATGGGACTCGTCTCCGCCTTCTTCGGCGCCCTGACCGTCGCCATGCTGACCGACCTGATGATGAACGTCGGCTACCTCGTCCGCAACGAACCCGGCCCCTGGTCCTTCGAATTCGAAGCCTACGGCCGCCGCCTTTCCGCCTTCTGCGCCGGCCTTTTCCTCGCCATCTGCCCGCCCTTCTGGATTGCCTCCACCCGCTCCCTCCCGCACACCTTCCACATGGCGATGCTGATGGCCTGCGCCTGCCTCTTCTCCCGCTACCAGCACTGGGGCCGCAAGCGCGACCTCTTCGCCCTGGCCTTTCTCTTCGGCATCGGCTGCACCGAATCCTCTGCCTTCCTCGTCTTCCTCCCCGCCTTCATCCCGCTGATGATCCGCGAACTCGTCCGCTGGAACAAGGCCTCCTCCTTCGGGCACCACCTCCTCCTCTGGGGCACCCTCGCCGTCTCCGCCGCCGGCCTCTACGCCTTCAACGCCCACGTCCTCTACAAGCGCGGCCTCTTCATGGAAATCTACGCCTCGCCCCTCGACGCCCTTTTCGGCATCCTCCGCGCGCAGCTTTCCGTCGTATCCGCCGCCAACGGCCACCCCGGCTTCCTCGTCCTGATGGCGTTCACCCTCATCCCGTGGCTCATCGCCTTCCTGATCACCCACCGCTCCCCGTGGTTCTACGAGCGCTGGGAAGTCTGCGTCCGCATCACCTGCCTCGCCGGCCTCCTCGGCATCCTCTACGACTGCACCTACTCGCCCTGGAAGCTCATGGGCATGTACCCCTGCCTCGTCACCCCCTACCTCCTCGTCGCCGGCTCCTTCGGCTACATCTGCGGCGAGTTCCTCATCTTCGGCGAGCGCAACAAACTCTACGAAATCCGCACCTACCAGAAAGTCCTCCACCGCCTCTCCTTCGCCTTCGCCCTCTGCCTCCCCTTCATCGTCGCCGGCGCCGCCGTCCGAAACTACGGCACCGCCGACGGCCGCTACGCCCGCCTCGTCGAAGACGCCTCCCGCGACATCCTCGACCGCCGCGGCGCCGGCCGCGACATCTTCTTCTCCTCCGGCATCCTCGACAACACCCTCCGCCTCCTCACCTGGCAGAAGCGCGACCCCACCTGCTTCATCAACACCCGCCAGCTCAACTCCCGCACCTACCTCAAGACCCTCACCCGCTTCATCATCGACCCCGTCCTCACCCCCATGCTCGCCAAGGGCGACATCATCCAGTTCCTCGACGAACTCCTCCTCAACCGCGGCGACTACTTCCGCATCGGCCTCATCGACTTCACCAACCCCGTCTTCCTCGAATACGGCGACTTCGTCCCCGACGGCTACTTCTACACCGTCGAACCCGACCTCGCCTCCGTCGACTGGACCGCCCGCTTCGAGCACCAGCGCCCCTTCTGGAAACTCCTGCAGGACATGCGCGACACCCCCATCCCCGAGGGCAACCCCATGTACCGCTTCCGCGAGGCCCTCCTGCGCATCGCCGGCAAGGGCATCGACAACTTCGCCATCGAACTCCTCCGCGCCGGACGCCCCGCCGACGCCAACGAAGTCCTCCGCATCGGCCACGGCATCGATCCCGAAAACGTCTCCATCCTCCTCAACCTTGCCTCCATGGCCTCCGAGTACCCCCTCGAAGAAGGCTTCGATCCCGACGCGGAAGTCGACCGCATCATTCCCCTCATCCACGGCCACCGCTGGAACTGCGGCGCCAACTTCGGCTTCGTCTGGGACGCCCGCTCCTGGGTCCGCAACGGACGCGTCTGGGCCATCTCCGCCGAAGTCCCCCGCACCCTCGCCCAGCGCCGCGCCGCCGAAAACAACTTCGAGGAAGACGCCCTCCACGCCAAGTGGATCGACATCGCCTTCGGCCTCTACGGCGTCCCCCGCCCCGACGAAATCGCCTGCCGCAACGCCCTCGTCCGCGACGACCACGACCAGCACGCCCTCCTCGAACTCGCCTTCCTCGCCATGCGCGCCAAGGACCTCGAGATGGCGCGCGCCTACATCGTCGAAGCCCTTTCCGTCGGCCATGCCGAAGCCGAAGTCGCCTTCCACCGCGCCCTCCTCCAGTACCTCGACGGCGAGCGGGCCGAAGCCTACGAATCCGTCCGCTACCAGACCACCTACGACACCCTCAACGAGCGCCTCTGGATCACCGACCTGCTCATGGCCGAAGACGCCAAGGACGAAAAGGAAATCTACCGCGCCCGATCCGCCCTCGCCATGTTCCGCCCCGGACTCCTCGGCACCCACCTCTCCCTCGCCCGGCACTTCATGGACCTGAAGCTCTGGCGCCTCGCCCAGCGCGAACTCGACCGCGCCGCCGAAATCGCCCCTTCCACCGTCATCCTCTGGGAGATGATGGGCGAAGTCGCCTCCCAGACCGGCAACGCCGCCCTCATGCAGGTCTCCCTGCGCGCCCTCCAGGCCCGCAATCCCCAGCACTACCTCAAATACCAGAACGAAGGCCTCCTCGCCTACCAGCAGGGCGACCTCGAACGCGCCGAAAAAGCCTTCCGCAACGGCATCGTCCAGCAACGGAACCCCTTCCTCCTCAACAACCTCGCCCACGTCATCACCGAGCGCGGCGGCGACTACTACAACGCCCTGTCCCTCGTCGAAGAAGCCATCCGGCGCGACCCCACCGAAATCTCCTTCCTCGCCACCCGCGCCGCCGTCAACCTCCACCTCGGCGACCCCGCCGCCACCCTCCGCGACCTCGTCGTCCTCAAGCAGGCCGGCCAGATGAACCACTCCCGCTGGCTTCTCTGCATGGAAGCCCTCGTCCAGCTCGGCAAATGCGAAGAAGCCCGCCGCGTCGGCCTCTCCATCGCCCGCGACCCCGCCCTCTCCCCCACCGACCTCTCCCGCATCCACGACCTCATCGCCTCCTGCAAATAGCCCCCTTCCACCCTCCCCGCCCCCCTCGCCGCGTGCGGCGTGCCCTCCCCTCCTCCCTCCCGCTCTCCCCGAGGTCCTGCGCCTCGCCGCGTGCGGCGGGGCCTTCCCTCCCTCCCCCCTCCCCCCGAGGTCCTGCGCCCCGCCGCGTGCGGCGGGGCTTTCCCCCCTCCCGCTCCCCCCGAGGTCCCGCGCCGCGCCGGAAACGGCGCGGTCCCTCCCTCTCTCCTCCCTCCTCCCCGCGCCCTCAGCCCCCTCTCATCTCGTCTCTCCCCACTCGTCTCTCGTCTCCGCACGGCATTCGGACGAATGGGCCATGCGGATGCATCATGCATGGAGGATTTCGTCCTCCACGCATTTCCGCCGCATCCCTGCGGCATCCCCGATGATGGCGGGCAGGGAATGCCCGCCCCGCCACCCCGCATTTGGAAAACCACGAGTTTTCCGCCAGACAATGCCAAAGTCACAGTTCCCTCCTGCCACCCAAAATAGTTTCCAGCGTCCGCCCGGCGGCAAGGAGCCGTGCCGACCGGTCCGCAATCTGCGCAAGGAATGCGCTTGTTCCGGAAATCGTGGACATGCCGCCATCCCCGCCCCACCGCTTCCCTGAACGTCCGGCGGATGAAACTTTTCACTCCTGCGGAGTGATTTCTGCGTAGCCGACGCACAGGGGGGCGCCGGCCGGAATGCGCCGGACGGCCATGCGGCGCGGGGCGGTATCGCCCCAGTCTAAATCCAGGCGAGCGGGCAAGGACACTTCGCGCCACGTGCCCGGCGGGCATTCGACTTCGGCCCTTCCGCGCTCGCGCCAGGAACCCCCACGCAGGCATGCGGTGGCACGTCCGCCACGACCGGGCCAGACGACGCTGCCGCTGCCGTCGGGGAACACGGCCTCGAAAGGAGCCAGCCGCGGGTTTTCCCGCGGATGTCCGGATTCCACCGATGCGGCGCGCATGTCGGTGGGGGCGAACGGACGGACGGCTCCGCGCGCGGCGAACAACGTGACCGCAAAGGTGGCATACGCAATCAAGACGAGTCCCAGACCGGTCGCGAACGGGCGGGGCAAGGCCGACGGTCCGTTTCCATGGGCGCGCCCTCCGCATCCATCCCCCCCGGACGCCAGTCCGCAGGCCGCGGCGGCCAAAAGCAAGGCCTGGATGGGCATGGAGTAGCGAGGAGAGGTCTCGCCGACGAACATCACGGCGACGCCGGTCAGCGCCACGGGGACAACCAGCCACGCGGTGCGAGGATCGCCGGCGCGTCCCGCGAGGCGCCCCATGCCCCACAGCGCCAGCGGTGCGCAGAACAGGACGAACCATCCCGTGCGCGCCCCGCGGGCCAATCTGGCCGTCCTGTCCGCCCCGTTCGCCCGCAGCACCTCCTCCGACAGGCCCGCATACCCCAACAGCAGGAACTTCGCCAGTTTCGCGGGGAACAACCGCGTGACCAACGCGGGACCGTTGTAGACGCACTGTCCGGCGAGATAGGACTTGAACACGCGATCCTTGTCCTCCCGAGGCGTCAGCACGTCGAGCGTCTGCAACGCGTCCGAATACTCGCCGCCCCACTCGAAGTCCCACCCCCGCGCCATGAAGGCCAACGAGCCGCCGTTGATCGATTCAGAATTCGCCTCCAACGCCGGTGCCAGCACCTTGTCCGTGACCATCCGCCCGATCCGCGCCGGGACCAGAACCATTGCCACAAGCGCCAGGGCCGCCGCGAGACGCCGCCCGCCGGGGCGAACGCATTCGAGCGCAAGAAAAACCGAGGCCCCCAGCAGGAAGAGGCTCCACGCGGACCCTTCGAACCGGGCCGCCGCCGCCAGCACGCACATGCCCGCGGCCAACGCGGTCTTCTTCCAGGCCCTACCGCCGCCGAACATCCATTCCGCCAGCAGCCAGGTCGCCGCCAGGAACTCGCAGGCGCCGAGCACCTGGTGGTTGAGTCCGATGCACTGCATGGCGAAGCCCGGCATCCCCAGCAGTGCCACGACGGTCCAGCGGGCGACCCGCCGCCCCCCCAGAAGCCGCGCCACCCGCCACGCCAGCGGTATGCAGACCGCCGCAAGCACCGCCTGAAGCGCCTGCACCGCCGGACCGAACGCTTCCGGCCCGGTCCACCACCGCATCGGCAGGTACACCGGCCACGCACGGGTACACCACGCCCCGTAATCATAGTGCTTCGTCAGCCCCCGAAGGTTCTCGACGGTGTAGCCGCCTTCGGCGAGCCGGTCCAGGAAACACCGGAAGAACCCGCAGTCCATCGGCCAGCGCCCCATCCCGCGCGTGAACCACGCCCAGCCCAGGCCGACGGCAAGCGCCAGACCGGTCGCCGCCGCAACGTACACCCGGTCACTCCAGCGCCGCCCCGCATATCCCAACCCCACCGCGCACGCCGCCGCCCAGAGCAGGGCCAGAACCGCCCCCAGCGCTTCCCAGCCCGTCCACTCGCCCAGTCCGCGCGCCCAATGCACGGTCGCCCCGCCCCAGGCCAAGGCGAGCCCGATCCACACGAACGCCACAGCACCGGAAATTCCCGCCGCAAGCACGATGGACCACGCCCTCGTGAGGCGCTTGGATGTCCTTTCCCCGCGCATCAGCCTTCCCGCACGATGCGGCAGATCCGCCGGACGTCGTCTTCGCCAAGCTCGTAGTAGAGCGGCAAGCGGACGAGCGTGTCCGCGTAGCGGTCGCAGTTCGGCAACGCCCGCCCGTCGTGCTTGTCCGCGAAGAACGGACTCGAATGCAGCGGCAGGTAGTGGAACACGGCGAGGATGCCCTGCGCCTTGAGGCGTGCAATCAGGCGCGTCCGCGTATCCAGGTCGCGGCATACCAGATAGAAGCAGTGTGCGTTGTTCGTGGCCCAGGGCGGGATTTCCGGAAGCGCGAAGTCGTCGCGGGGCGCGCCGGACAGCTCCTCCCGGTACAGCTCCCACAGCCGCTTCCGCTTCGCCTGGATGGCGTCCAGATGCTCCAGCTGTCCCCAGAGGAAGGCCGCCGACAGCTCCGACGGCAGGAACGACGACCCGACATCCACCCACCCGTACTTGTTCACCTCCCCGCGGAAGAATTCCGCCCGGTTCGTCCCCTTCTCCCAGATGATTTCCGCCCGCCGCGCCAGCGACGGATCGTTGACGGCCAGCATCCCGCCCTCCCCCGCGATGATGTTCTTCGTCTCGTGGAACGAAAAGCACCCCAGCTGCCCGATGCTCCCCAACGCCCGCTTGCGGCCGTCCTTCCCGACGTTCCACGAATCCACCGCCTGGGCCGCGTCTTCCACGACCTTGAGGCCATGGCGCTCCGCGATGTCCATGATGGCGTCCATGTCGCACGCGCAACCGGCGTAGTGGACGGGCACGACGACCTTCGTCCTCTCCGTCACCAACTCCTCCAGCCGCGACGCGTCGAGGTTCGGATGCCGCGCCCCGCTGTCGGCGAACACGATCTTCGCCCCCTGCCTCACGAACGCCAGCGCCGTCGAGACGAACGTGTAGCTCGGCATGATGACCTCGTCCCCCGGCCCCACCCCCGTCAGCATCGCCGCCATCTCCAGCGCGTCCGTGCAACTCGTCGTCAGCAAGCACTTCCCGAACCCGTACCGCTCCTCGAACCACCCCTGGCACCGCTTCGTGAACGCGCCGTTCCCCGACAGCTTCCCGTTTCCCACCGCCTCCGCGATGTGTTCCAGTTCCCGACCCGCGATGAAGGGCTTGTTGAAAGGAATCGCGTATGGCCTCCGCGGGGGAGGACTGCCGCTCTTGTCTGCCGCCGATGGTGTCGATGTTTCGTTCATGCCTGCTCGTTTCTTCCCGAATCATGCCATCCCCGCTCCCGTTCGCAAGCCGAAATGCCGCCAGCTCCCCAATGACTCAGTGCGTTTCGTTTGTTGGAAAAGAAGGACGGTGGAACCCCGCATGAACATGCCGTGTGAAGATCAAAAGGTGCAATCATCGGACCATCGCTTCCGTGACGCTCGCGAAGAATACCTTGCGATTCCCCATGTGAAAGAATGGGAAGTGCGGGCCGTCCCTGCCCGCCAGAGGAAGGGATGTCGGCAGAACGCGACCGAATGCACAAGGTTTTCCCCCGCAATTCCAAAGTCACAGTTCCGTCCTGCGCCCCCTCGGGACGGGCAACCTCCCTTGCGCTTGAAAAACCGCCGCCGCTCCGCCATACTGCCCGACATGAACAAGCCACATTACAGCCTTTCCGTCGTCGTTCCGGTCTACAACGAGGAAGAGAACGTTTCCTCCCTCGCCGGCCAAATCCACGCCGCCCTCTCCACGATGGACCGCGACTACGAGGTCCTGCTCGTGGACGACGGCTCTTCCGACGCCACCTGGGACCGCCTTCTCGACGCGGCCCAAACCCATCCCCGCTTCCGCCTCATCCGCTTCCGCCGAAACTTCGGCCAGACCGCCGCCATGTCGGCCGGCATCGACGCGGCCCGCAATGACGTCATCGTCACGCTCGACGCCGACCTCCAGAACGACCCGCGCGACATCCCGCACTTGCTGGAAGTCATGGAAGCCGACGACTGCGCCGTCGTCTCCGGCTGGCGCAAGGACCGCAAGGACGCCTTCATCAACCGCCGCCTCCCCTCGATGATCGCCAACGGCCTGATTTCGCGCATCACGGGCGTCCACCTCCACGACTACGGCTGCACGCTCAAGGCCTACAAGCGCGACGTCCTCCAGGGCATCCGCCTCTACGGCGAGATGCACCGCTTCATCCCGGCGCTCTGCTCGTGGGTGGGCGGCCGCATCGAGGAAGTGGTGGTGGACCACCATCCGCGCACGGCCGGCAAGTCCAAGTACGGCATCGGGCGCACATTCCGCGTCGTGCTCGACCTGCTGACGGTCAAGTTCCTGCTGCGCTTCACGGGCGGCCCGATGCAGCTGTTCGGGAAGTTCGCCTTCCTGTTCGGCGGCATCGGCCTGCTGATGCTGCTGGTGGTGGCGGGCGACCGGCTCTTCTACCCCGGCAACCTCGAAACCCACCTCTATCTCATCAAGCGCCCCTTCTGGGTCATCACCCCGTTCATGCTGTTCGCCTTCGCAATGCAGTTCATCTCGATGGGCCTGCTGGCGGAAGTCCAGACCCGCACCTACCACGAGTCGCAGAACAAACGCACCTACACCGTCCGCGAAACCTTCGGTTTCCCGCCGGAACCGTGATCCCGGGAATTCCCGCACCCTTCCCCGTCCTTGCATCGGCGGTCGCCGGCGACGGCGTCGGTTCGCTCGCGGGCCCCGCGCGGGTGCCGGACTTCTTCTCCGTCCCCGTCTCCGCCAACGCGGCCGGGTTGCTGTTCCTCTTTCTGGCCGTCGCGTGGTGGCCCGCCTGCCGTGCGTTGCGGTCCGACGATCCTCCCGAGTCCCCGTGGGTGCAGGGCGGTCTCCGATTCCTCGCCATCTGGCTCCCCTGTTTCGCGGCCACCGTGCTGGTCAACCTCGCCTGCCGTTTCATGCATGCCGAACCCGCGGTCCAACCCATTCTCGGCCAGTTCGCCGAGGGCTCGTCCTGGCAACGCATCCTCCTGGCCGTCTGCGGCATCGCCTTCAGCCCCGTCTGCGAGGAGGTGGTTTTCCGCAAATGGCTCCAGGACTTCCTGGTCCGGCGCACCGGACTGCGCGCCGGCATCGCCCTGACGGTCCTGGTTTTCGTCGCCCTGCACTTCTCCTGGCAGGCGGCTCCGCCGCTGGCCATCCTCGCGGTCGGCCTCTCCATCGCCCGCATCCGCACCGGATCCCTCATCCCCTGCATCGTCATGCACGCCCTCCACAACGCCACCGTCTTCCTGTTCCTATTCCTCGCCAGCTGATGCACGGGAACATCGTCCCTCACCCGGGAACGTCCAGCGTCCAGACGAGGACCAGGCATTTCGCCCTCGTTCCGTGTTGCCGCCGCCGAGCGCTGGAACCCGCAAAAGGGGTCCCCGCACGAAGGGGGCGCCCCTTCTTGCTTCTTCCTCCCCTCAGGGATGGGCCAGCGCGCGGGCGAGACGGGGAAGGGCCAAGGCGGGACGGATGTTGTGGGCGAGAAGGTCGCGGATTTCTTCGATCGCCGTCACGCGACGGAGGGCGGCCGGAAAGGTCAGTCCCCCGGTCTGGGAGAGAATGGCCTGCCCTTCGGAAGGGAAATGGAGCGGTGGCGTGGCCGGGTCCTTGAGGGCGGCGAGGACGTCGCGCTGCCAGTCCTGGACCACCGACAGGAGTTCTTCCTGCTCTTCTTTCACTCGGGTGGCGACACGGGCATCGATGGTGTCCTTGGCGACTTTTGGCATATCGTCGGGAGGCGTGGCGCGGGCGGCCTTGCGCCCCTTGCCTTTGGCGGGTGCCTTGGCCTGCACCTCGGCTTCGGCGGCGGCCGTGGCTCGCTGTTCTTCTTCGGCACGGACGCGGTCTTCGAGTTCGGCGAGGGGAGCGAGGAGCTGGTCGGACCACGCGAACACGTCGGCGGGGCGCCGGGCGGGCGGATTGCGCAGGAGGTCGAGGACGTAGGGATACCAGGGCTTCGCCGTGAGGTCTTCCGTATCGGCGACGTCGACGGTCTGGGCGCGGGAGCGGACGGTGGCGAGCAGTGCGGACGGGGCGGCGGTGACGAGGATGAGCAGGGAGTTGGGCGGAGGCTCCTCCAGGGTCTTCAGGAGGATGTTCTGGGCGTCGGGATTGAGGCGGTCGGCGAAAAGGATGACGCAGGCCTTCCAGCCGCCTTCGTAGGAGGTGAGGGCGAGGAAGTCGATGAGTCCGCGGGCGTCTTCGGCCCGGATCTGCCGGGATTTGCTTTCGGGCTCGACCCAACGGATGTCGACGTTCTTGTAAAGGTCGGCCGGGGCGTCGGGGGTGTCGTAGAGGAGATGCAGGATGGATTCCGCGGCCGCCAGTCCGCCGCCGCGGGGACGTCCGGAGACGATCAGGGCGTGTGGCATCCGTCCGGCGGCGATGGCGCGGCGGAAGTGGTCGGCGACGGCGGCGATGTCGGGAGAAGCGGGCATGGGCGAAAATGTCTCCTATGGTTTCTGCCGGCCAGAATAGGCGGACGGGAAGCCGGAGGGAAGGAAAAACGCAGCCTTTCGCCGGAAAGGGGAGGACGCCTCCATGGTCGTCAGGGGGCATCCCGGCTCCCGTCTGGCGGGGCAGGATGGCGGTCAGGCGACCGCGTTCACGGTTTCCCATCCGCGGCGCGCTTCGCGGCCTTGCGGTCGGCGACGGCCTTGCGGCGGGCCGCCTTGTCCCGCGCTTCCATGTCGGCGATCTCCGCCTCGGGCGAGGGCTGCTGGATGTCGTCGACGGCGTTGCGGAGCGTGGCGGAGCCTTCGAGGCGCGCGCGCTCGGCTTCGGCTTCGGCGGCGTCGGTCACGATGCGCGGGGTCACGAAAATCAGCAGGTTCGTCCGCTTGTTCACGTCGCTCGACGACCGGAACAGCCACCCCAGCAGCGGGATGTCGCCCAGGATCGGCACCTTGCTCTCGATGCGGCTCGTGTCTTCGCGGATGAGGCCGCTGATGACCACGGTCTTGCGGTCGGGAACGGTGATGGTCGTCTTGACTTCGCGCCGGGAGATGGTCGGGGTGTACGCCGCCGCGGCGTCGCCGGAAGCGGACGCGACCACGGTCTCGATGCACGGGTTGAGGTCGAGCTGGATTTCCCGGTTCGGGTTCACGTGCGGCGTCAGGGTCAGCGTGATGCCGACGTCGCGCCGCTCGATGTTCTGGATGTAGTCCCGGTCGCTGCCGGAGCCCTCCACCGACGACTTCAGGATCGGGATGTTCTCCCCCACGCTCACGCTCGCTTCGAGGTTGTTCTGCGCCCAGAGCGGGATGTTGGAAAGAATCTTGATGTCCTTGTCGCCCGCGACCGCGCGCAGGTAGAACGGCATCTGGTTGTAGACCGTGCCGTCGGGCGCCGTGAACGTCCCGCTCAGCACGCCCGCCGCCAGCCCCTGCGGGAACTTGCCCTCGCCGAGCAGCTGCATCATCGAATCGCTCTCGCCGTAGCGCGTGCGCCCGAAGCCGCCCGTGCTGCTCCCGTCCGGCTGCTCGATGCCGAACCACTCCACGCCCAGGTCGAGGCCTTTCTCCAAGTCCACCTCCGCGATGAGCACCTCCACCAGCACCTGCTGCGGAACCTGGTCCAGCTGCTCCACCAGCCGCTTCACGTAATCGAAATCCTTCCCCCGTGCGTCCACCAGCAGCGCGTTGTTCGCCACGCTCGGCTCGATCGCGATCGACCGGCGCCCTGGCTCCGCCTCTGCCGACTTGCCCAGCAGCGCGTTGAGGCTCTTCGCCGCCTCCTCCGCCGACAGGTATTGCAGGAAAATCGCCCGCAGCCGCCCGAACCCGTCCGCGTTCTCCACATCCATCTTTTCGAGGATGCGCTTCATGTCCGCGATCTGCATCGGCAGCCCGACGAGCACCAGGCTGTTCGCCTGCGGCACCGCCACGACCGAAAACTCCGCCGGGCCCGCCCCCGCGCCGGCCGTCACCTGCGCCATGTGCTTCTGGACCCGCGACGCCGCGCTGTCCGACGCCCCGAACGTCGCCCGCAGCTGCTCCGCCACGTCCTCCGCCGACGCGTTCTGCAGCTTGACCACCTCCACCGCACTGCCGGCCCCCGGCTGGTCCAGCTGCTCCGCCAGCGACTTGATGCGCGCCACTTCCGTGGCCGTCCCCGTCACCAGCAGGTGGTTGCCCGGCACGAACGCTTCCAGCGCCCCCTCGCGTCCGCCGCGCACCATCCCCTCGAAAACCTTCTTCACGTCCGCGGCCCCCACGTGCTTCAGCCGCACGATTTCCGTGACCAGCCCGCCCTCGGCGCCGTCCCCCGCGCCGCCCGCCGTCACCGGCGCCTCTGCGCCCGGCAGCGCCGCGACGCGCCACGCCACCCCCTCGTCGCGGACCGCGTACCCGGCCGCCTCCAGCGCCCGCAGGTACAGCGGCCACACCTCGTCCGCGGGGACCGCCCCGCGCGTCAGGATCGTCAGCTTGCCCTGCACCCCTTCCGGCACGATGATGGTCCTCCCGGTCCACTGCCCCACCAGCTTCGTGACCAGCCGGATGTCCGCCTGCTCGAAATTGAACTGCACCGACGGGACCGCCCCGCCCTCCGCGTCCTGCGCCCGCGCAACCGCCGGCGCGGCGCCCCAAAGCGCCGCCGCCAGCGCGGCCGCCGCGAGAATCCGCGTGCCCAAACTCGAAAAATGCCCGTGTTTCATGCGCCGCATCTTGCCACCCCCCCGTGCAAAAGTCCAGCCCGCCCCTCCCGCCGCGGAACTCCCCCTTCCATCGTCATCCCCTCCCGCCACCGCCAGAGTCCCCTCTTTCCCACCCATTCACTCCACACTCCCCGGAACCGCCACCACTCTTGGAAACACGAAAAACACTTGACTTCCACAAGTCCAACCGCCATGCTCCCGCCCATGAACAACACGGTCAAATACGCCCTCCGCGAAGCCGCCGGGATTGCCGGCGACGTCGCCCGCGCCTACGCCCTGCCCCTGGCCCTGCCCGTGGTCCTGCCCGTCGCCGTCGCGGGGATCGCCGCGCTCTCGGCGGCCGCCCTCGGCACCTGGCTGGCCGACAGCGGACAGGCCATCCTCGCCGAGCTGCGCCGCCGGGCCCGTCTCCGGGCACCGCGGCCGCCCTCGCCGTCGCTGCGCGGGACGCCGACGCCGGAGGAGCTCGCCGACGACGCGGCGGTACGGCCCCGCACGCTGTCGGTGCGCCTGCGGATCGGGTCGCGCCTGGCGGACCTGGCGCCGACGCTCGACCGCGGCAACCTCTACGACATCTCTCCTTCGGGCGCAAAACGCATCCGGGGCCGTGGCCGCGGGGTACGGGGCTGGCTGGCCGACAACCGCATCGGGATGAACTACTCGACCCTCATGCGCTACATGCGCCTCGCCGTCCGACTCCGAGCCCTTCTGGTCCTGGACGAACGGCTTCCGCTGGAATGGTTGCTGCCCGGCGCGGAAGCTTCCGCGGCGGTTCCCCCGGTATTGCAAGCGCAATGCACGGCGGCGAAGCGCCGCCTCTCGCGCCTGATGCGGGCGTACTGGAATTTCAGCCGCCTGCAATCGCACGTGAACGACGCGCTGGGCCTGCGGCGCCTGCCGCGGCCGGAGCGAACCGGCAGGAAGCCACTCGACGATGTCCTGGCGGGAAACACCCGCCGCGAGCTGGCGGATTTCCTGCAGGAGCGCGACCTGCCGCCGAAGCTGGAGGCATTGAGAAGGGACGCCGTGGCCGGGATCCTGGCGATCTGAACGGCGTCTGGAAACGCTTTTCGCTTTCGCAGGCGCGCGCGGAAGAGTAAAAAGGGCCGTACGAGGTCGTCGGAATGGAGAAGGCATCCAAGGGTTTTCATCATCGCATACGGGGGTGGGCGGCGGCGTGCGTTTTTCTGCTGGCGGCCACCGCGGCGCGCGCCGTGGACGTGCGCATCGCGACGATGAACCTCTGCAACCTGTCGAAGGGGGGCGACGCGACGCTCGGGGCCTTCTCGAACATCGTCAAGCGCGTGCAGCCGGACGTTCTGGCGCTCCAGGAGGTCTCCTCCTCGCAGGAGGCGGTGCTCACGGCCCTTTTCGCCACGATGCCCAAGCCGCTGCCGTACCGCGCCTTCATGCAGAACCCCGGCACGGGACGCACCACCGCCAGCGGCGACAAGGTGGCCGTCTTCAGCGTCTGGCCCATCACGGGCGCGGACATCGTCAAGGAGAACTACCACGACCCGGACGCCGTCGAGTTCATGCGCTGGCCCATCCACGCGAAGATCGAAGTCCCCGGCGCGCTGAACCCGCTGCACGTCGTCACGCTGCACTCGGTGGCGACGACGGTGAGCATCCCGCTGCGCATCCACCGCGGCCTGGAGGCGCGCCGCGTCCGCGAATTCGTTGAGGAGCGCATCCTCGGCGCGGACGAGAACGACGTGGAGTACGTGGTCCTCGGCGACTTCAACGACTCCGCCCCCGGCCGCTGGGACGCGCAGAACGAGGCGGCGGCCTTCCAGCCCGAGTCCTTCACCTACGCCCAGTTCCGCAAGTACGAGACGAACGGCAACTTCGGCGCCGGTGCGAACTTCGTCCTCGGCCGCGACCACCCCTGGTACGTCACGAACGCCTCCCGCGCCTCTTTCGCGATGGACTACCGCCCCTACCCCACCGAGCGCTACGGCGACGTCCGCCCCGTGGCCGCCTTCCAGACCGGCACCTCCTCCAACTGGGTCACGGAGTGGGGCAGCGTGTACCGCCTCGACTACATCCTCTTCAGCCCCGAGATCATGGCCAGCAGCTACGGCGCGCCCGTCGCCGAGGTCTACCACTCCGCCAACGACTCCGCCGCCTCCCCCGGCCTCCGCAAGACGGGACCGCTCCCCGACCCCGCCTCCAGCACGAACGCCTCCGACCACCTGATGGTCTTCAGCGACTTCCACATGATCGACGAGATCAGCGGCCTGACCCCGGTCGCGATCCTCTCCGAAGTGGTCCACAACCCCACCAACGCCTCCGCCAACTACGTCGAAATCTGCAACACCGGCAACGGCCCCCTCGACCTCTCCGGCTACACCCTCGAACTCTACCCCGACGGCTCCTCCGTCGCCGCCGCGACCCGCTCCCTCGACGGCATCGTCCTCGCCGCCGGGGCGGCCTGCTGGCTCGCCTGCGACGCCGCCTCCGCCCGCCGCGCCTGGGGCCGCTCCCCCGACGCCGTCTGGCAGGACGTCGGCTACGCCGACGGCAACGACGCCATCGTCCTGCGCAACGTCGCCGGCGCCGTCCACGACATCTACGGCGCCATCGGCGTCGACGGCACCGGCAAGGCGTGGGACTACACCGCCTCCGCCGCCTCCCGCATTCCCGGCGTCACCGAGCCGATGTCCACCTGGCACGCCGCCGAGTGGAACATCGCCCCCGCCGCCGACGCCACCCCCGGCTCCCACCTCGCCGTCGCCGAAGCCAACGCGGTCATCACCGACGTCTCCCTCCGCGCCGCCGAAGGCGCCTCCACGGCCCCGCTCGCCTCCGAGGACTTCCGCTTCTCCGCCACGGCCATCCCCAACGTCCTCGCCTCGAACCTCTCGATGGCGGCGCACTTCCGCGTGGACGGCGGCGACTGGCGCACCGCCGCGATGACCAACGCCGCCGGCACCGCCTGGCTCTCCCCCCCGACCAACGGCGCCCAGTCCGCCGGCAGCTCCATGGACTACTACGTCTCGCTCGCCTTCGACGGCCCCGGCGGCTGGAGCCCCCTCTCCTCCGCCGTCCGCAGCTACACCTTCCCGGGCAGCGCCGCCGCGACCAACCTCACCGACGTCCTGATCAACGAAGTCAAGACCTCCGGCGCCACCAACGAATTCGTCGAGCTGGTCGGCGCCGCCGGCCTCGACCTCTCCGGCTGGGCCATCGAGCTGCGCAACAAGTCCGCCTCACTCGTATGGCGCTGCACCTTCCCCGCCGGATGCGCCATCCCCTCCAACGACAACGCCACCGACCCGTTCGGCAACCCCGTCGGCTTCTTCGTCGCGGGCGGCTCCGCCACCAAGAACCGCGACTTCGCCATCACCAACTCCCCCGAGAGCGCCTCCAGCGGCCTCATTTCCGACACCGCCCCGCGCATGCTGGTCCTCAAGAACGCCGCCGGCGCCGTCGTGGACGCCGTGGCCCTGGCCTCCACCAACGACTTCGTGGAGATGAAACTCCCCACCGGCGTCTCCACCGACGTCGCCCGCGGCGCCGCCAACTACCTCCACTGCCTCGGCGCCGCCCCCGCCGCCGCCGCCTTCTCCCTCCAGTGCCCCGACGACGTCCGCACCGGCTGCACCGACCCCGGCCTCTACGCCCTCCCCGCCTGGTCCTCCACCAACGCCACCCCCGGCGCCCTCAACAAGAACCAGGCCAACGGCGCCCTCCGCCTCGCCCGCGTGGACACCGACGCCGACGGCCTGCTCGACGACGAAGACAACTGCCCTTCCACCGCCAACACCATCCAGTCCGACATCGACGACGACGGCTACGGCGACGACTGCGACCCCGACATGGACGGCGACGCCGTACCCAACGAACTCGACAACTGCCCCACCGAATACAACCCCTGCCAGGAAGACTACGACGGCGACCACGTCGGCAACGCCTGCGACGGCGACTACGACCCCGCCGAATGGGACGGCCGCACCGAAACCTTCTTCCTCGACTTCGAGAACGTCTCCAAAACCCGCTGGACCAACTCCGTCACCTTCACCGCCTCCGGCCGCACCTGGACCCTGTCCCCCGAAACGCTCATCGGCACCGCCGCCAACGACAAGCGCATCGGCGCCCAGGCCATGCGCACCCGCACCAACGCCACCCTGACCCTCTCCGGCCCCCTCACCAACGGCCTCCACATCCTCTCCTTCTTCTTCGGCCGCTACGGTTCCAACACCGGCACCCCCGACATCCTCGTCGAAGCCTCCACGAACGACTGCGCCACCTGGGAAACCTACGGCAGTGTCCAAACCTCGAAGGCCACCGGCCTGACCAACGTCGTCCTCGTCGGCCTCGGCATCCCCGACGGCGCCCACTTCCGCCTCCGCACCGGCGGCGGCACCTCCTCCAAGCAACTCGACATCGACAACATCCTCCTCGTCTCCACCCTCGCCACCGAAGCCGCCTGCGAACTCGCCGCCGAAGTCGCCGTCGACTGGAACGGCGCCGTCCACACCAACGACTTCTACGTCACCCCCGCCGCCGCCGCCTGGACCGTCGCCTACACCGCCGACGGCGGCGCCACCTTCACCGCCGCCCCCTCCGGAATCGGCGTCTACACCGCCGTCGTCACCGTCCAGGCCGGCCCCGGCTGGGACGCCGCCACCTTCGAATTCCCCGCCTCCCTGACCATCGCCAAGCCCCACCGCGACCCCGTGATCGTCACCGAAGAAATCATCCCCGGCGCCGTCAATGCATACCTCTACGGCACCGTCACGCCCAACTCCGACGAACCCCTTTCCGCCACCTTCGAGTGGGGCACCACCACCGCCTTCGGCAACAAACACCTCGCCGAAGAAAGCCCCGTCGCCGGCGACGCCCCCACCGACGTCGGGCTCCTCGTCGAGAACCTCCTCCCCGACACCCTCTACTACTGGCGCCTGCGCGTCGGCGACGCCGTCGGCGCCACCCGCAACTTCACCACCGCCTCCCTCGACCGCCCGACCAACGCCGTGTCCGCCGTCGCCGCCACCACCGCCCGCCTCGACTGGACCCCCATCGACGGCGCCACCAACTACATCCTCACCGTCTACACCTCCGACGGCGGCGGCGCCACCACCGGCCTCGCCATCCACTTCCGCGACTGGACCAACGCCCCCTCCTCCGGCAACTGGTGGGACTACTACACCTCCTCCAGCGTCACCACCCAGACCACCGCCTCCGGCGACTGGACCTACAGCTACGCCACACTCTACACCAACGGCACCTCCGCCGCCGCCAGCGGCATCGGTTCCGCGGGCACCCTGGCCCTCGACGGCCGTGACGCCTGGCTCCGCTTCCCGCCCCTCGACCGCGTCACCGCCATCACCGTCCTCGCCCGCTGCGCCCGTTCCACCGCCACCCTCAAGCTCCAGGCCAGCACCGACGGCGGACAAACCTTCACCGACGCCCGGACCTTCACCCTCACCACCACCACCACATCCAACACCCTCGCCTTCGCCGCCGCGCAGCCCGCGGGCACCGTCTACCGCCTCTACCTCTCCGCCAACCGCACCACCTACCTCCACGACATCCACGTCACCTTCGCCGGCGGCACCCAGACCCTCCTCGACGGCATGCCCGCCAACTGCCCCGCCCCCACCTGCCTCCTGACCAACCTCACCGCCTCCACCACCTACCACGCCACCGTCCGCGCGCAGGGAGCCGGCTGGGAAACCGAAGAATCCCCCGTCCTCGACTTCACCACCACCGCCTCCGGCGCCATCCCCATCCTCAACATCCCCGCCGCGCTCCCCGACTTCACCGTCGGCGTCCAGGGCACCGTCGCCTTCGGCGTCTCCGGCGACCCGCGCCCTTCCGTCACCGTCAAGAACTCCTCCGCCGACGGCCCCTTCTCGCTCGCGACCAACGCCTGGGACGCCGCCGCCCATGCCGGAACCTGCACCCTCGCCTACCTTCCCGCCGCCGCCGACCGCCTCTACGGCACCCAGACCTTCACCGTCACCGCCACCAACCGCCACGGCACCGCCACCGCAATCATCCCCCTGCGCATCGCGACCGCCGAAGACGCCTTCGCCCAGTGGCTCGCCGACCGCTTCGGCGCCACCTCCAACGCCCCCGCCTTCGCCCCCGCCGCCGACGCCGACTCCGACGGCATGACCACCTGGGACGAATACCTCGCCGACACCTGCCCCACCGACGCCGCGAGCGTCCTCAAGCTCGAACTGCGCCAGAACCTGACGACGGCGACCCAGGCCGTCTTCCGCTTCGCCTCCCGCACCGGCCGCTGGTACCGACTTCTCTACCGCACGAACCTCCTCTCCGCCCCGCTCACGAACGACCTCGGCCCCGGCACCGGCACCGACATCACCCTCCGCACGAACCTCGACGCCACCTGGTTCGGCACCCTCCGCGTCTCCCCAGACGCCCCATCCGACTGATCCGTTCCCTCCCTACTCCGCTTCCAGCCCGCCTGGCAACCATCCGATCGGGATTTCGGTTTGCGTTGCAGTCCCCCACGCAACACTCCATCTATGCTCGCCGACGAGAGCATCGCATGGCCGCATTCCTTTGGAGTTGTCTGGCGAAAGCATGTGTTTTCGTTCGTGCGGAACCGTGTGGACAGGCCGGCGAGCTCCCCTCCGCCGGACGCTGTGACGTGGAATCGCATACCGGTGGAGGTACGGATGCCATTCGGCCAAAACCAAGGGAAAACATACGACCGCGCATTTCCGGCGCCTTCTGCCAGCAATCCTTGCTCCGGCGGGCAGGGACGGCAGGACCTACCAACAAGGGAAATCACGCCCCCCGGACGAACGGCCACAGGACCCGTTTCCGGACCACCATGTTCTTGAACAGCAAGCCCATGGCCGCCACGGTCGGGATTGTAGCGTACTCCCCCTTCCGTCCAGGAATCAGTCCGGGGGCGTGGAGGGGAAGGAGGGGGGGATGGGGGTATCGTCTGGGGCACTCCGGGAGGAGATGCGGAGGAAGACCCAGGAGCAGACGGGGATGGAGAGATAGTAGAGTCCGGCGATCACGCACAGGGTCCGCCAGAAGTCGGAGACCAGGAAGGCGATCGCCAGCAGCAGGACGAGCAGGAAGGGCACCCGCCATTTGTGGGAGATGCGGAGGCGTTTGATCGAAAGGGTCGGGATGCGGCACGCGAGGAGAACGCCGCAGACGAGGAGGGAGGCCGCCGCGAAGATGGGTTTTCCGGGAACCGATCCGAACCCGGATTCCCAGACGATCGGCAGCATGCACAGGCCGGCGCCGCCGGGCGCGGGAAGCCCCATGAAGAAGTGTTTCCAGGCGGGCGTCGTCGGTTCGTCGAGCATGATGTTGAACCGGGCCAGGCGGAAGGCCCCGCACAGCGCATAGAAGAGCGACAGGGCCCAGAGGAGGTTGGAGAGGGGCCGGGCCAGGGCGTCGGCGTCCGCCCAGAAGTAGAGGAGGAGCGCCGGGGCGACGCCGAAGCAGACGAAGTCGGAGAGGGAGTCGAGTTCGGCGCCGAGGCGCGAGGTGGCCCCCAGCAACCGGGCGAGGCGGCCGTCGATGCCGTCGAACAGGCAGGCGACCAGGATGAAGATGACGGCCAGGTTCCAGTTCCCGGCACAGGAGAACCGGATCGACGTGATCCCGCAGGCGGCCGCCATGCCGGTGGCCAGGTTCGGCACGAGGTTGCGCAAGGGCTGGGAATGACGGAGGGGGTCGTTGCGGCGGCGGTGTTTCATGGGGTGTCCGGAGGGCGGATGGGTTGGGGGTCAGGGTAGCAAGGCGAGGGTGGTTTCACCCGCGACCATGGTCTGGCCGAGGGCGACGGCGGGCTTCACGCCGGGCGGGAGGTAGACGTCGAGACGGGAGCCGAAACGGATGAGGCCGAACCGCGTCCCGCGGGCCAGGGTCTCCCCCTCCGCCGCGAAAGGCACGATGCGACGGGCCACGAGCCCCGCGATCTGCACGAAGGCGAACTCCCGTCCTCCATCCGTGCGGGCGAGCCAGAGCATCCGTTCGTTGTCCTTGCTGGCCTTGTCGAGGGAGGCGTTGAAGAACTTTCCGGGCACGTACACGCGCCGCAGGAGCGTCCCGTCGAACGGCATGCGGTTGACGTGGACGTCGAGGACGGACATGAACACGCTGACCCGCCATACGGGCCCGGTGGACGCGGGGGAGAGTTCGGCGGGGATGGGGACTTCCTGGAGAAGGCACACGGTGCCGTCGGCGGGCGAGACGAGGGCGGCCGGGTCGGGAGGCGGATAGCGCTCGGGGTCGCGGAAGAAGAGGGCGATGGCATACGAAAGTGCGAGAACGAACACCCCGGCCGCGGCGGTCCAGCCCGGCGTGCGGACGAAGTACCAAAGCGCGCCGGCGCCGGCGAGGCCGACGACGAGCACCGGCACGACGATCTTCCATCCCTCTGGATGGATGTGGGGCAGCAGGTAATGGGAAGCGGACAAGTCGAGGGCGGCTGGCATGGGCGCGACTCCTAGGAGAGAAGGGACGGAACGGTCCGGGAAACGGGCCCCCCGCCGGTCTTGCGGGCGGTGCGAACCGCGGCAACCCCGGATTTCATGGCGGTCTGGATGCCGGATCGGATGTCGTCGATGGTCATGGATGGCCTCTTGAACGATATGGAAGGAAGGTAGCACGGCAGGCGTGGGAGGGCAAGGGATTTCACGGTGCCGGAAGCACGCACCGCCCCGACCGCGTTCCGCTCGACATTCCGGCGACCGTTTGGTTAAAGTCACCGGAGTCCAACCCGAAAGGTTTCCATGAACGACAAGCCCGTTTCCGCACCCGACTCCCCCGCCCCGCGCAGTCTCCCGCTGTGCCTGCTCGATGCCGCGATCGCCGTCGCGCTGCTCGTCCTGGTCTTGGCCTGGTTCTACGATCCTCTCGCGTTCGCCCTGCCCGGCGGAGGCCGCTTCTCCGCCCACTGGGGACGCTCCCTCGCGGCGGTCCTCGTCCTCTGGGCGCTCCGCGCCGTCCTCGCCCGGTTCCTCCGCCGCCGCGGGTTGGCCGGCACCGCCATCTACCGCAATGCCTGCCTGGCCGTCCTTCCGACGTTCGTGGTGTTCGTGGCAATCGAAGGAGCGCTCGCCCTTTGCGGCGTGCGCCCGGCGGCGGACGCCGCGCCGATCATCGTGACCGGCAAGGACGCCGGCCAGGCGATTCCCGAAAGCGGCGGCGTGCTGCGCGATCCGGAACTGCTGTTCGCCTTCAAGCCCGGCGTCATGTGGGACCGCTTCCCGATCAACAGCCACGGATTCCGGACCCACGAGTTCGCGGTACCCAAGCCCGACGGCCTGGTCCGCGTCGCCTGCCTCGGCGACTCCTGCACCGCGCAGGGGCATCCCCCCTACAGCGAGCGGCTCGACGAATGCCTCAAGGCCGATCCGCCCGCCGGCCGCGCCTGGGAAGCCGTCAACCTCGGCGTCTTCGGCTACTCCTCCGCGCAGGGCGCCGCCGTCTACCGCCGCTGGGCCTCCCGCCTCGGCGCCAACGTCGTCACCCTCTACTTCGGCTGGAACGACCACTGGACCGAGCACAGCGTCACCGACCGCCAGCGCATGGCCTCCCGCATGGGGCCCCTCGCCGCCCGCACCCTCGAATCCTTCCGCCGCAAGCGCCTCTACGCCGCCCTCTCCCGCGCCGTTTCCGGGATGCGCGAAGGCGCCGAAGGGCGTTCCGACGCCGACTCCCGCGTTCCCCGCGTACCGCCCGTCGAATACACCGGCACCCTCAAGCGGCTCATCGCCGACATCCGTGCCAACGGAGCCGTTCCCCTCGTGCTGACCGCGCCCCGCCGCTCCCTCACCGAGACCCTCGTCAAGAGCGGCCACGCCCGATCCCCGGCCGAGGCCGAATCCCTCCACGACCACTACGTCGAACTCACCCGCCAGGTGGCCGCGGAAGAAGGCGCGGAACTTCTCGATCTCGCCGCCATCATCGACGACCCCGCCTACGACGACGGCTACTTCATGGAAGACGGCATCCACTGGACCGACGACAAGGGCATCCCCCTCCTCGCCTCCCTCCTCTGCGGCAAGCTCCGGGACATGGCCGCCGCGGGCAAGATCCCCGGCCTCTGAGGCGCCTGCAAAAACCGTCTCGCCAACGGCGCCGCGCCGCCGTATGCTCCGCCCCATGAAAAACCGCATGGCATGGTTGGTGTTCGCCCTGACGGCCGGAATCCTTTCGCTGCTCTTCTTCTGGCCGCTGGGGAACGTGGTGCTGGGGGGCTTCCGGGTGGACGGACATTTCACGCTCAAGTACCTCTTCGGGGTCTTCCGCAACCCCGTCTACGTCGAAGGGCTCTTCAACAGCCTCAAGATCGCGATGGGCACGACCGCCCTCGCCATGCTCGTCTCGTTGCCGCTGGCGTGGATCGCGAACCAGTTCGAGTTCCGCGGCAAGGCGCTCTTCACGTCGCTGGTGCTGGTGCCGATGATCCTGCCGCCGTTCGTCGGGGCGATCGGCTTCCAGCAGATCCTCGGCGCGTACGGGATGCTCAACACCGCGCTCGGCCTCGGCCCCGTCGACTGGCTGGGCGGCGGCCAGTACCTCGGCGTCATCCTCCTGCAAACCCTCTCCCTCTACCCCATCCTCTACCTCAACGCCGTCGCCGCCCTGGCGAACATCGACCCCGCGATGGAGGAAGCCGCGGCGAACCTCGGCTGCACGCGCCTGCGCCGGTTCTTCCGGGTCGTGCTGCCGCTGATGGCGCCGGGCCTCTTCGCGGGCGGTACGCTCATCTTCATCTGGAGCTTCACGGAACTCGGCACCCCGCTGATCATGAACTACACCCGCTGCACCCCCGTGCAGATCTACGACTCCCTCAAGGAAATGGGCTCCAATCCGTTCCCCTACGCCCTCGTCTTCGTCATGCTCGCCGCGAGCACGGGCCTCTACGGTCTCGGCAAGGTCCTCTTCGGCGGCCGCGCCTACGCCATGCAGAGCAAGGCCTCCACGCAGAGCGCCGTCCGCCGTCTCGGCCCCGGCGCGGGCCTCCTCGCCGCCCTGCCCTTCGCCATCGTGACGGGCCTCGCCCTGCTGCCGCACTTCGGCGTCATCCTGACGAGCTTCGCGCGCCCCGGCAGCTGGTGGCAGACCATCCTCCCCGGACAGTGGACCGCCGACAACTACATCGCCGCCCTCGGCCACGACATGACCATCTCCTCCATCCGCAACAGCCTCTTCTTCTCCTCCCTGGCCGTCGCCTTCGACCTTGTCGCGGGCATCGCCATCGCCTTCGTCGTCGTGCGCAGCAACCTGCGCGTGCGCGGACTCCTCGACGCCATCTCCATGGTGCCCCTCGCCGTGCCCGGGCTCGTCATGGCCTTTGGCTTCCTTTCCGTGAGCGCCGCGCTCTCCCACTGGAAACCGATGGCCGAAGTCGAAGCCTGGCAGCGCTGGGTGGACGTCCGCACCAACCCGACGCTCTTCCTCGTCCTCGCCTACGCCGTCCGGCGCCTCCCCTACATGGTGCGCAGCGCCGTGGCGGGGCTCCAGCAGACGTCGGTGACCTTCGAGGAAGCCGCCTGGAACATGGGTGCGTCCCCCTGGAAGACCCTCCGCCGCATCACCCTGCCCCTCATCGCGGCGAACCTCATCGCCGGCGCGCTACTGACCTTCTCCTTCAGCATGCTGGAAGTGAGCGACAGCCTGATGCTGGCCCAGCAGGCCGCCTACATGCCCATCACGAAGGCCATCTTCGAGCTGTTCCAGCTCCTGGGCACCGGCAAATACATCGCCGCCGCCCTGGGCGTCTGGGCGATGGCGTTCCTGACGGCGACCCTGGTCTCCAGCAGCCTCCTCCTCGGCAAGAAGCTCGGCGCCGTCTTCCGCGTCTGACCCCCTTGCCTGGGTGCAGGGCAGAATTGTGACTTTTGGGTAGTCAGGTGCCCCCCCTGTCTTTTGCCTGCTGCGGCCGGCCGGGCCGACCTCCGGGCGGCCCGTCATGGACCATCCTGCCGCGGGGCCCGCCCGTCGGTCGGGCCCTGCCGAAGGAAGCGCCCGACAAGAAATCGCAAGGGTTTCCCCTGACATCTCTAAAGTTGCCATTCCGCCCTGCGCCCCCCCATACCAAAAAATCCGCCTTTTCCTTTGCGCCCGCGCCCCGGGAGTGCTACGCTCCGCGTCCTGAATACGAAGGGCCATTCCCGCCCGCAACCAAAGGAAAACGACATGTCCCAGAAACTTCTGCTTTCCGCCAACGAAGCCATCGCCCGCGCCGCCTGGCGCGCCGGATGCTCCGTCGCCGCCGCCTACCCCGGCACCCCCTCCACCGAGATCATGGAGAACATCGGCAAATACAAGGGGGAAATCAACTGCGAATGGTCCGTCAACGAGAAGGTCGCCATGGAAGTCGTCATCGGCGCCTCCCTCGCCGGCGTCCGCGCGCTCACCGCGATGAAGCACGTCGGGCTGAACGTGGCGATGGACCCGCTGATGACCTTCACGAACATCGGCGCCATCGGCGGCCTGGTCATCGTGACGGCGGACGACCCGAGCATGCACTCCTCGCAGAACGAGCAGGACAACCGGGCCCTCGCCAAGTTCGCCCGCTGCCTCCTCCTGGAGCCCTCCGACTCCCAGGAAGCCTACGACATGACCCTGGCCGCCTTCGAGCTCAGCGAAAAATACCAGGTCCCGGCCATCCTGCGCATCACCACGCGCACGGCGCACACCTCGACCCTCGTCGATCCGGGCGAAGGCACGCGCACCGTCCCGCCCGCAATCCCCTACGTCAAGAACCCGGCCCGCAACATCCCCATCCCGGCCTTCGCGCGCGGCATGCGCTACAAGGTCGAAGAGCGCACCAAGGCCCTCCGCGCCCTTTCCGAAGAATCCCCCTTCAACCGCGCCGAACCGGGCACCGGCGACCTGGGCATCGTCGCCTCGGGCGTCGCCTACCAGTACGTCCGCGAAGTCTTCCCCGAGGTCCCCGTCTTCAAGGTCGGCCTCTCCTACCCGCCGCCGCTCGACGCCATCCGCGCCTTCGCCGCGCCGTTGAAGCGCCTCGTCGTCGTCGAGGAATGCGACCCCGTGCTGGCCGACCAGATCCGCGCCGCGGGCATCCCCGTCCTCGAAACCGCGACCGAGCTGCACATGATGGAGCTCAACCCGACGCGCCTCGCCGCCCTCCGCGCCGAACTCCTCGGCACGCCCGCGCCGGCGGCCGCCGAGCCCGAAGCCGGCATTCCGCCGCGCCCGCCGGTCCTCTGCGCCGGCTGCTCCCACCGCGGCCCCTTCTACGTCCTGGGCAAACTCAAGGCGACCGTCACGGGCGACATCGGCTGCTACACCCTGGGCCTCTCGCCCCCGCTGAACGCCATGGACACCACCGTATGCATGGGCGCGGCCATCGGCAACGCCATCGGCATGAAGAAGGCCAACCTCCCCAACCCGCGCCTTGCGGCCGTCATGGGCGACTCCACCTTCTTCCACTCCGGCATGACGGGCCTGCTCGACGCCGTCTACAACAAGACCCCGATCACCCTGGTCGTCCTCGACAACCGCATCACGGCCATGACCGGCCACCAGCCCAACCCCGGCTCCGGACGCACCATCCTGGGCATCGACTCCCCGGCCGTGCGCATCGCCGACATCGCGAAAGCCTTCGGCGTCCCGCGCATCCACGAAGTCGATCCCTACGACTTGGCCACCCTCGAAAGCACCCTCAAGGAATGCCTCGAATCCGGCGAAACCTCCCTTGTCGTCGTCCGCGGTCCCTGCGTGCTCAACGAAAAGATCGGCGGCCAGCGCATCTCCGTCGTCGACGCGGGAAAATGCCGCGCCTGCGGCGCCTGCTTCCGGCTCGGATGCCCCGCCATCGTGCGCGGCGAAACCACCCCCGACGGCAAGCGCGCCAAATCCGCCATCGACCCGCAAGCCTGCATCGGCTGCACCCTGTGCAACCAAGTCTGCCCCTTCGGCGCCATCACCACGAAGAACCTCCGCTAACCCAAAGGCCTCCCATGACCACGAAAACCCCCTCCCCTTGCAGCATCACCCTCGTCGGCGTCGGCGGACAAGGCACCATCCTGACCTCCGACCTCCTGGCCCTTGCCGCCATGCACGCCGGTTTCGACGTCAAGAAATCCGAAATCCACGGCATGTCCCAGCGCGGCGGCTCCGTCGTCAGCCAAGTCCGCTACGGCGAGCGCGTCCGCTCCCCGATCATCCCCGAAGGCGCCACCGACGTCCTCGTCGCCTTCGAGCGCAACGAAGCCCTCCGCTTCGCCCACCTCCTCAAGCCCGGCGGACTCCTCCTCGTCAACGACACCGAGCGCATCCCCGTGACCGTCTCCTCCGGCGCCCAGCCCCCCGCCGAACGCCTTCCCGAGCGCCTCGCCGCCTATCCCGGCCTGCACCTCGTCCCGGCCGACCGCATCGCCGCCGAAGTCGGCAACGTCCGCACCGCCAACGTCGTCCTCGTCGGCGCCCTCTCCAAACTCCTCGACGCCATCCCCGACGACGCCTGGCAATCCGCCCTCCGCCAGCGCGTCCCCGCCAAATTCCTCGACGTCAACCTCTCCGCCTTCTCAGCCGGCCGCGCCGCCCTCTAGCCCCCTCCGTCGTTGGATCGTTGGATCGTTGAATCGTTTGATCGTCTGATTGTTTTCCACCGCTCACTCGTCACTCGTCTCTCGTCACTCGTCACTCAAAAATGCTCCCGGCCCCCAATCCCGAGCACCTCCTCTCGCTCCACCTCGAGCGCCTCATGCGCGACTCCCCACCCGCCGCGCAGCCGCCGCCCGAGACCGCGCGCGCCGTGGCCGACGCCGTCATCCTCTGCCTCCGCGACCAAGGACTCACCCTGCCCCTGCCCGACGGCTACCTCCGCCTCATGATCTACCGCGCCCTGCGCGCCGTCGGCCCCGAAACCACCGCCCGTGCGTGGGCCGCCGCACACCTCACCGAAAGCACCGCCCAGCTCGCCCGTTCCCCCGACCGCACCCTGCGCCCCGTCTTCGACCCCCTCATCTGGCCGGGCCCCGTCCCCCTGATTGTCTGGCAACTCTTCGAGAGCCGCCTCGTGCGCCCCCTGAGGACCATCACCCTGCGCGGCCGCCTCGTCTGGCGCCTCGACTTCCGCCGCCTGGTCCCCACCGACGCCGGCTGGATGGAACTCACCCTCTTCCCCGGCCTCCACGCCATCCTCGAGCGCCTTGCCGACGCCTTCGACGACACCCAGGGCCGCGGCATCATCGGCCTTGCGGGCCTCTACGCCTCCGGATTCGCCCCCACCCCGCGCCGCCGCCGCCGCGGACGCCCCGACACCCGCGGCATTGCCCCCCTCGACGCCCCGGCCGTCCGCGACTACATCCTCCGCGTTCTCCACACCCTTTCCGCCACCCGCCACTGGACCACCCTCCCCGAAGTCATCTACCTCGACCTCACCCCCGCCCGCAAAACCCACCCCTCCCTCCCATGACCGCCCCCTCCTCCAACTGGGGGCGCAGGCGACCCGCCTGCGAAACCACCCCCACCCCCTCCTGGCACACCGCCCTCCTCGCCCTCGTCGCCGCCCTCGCCTGCTGGGCCGTCCTCCCCCTCCTCCTCGAATACCTCACCGCCGACCTCGATCCCTGGACCGTCAACGGCATGCGCTACGTCTTCTCCGCCGCCTTCTGGCTTCCCCTCGTCCTCCGCGACGCCCACCGCCTGCCCCCCGCCGGCCCCTCCTCCCGCCGCGCCCTTCTCCTGGCCTCCCTGCCTGTCGCCGCCGCCCTCGTCGGCTCCCAACTCTGCTACGGCGCCACCCCCTACTTCACCGACGCCACCCACATGAACTTCGGCTGCCGCCTCTCCATCCCCTTCGCCACCCTCTTCGGCTTCTGGCTGCTGCCCGGCGAACGCCCCCTGGCCAAGACCCCGCTCTTCTGGCTGGGCCTCCTCGCCTCCGCCGCCGGCTTCCTCCTCCTCTTCGGCCGCACCTGGACCCCCGGAACCGCCACGGCCCCGGCCCTCCTCCTGATGCTGGGCTACTCCCTCTTCTGGGGCCTTTACGTCGTCCTCGTCCGCCGCCGCCTGACCCCGTGGCGCGCGCACCTCTCCTACGGCGTCGTGAGCCTGCTCGTCTGCGCCGTCATGCTCGTCCTCATGTTCCTCCTCGGCAATCCGGCCACCCTCCTCCACCTCCCCCTCCGCCTCTGGCTGATTCTCTTCTTCGGCGCCATGCTGGGCCTTGCGTGGAGCCACGTCCTCTACTACCGCGCCCTCCGCGTGACAGGCCCGATCGCGGGCGAAAGCGGCATGCTGCTGCTCCCCTTCCTGACGGCCCACCTCGCGCACCTCTTCCTTGGCGAGACCCTCCTACCCGGTCAATGGCTGAGCGGCCTTCTCCTCCTCCTCGGCTGCACCCTCCTCCTCCTCTCCCGCTACCTCCTCCACCGCTCCCGCTGACGCGCCGCCCTCCTTCTTTTCCGCCCCCTCCCCACCCTTCTCTTCCGCTTTTGCAATTACGGGAAAACCTCCGCCAATCCCCCGTTTTCCCCCCATGTCATCCCCATGACCATTCCATCGTTCTCCATCCCGGTTTCCCGTCATTCGCGCTTGCGCCGCGCCCTCCGCAGGACTACCATGCGCGCACCATGAAAAACCTCATCGAAAAAGCCAAACAGTACAACGGATGCGTGGTCCTCCCCGAAGGCATGGACCCGCGCGTCATGAAAGCCGCCTCCGAAATCGTCCGCCTCGGCATCGCCCGCGTGAAGGTCCTCGCCTCCCCCGCCGAAGCCTCCAAGGCCTGCGCCGAAGCCGGCGTATCGCCCGCCGGATTCGAGGTCATCGACCCCGCCACCGCCCCCTTCCTGCCCGAGCTCGTCGCGGCCTTCCACAAGCGCCGCGAGGCCAAGGGCGTGACCGCCGAGCAGGCCGCCGCCCAGCTCAAGAACCGCCTCTACGTCGGCGCCATGATGGTCGAACTCGGCCTCGCCGACGGCATGGTCGCCGGCTCCATCGCGTCCACCCCCGACATGCTCCGCAGCGCCTTCCACTGCATCGGAACGGCCAAGGGCATCAAGACCGCGAGCAGCTGCTTCCTGATGCAGCTCAAGACCCCGACCCCGTCGGGCGACGGCACCCTTCTCTTCGCCGACTGCGGCGTGAACCCCTGCCCCACGGCCGAGCAGCTGGCGGACATCGCGCTGACGACAGCGCAGACCTACAAGGCCCTCCTCGGCCCCGAACCGCGCGTCTCCCTGCTGAGCTTCTCCACGCGCGGCAGCGCCAAGCACGAACTGGTGGACAAGGTGGCCGAGGCCACGCGCATCGCCAAGGAGCGCGCCGCCACGACCCAGCCCGGCCTGCAGCTCGACGGCGAACTCCAGGCCGACGCCTCCCTCGTGCCGTCCGTCGCCGCCCAGAAGGCGAAGGACAGCCCCCTCCGCGGCGCCGCCAACGTCCTCGTCTTCCCCGACCTCCAGGCGGGCAACATCGCCTACAAACTCGTCGAACGCCTCGCCGGCGCGACCGCCCTCGGCCCGATCCTCCAAGGCCTGGCGCGCCCCGTCAACGACCTCTCGCGCGGCTGCAAACCCGACGACATCGTCGGCGTCGCCGCCGTCACCATGTGCCAGGCCGCCGCGCTCGGGCCGAGCCGCGTCGCGGGCGGCGCCCCCGCCCCGGCCGCGTCCGGC
>CACXEY010000058.1 GCA_902766695.1 uncultured bacterium
GCGAGCGCGGCGACCACGTCGAGATACAGCGGCTCGCCGAGGGAACCGGGTTCCTTCGTTCTGTCGAGCACGGCGATCTTCTTGACGGTGGCGGGGATCGCAGCGGCGAGCTTCTTCGCGCTGAACGGTCTGTACAGGCGGACCTTGACAAGACCGACCTTTTCGCCCTTGGCGGTCAGGTAGTCGATGACTTCCTCGGCGACGTCGCAGATGGAGCCCATCGCGACGATGACGCGGTCGGCGTCGGGCGCGCCGTAGTAGTTGAAGAGCTTGTAGTCGGTGCCGAGCTTGGCGTTGACCTTGGCCATGCAGCGCTCGACGACGGCCGGCAGCGCGTCGTACGCGCCGTTGCAGGCCTCGCGGTGCTGGAAGAAGACGTCGCCGTTCTCATGGCTGCCGCGCATCGCGGGGTGCTCGGGGTTGAGCGCGTGGTTGCGGAAGGCCTTGACCGCTTCCATGTCGCACATGTCCTTGAGGTCGGCGTAGTCCCAGGTCTCGATCTTCTGGATCTCGTGGCTCGTGCGGAAGCCGTCGAAGAAGTTCAGGAACGGCACGCGGCCCTCGATGGCGGCCAGGTGCGCGACGGGGGCGAGGTCCATGACCTCCTGGGGATTGCTCTCGGCGAGCATCGCGAAGCCGGTCTGGCGGCAGGCGTACACGTCACTGTGGTCGCCGAAGATGTTCAGCGACTGCGCCGCGACCGTGCGGGCCGAGACGTGGAAGACGCCGGGGAGGCCTTCGCCGGCGATCTTGTACATGTTGGGGATCATGAGCAGCAGCCCCTGGGAGGCCGTGAAGGTGGTGGTCAGCGCGCCGGCGGCGAGCGAACCGTGGACGGTGCCGGCGGCGCCGGCCTCGGACTGCATCTCGATGACCTTGGTCTGGGTGCCGAAGATGTTCTTGAGGCCGTTGGCGGACCACTGGTCCACGAAGTCGGCCATGGGGGAGGAAGGGGTGATGGGGTAGATGCCTGCGACTTCGGTGTACGCGTACGCGACATGCGCGGCGGCCTGGTTTCCGTCCATCGACTGTTTCTTGCGTGCCATGATGTTTGCTCCTTGGTGTTGGTGGGTTGCGGGGATGCCGCGACCATGCATTTTCTTTCCATTCTACCCCTCCGCGCCGGATGCCGCAACCCCATTCCGCGGCGCGGAATTTTCCAACCATTGGAAAAAAGTTTTCCAATCATTGGAAAAACCGTGAAAATTTTTTCCAATCATTGGAAGAATCGGATAAAAATTTTTCCAATGGTTGGAAAAAACGGGGGAAATTTTCCAACCATTGGAAAAAAACTTTCCAATCATTGGAAAACTTTTCCGGGGGGCGGCGGGAGCGGGAGGAGAAGAGGGAGGAGGGGAGGAGGGCGGCACGGGGGCCGCCCTGCAAGACGGGGACAAGAGTTGGGGGATGGGGGGGATGGGAGGGACGCGCTTCCGCGCGTCCGCGGAGGGAAAAAGGGTTGCTGCCACACTATTTCGCAAGCCGCTCTAACGGGGGCGGTGGCGCCGAGGGCGGACGGCCTGGCGCAGGAGCGACACGGTGGCCCAGACGATGAGCCACGTGCCGGTGTCGGCCAAGGTGACGCCGGCGGCCACCCAGCGCCATGGGCTTCCCGCGGGCGCGGCGAGCCAGGCGGCGGCGCCGAAGGCCAGTCCCAGGATGGGGATCAGCGAGTGGGAGGCCTTGTTCCGGAGGTTGTCCCGCAGCAGGCAGGCGTTGCAGAACGCGACGTGCGCCGCCAGCGCCAGGAGGACCGCCATCAGCACCGGGCGGATGATCGACGCCACGCGGTGGAGCAGGTGGATGGGGGCCGCGGAGTCGTCCACCAAGAGGGCCACGCCAACGGCAACCACGGCCGCGGCGAACAGCCCGACCGCCGTCCGCAGCACCCAGCCGAGGATTTTCGGGATGGAGCCGGGTCCGGCCGGTTCCGGCGCGGCCGGGCGGTTGCTGGAAGGTTCGTCCATGGGCGCCGTTTTGCCACGTTCGGCCTGGCGGCGCAAGGCGGAAGGAGAGGAGAGGAGGGCGGCACGGGGGCCGCCCTGCAAGACGGGGACGGGGGGCGCGCAACGGGGCGCGCAACGGGCTTGCGCGGGGCGGGCGGGGTGTGGCAGGATGGGTGGCATGAATACGGAAGGCATCAGCATGTACGGGTTGCCGGGGGCCGCGGCGAGGGAGCGGCAGGTCGCCGGCGCGTTCAAAATCGTGTACGGGTGGATGTGCGCGGGGTTGGCGCTCTCGGGCGTCGTCGCCTGGAAGACGGCGGAGAGCGGGCTGTGGCGGAACATCCTGTCGGGGCCGTGGCTGTGGGTGTGCCTGCTCGGGGAGCTGGGGCTCGTCATCGGGCTTTCGGCCGCGATCCGCAAGCTGAGCGCGGCCGCCGCGGCGGGGCTGTTCCTGGCGTACGCGGCGCTCAACGGGCTGACGCTCTCGGTGGTGTTCATCGCGTACGATTTGGCGCTCGTGCAGCGGGCGTTTTTCATCTCGGCCGGGATGTTCGGCGGGTTCGCCATCTACGGGTCGATGACGAACACGGACCTAGGGCGCGTCGGCTCGATCTGCGGGATGGCGCTGTGGGGGGTGGTCGTCGCGAGCCTCGTGAATTTGTTCCTGAAGAGCAGCCGGCTGGACTGGATCGTGTCGCTGTGCGGGGTGGTGGTCTTCTCGGGGCTGGCGATGGCCGACGCGCAGAAAGTGCGGCGCCTGGCGGACGCGGAGGCGGAGCTGGACGGCGAGACGGTGCGCAAGCTCGGCATCCTGGGGGCGCTGGCGCTGTACCTGGATTTCGTGAACCTGTTCCTACACCTGCTGCGGCTCATGGGACGCAGGCGGTAGGCCGGAACAAAGGCGTGTCCGTACCGGAGCGGGGAAACTCCGATTTGTCCGATGCCTCCGCTAACGCTCCGGCGATGCGTCCCGATCGCTTCTTCGACTGCACTCCAATGTGCGCAGCGACGGATGCCCCGGATGTGGGGCATCCGTCGCTGCGCACACGGCGAAGATTTTTCCGATCCGAGAGGCGAAGCGTTGGACAGTCGCCGCGCAAGATTGCGCGAATGGTCTGCGGACCGGAATGGGAAAAATGTCCATCGTGCGGGCAGCGACGGGGGGCCCGGACACGGGGCGCCCGTCGCTGCCCGCGTTGTTGGGAAGCCATGGAAATGGCCATTTGGAAGCTTTGCCGGAGCGTTAGCGAAGGCATCGGACAAATCGGAGTTTTCTTTCTCGGGGGTGTCAGATGCCCCCCCTGGCTTTTGCCCGGTGCGGCTGGCCGGCAGGGGCCGACCTCCGGGCGGCCCGTCGTGGGCCATCCTGCCGCACGGCCCGCCCGGAGGTCGGGCCCTACCGGGGGGAGCCCCGACAAGAAATCGCAAGGTTGTGCTTCCTTCCCCATGCGGCCACGGCATTGCCCTGGGCGCGCGCGGGGCGGGAAAGGACTTGCGTGGGAGGGCGGGGCGGGTGTAAAAAGAGGGGAGTGAGCGGAGAAACAACCGACATGGACAACCCCAACGACAGGACCAACGACATGCAACCGATCATCAACCATCTCGTGCAACTGCAGGAACTCATCGTGGCCCGCGCGCAGCAGGCGGCCGGCCAGCCGAACGCTTCGCTGGGGAGCCTCGACGAAGCCATCGCCTCGCTCACCAAGGAACTGCCCGCCGACGTCAACAGCCAGTTCACACGCCTGCTCAAGCGCAGTCCCCTCGCCATCGTGCCCGTCGAGAACGGCGTCTGCACGGCCTGCGGCATGACCCTCCCCGTCGCGCTCGTCCACCAGGTCCACGCGGCCGACCAGCTCTACCACTGCCCCTCCTGCGCGCGCCTCCTCTACTACCGCGCGGCCGGAGTTCGCAACATCCGCAAGGCTCCCCGCCGCAGCGACCAGCCGAAGATCGGCGTGGAACGCTTCTCCTCGGAAACGCTCATGATCCCCGACCTCAAGGGCAAGACGCGCGACGCGGTCCTCGCGGAGCTCTGCCAGAAGCTCAAGGGCGAGGGCTACGTCAGCGACGACAAGGAGCTGCTCCCGATGGCCCTCGAGCGCGAGGCGATCATCTCGACGGCGGTCGAAGGCGGCCTCGCCTTCCCGCACGTCCGCGGCGTGGAAGGCGGCGGCCTGACGATGGCGGTCGGCATCTCCCGCGACGGCGTGAAGTTCGACGAGTCGGGCGATGGGCTCAGCCACATCTTCTTCTTCGTGGTCATCCCGACGGCCGCGAGCGCGTTCTACCTCAAGCTCCTTTCCGGCCTCTCGCAGGTCTTCCAGAAGGAGGAGAACCGCGCCAAGCTCCTCGCCGCCACCACCGCCGAAGACCTCTGGCAGGCGCTCATCAAGACCACGCGGCTCACGATCCAGTGAGGCGCGGCGGAGCCGCGCCGGTTTGATGGTTTGATGGTTTGCCGGTTTGATGGTCGGAGAATCGGACCGGGACCGGCAGACAGAAGAACCATCAAACCATCGCACCATCCAACCATCCAACCTTGAACGGCCCGCACCATGATCCGGTATCTGGTGCGGCGTTTGTTGCAGGCCATCCCGACGGTGGCGGGGGTGGTGCTGGTGACGTTCGTGCTGTTCCAGGTGGTGGGTGGGTCGCCTGCGGCGATGGTGCTGGGGCAGAACGCGGGGGCGGCGTCGCTGGAGGAGTTCGATGCGGCGCACGGGTGGAACAAGCCGCTGTTTTATGGGAACTGGGCGCCGACGCGGGCGCTGGAGGAGATGGTGTTCGACGCGGACACGCCGCCGTCGGTGCGCGCGAAGTGGGGCGCGGCCGCGGAAGGGGACGGTCCGCTGAAGCTGGCGGAAGGGGAGGTGCTGGAAATCCCGTACGCGTTCGATCTGCCGCCGGGGGAGACGTGGAGGCTGACGGTGACGGGCCGCGGGGAGGGGTTCGACGAGGGATGCGGGAAGGAGAAAAGTTTTCCAATGATTGGAAACTTTTTTTCCAATCATTGGAAAAAACGCGAAAAAATTTTCCAATCATTGGAAAAATCGGACGAATTTTTCCAACCATTGGAAAAAAGTTTTCCAATCATTGGAAAAAACGGGGCGGAGATTTTCAGCGTGCGGCTGGAGCGGAAGACGCGTCACTTCTTCGACAGCCAGCTCTGGGATTACGCGAAACGGGTGGCGCGGTGGGATTTGGGGACGAGCACGAGTTTGAACCGTCCGGTGGGGGAATTGCTGCGCGAAGGGGTGGGGCCGTCGCTGGCGCTGACGGTGCCGATTTTGATTGTGGAGCTGGTCACGAGCCTGACGCTGGCGCTGCTGTGCGCTTGGCGGCGCGGGGCGTGGCTGGACAAGGCGCTGGTGGGGGTGTGCGTGGGGCTGATGAGCGTGAATTACGTGGTGTGGATCGTCGCGGGGCAGTATTGGCTGGCGTACCGGTGGGGGTGGTTCCCGGTGTGGGGGTTCGAGTCGTGGCGGCATCTGCTGCTGCCGGTGGCCATCGGGGCGGCGACGGGCGTCGGCGCGAACGTGCGGTTCTACCGGACGGTGCTGCTGGAGCAGATGGGGCGGGAGTACGTGCGGACGGCGAGGGCGAAGGGGTTGTCGAGCGGGCGGATCCTGTTCGTGCACGTTCTCAAGAACGCGCTGGGGCCGGTCATCACGAACGTGGCGCTGGCGCTGCCGTACCTGTACACGGGGAGTCTGCTGCTGGAGGGGTTCTTCGGGATCCCGGGATTGGGGTATTTGAGCCTGAACGCGGTGCAGTCGGCGGACGTGGAAGTGGTGCGCGGGGTGGTGCTCGTCGGGGCGCTGCTCTTCACGCTCGCCAACGTGCTGGCGGATTTGGCGCTGGCGTGGGTCGATCCGCGGGTGAGGCTGTCGTGACGGGCTCGGGCGTACAGATGGGCGCGGCGCGCAAGCTCGCGCGGAGTCCGGCGGTGTGGGCGTGCGCGGCCGTCATCGCGGTGTTCGCGGCGGTCGCGGCGTGGAGCTGGGGCGCGGCGGCGTGGTACGCGTGGAAGGACGTGACGCCGCCGTGGCAGCTGCAGGACCTCGCGTCGCGCTACATGGCGCCGTGCGCCGCGCACTGGCTCGGCACCGACGGGCTCGGGCGCGACGTGGCGCTGCGGCTCGCGCAGGGGGCCGGGATCGCGTTCGAGGTGGGGGTCGTCAGCTCGCTCATCGCGATACCGCTCGGGGTGTTGCTGGGGTGCCTCGGCGGCTACTTCGGCGGGAAGACGGACGATGCGGTGGTGTGGATTTCGACGACGTTCGCGTCGATCCCGGGGCTGCTGTTCGTGCTGGCCATCGCGATGGTCGTGGGCAAGGGGCTGCTGGGCGTGTTCCTGGCGATCGGGCTGACGACGTGGACGGGTACGTGCCGGCTGGTGCGTGCGGAGGTCATCGCGCAGCGGGAGCGGGGCTACGTGAAGGCGGCGAAGGCGCTGGGGTTTTCGGGCGGGCGGATTTTGTTCCGGCACATTTTGCCGAACGTGGCGCACGTGGCGCTGGTGCAGTTCACGCTGCGGTTCCCGGCGGCGATCGGGACGGAGGTTTTCCTGAGCTTTCTGGGCATCGGCGCGCAGGGGGAGCCGAGCTGGGGCGTGATGCTGTCGTCGGCGCGCATGCGCCTCTGGCAGGGGATGTGGTGGGAGCTGGCGGCGGTGACGGGGGCGATCTTCGCGGTGGTGCTCGCGTTCAACATTCTGGGCGACCGGCTGCGGGATGCGCTGGACCCGCGGCTGGGGTGAGGGGGGGAGGACTTGGCGACTTGCGACTTGCGACTTGTTGTGCCCGAAGGGCTCTCCAGTCACCCCCCAAGTCGCAAGTCGCAAGTCGCCAAGTCCCCCGTCCCCGCCCCCCCCCGCCCGCCTCACGCGGAGGGCGCCTTTTCCCCGGAGAGGTGCAACGCGCGGAGGAGCGGCTTGATGGTGGTGCCCTGGACGAGGAGGGTGAAGAGAATGGTGCCGACCGTCAGTTGCACCAGGAGCTTGCGTTCGTCGGGGGAGATGAGGGTGGCGGGGATGGACAGCGCCAGCGCGATGGGCAGGGCGCCGCGGAGGCCGCTCCAGGCCATCACCGCCTGCATGGGCGGCGGGATGGCGTCGCCGGGGCGGTTGCGTTTGCGGGCGACGAGGTTGCAGAGCGATGCGCTGCCGCCGACGATCAGCACGCGCGTCGCCAGCACCAGCACGACGGCCACCGCCAGCGGCGCGGCGACGGTCGCCAGGCGGCCCATGTCGCGGATGAGGTAGGATTCCGTAAGGCCCAGCATCAGGAAGATCACGCTGTTCGCCATGAAGGAGGCGAAGCCCCAGAAGTCGTGGAGGTAGGTGCGGGTTTCCGGCGAAAGCCATTCGCGGGTCGCCTTCACCGCCAGGCCCGCGCCGCACGCGGCCATCACGCCGGAGAGGCCGAGGTAGTTGTTGGCGAGGGTGAACGCCGCGTAGGCGAGGACGGTCGTCAGGCCGATCTCCGCCAGCATGTCGCCGCGGGTCACGCGGATCAGCAGCATCACCGCCAGCCCCACCGCCGCCCCCACCAGGGCGCTGCCGAAGAATATCCACAGGAAGTCCAGAGGCACGTGCGCGAGCGTGTGCAGGTTCCACGCCGCCGCCGGGTCCGGCAGCAGCAGGCTGGAGGCGACGATCGCCGAGACGAGGTCGAACATGACGATCGCCGTCGCGTCGTTGAACAGGCTCTCCGCGTCGACCAGCAGCGTCAGGCGCGGCGGGGCGCCGATTTCGTTGAACAGCGCGATGCAGGCGACCGGGTCGGTCGTCGAGATCAGCGCGCCGAACAGCATCGCCGCGTTCAGCCCGAGCGGGGTCCAGCGGGCGAGGCCGAGCCCGACGAGCGCCGTGACCACCATGACGCCCGGTATCGCCAGCAGCAGGATCGGCAGCGCGTTGCGCAGGATACCGCGGACGTCCAGATGCAGCGCGGCGTCGAAGATCAGCGTCGGCAGGAGGATGTAGAGCGTGAAGTTCGGCGTCAGGTGCAGCGTGTCCAGCACCGCGAGCCGCGGCATGTGCTCGCCGATTTCGTTGAGCAGCATGCCGACGACGACGAGCGCGATGGTGTAGGGCACGTGGATGCGCCGGCAGACGTTGGACAGCAGCATCGCGATCAGCACGAGCAGCGTGCCGCACGCGACCCATACGACGGGGAAATCACTCACGGGACGGCCTCCTGGGGGATTGGGGGGTGGGATGCATTGCGGAGGGCATTGTAGCGGGCGGGGGGGATTTTGCAAGGGGGGGCGAAGGGCGGAGGGGACTTGGCGACTTGCGACTTGCGACTTGGGGGGAGCCTGGGGAGCCCTCCGGGCAACTCAAGTCGCAAGTCGCAAGTCGCCAAGTCGTTTTTGCGTGACACGCCCGTCCCCGGGGCGTAGGAGCGGAGCCGAAAGGATCCCCCCCCCATGACCGCAATCATCGCCCCCTACGGCGGCTACCGCAAGATGCTCTCGTTCGGCTTCACCTGCCTGGCCTACCACGCCACGGAGACGTTCTGCGCGAGGAACTTCGACTACCGGAACGATCCGCTGGGCAAGACGGTCGGCCAGATGGTCGGTGCGGCGCGGTCGGCGCGGCAGAACCTGGTCGAGGCGTCGTCGCGCGCCGGCACGTCGGCCGAGACGGAGCTGCGCCTGCTCGACGTGGCGAAGGCCAGCCTCCAGGAGCTCGCCGGCGACTACGAGGCGTATCTGCTGGGACGCCGTGCGGCGCCGTGGAGCGAGACGTCGCCCGGGGCGGAGGCGTTCCGGGCGCTGCGGTTCGAGCCGTTCGTGCCGGACGGCGGGGATGCACGGCACGCGTTCGGCGTGCATTTCCTGCGGATGCGGGAGCGCTTCGCTCCGGTCCTGGAGCCGGAGGACCCGGAGGCCGCCGCGAACGGCATCCTGCTGTGCATCGACCGCGCGTCGGCCCTGCTGCGCCGCCAGATGGAGAAGACGGCGGAGACCTTCACGCAGGCCGGCGGCTTCACCGAACGCATGAGCCGCGCCCGCATCGAGGCGCGGGACGCCGAGCGCGCCCCCGCGGCGGACGGCGGGGATGGAAACGCCCCGCCGTGTCCCAAATGCGGCGGCCCGATGCGGCGGGTTCTCGCAAAGAAGGGCCGCAACGCCGGCAAGCCCTTCTGGGGATGCCGGAAGTGGCCGGAATGCGACGGGACGAGGGCGGAGTGAGGGAGGGACTTGGCGACTTGCGACTTGCGACTTGGGGGGAGCCTGGGGAGCCCTCCGGGCAATCCAAGTCGCAAGTCGCAAGTCGCCAAGTCATTCCCCCCCAAGCCGCTTTTCCCCTTTGCCAAGCCTGCCCCCGCGGCGTAGGATGCCGCCCATGACAACGCCACGC
>CACXEY010000059.1 GCA_902766695.1 uncultured bacterium
CGCCGCCGCACCGGTCGCCGCGCGCGTCCACCATCGGCGGCCTTGCAGGGCGGGGCATCCCGCGGCCGCGGCGGCGAGCCAGAGGCCCATGACGGGCGAGCCCCAGAAGCCGTGGGCGCGGAGGTAGGGGTTGGCGAGTCCGGCGGCCAGCAGGCAGAGGGCCATCGGGATCGCGCCGTGCAGCCAGCGGCGGCGGTCGAGGCGGCCCGCCAGCGCCGGCGCGAGGAATGCGAGGCCCGCCAGCCCCGCCGCGTACTGCACGAGGTCCCACAGGCAGAGGGCGCCCGCCATCGCCAGCGCGGCGAGCCATCCCGACAGCGCCGCGCCGCGTCCGCCCCGGCGGAGGCGCGCGAGGAAGGCCAGCGACCAGATCACCAACGGCAGCGCGTCGTTTTCGTGCGAAAGTTCCTGTCCCGTCGAGCGCGCCACGGCCGATATCGCGACCGCCCAGAACGCCGCCGCGACCGCGCCGCCGCCCCGGCCGCCGCCCGCCCAGCGGACCCAGCACATCATGCCCGCCACCGACAGCGCGCAGAACCACGCGACTTCCAGCCAGCGGATCTTCTCCGCGAGCGGCATCGTGCCCGGCCACGCGCGGGCCGCCGCGGCGAGGGCGAGTTCGGCGCCGCTGGAATCGGTTTCGCGCGTCGGAATGCCTTCCGGCCAGCCGATGGCGAGATCGCGGTCCGGCAGGCACCCGTCGCGGTAGGCCAGCTGGATGCGGCGGTAGGCGAGCGCGCTCTCCAGCGTGAAGGGCACGCTGCCGTCCGGCGTGAGGGCCCGCTGCGCCACGTAGACGTGGCGGCGCACGCCCACCGCGCCCGCGGCGATCGCCAGCGCCAGAATCCCCCACAACGTCCCGCGCACGAACCGGTTCATGTGCCGTACCATCGCCGTCCGCCTTTCAGAAGAGGCTCATCTGCCGCGGCCCCGGAGGGGGAGGCGGTGGCGGCGGCGGCGGTGCGGCGAAGAGCGAGGGCTCTTCGGCCGCGGCCGTTTCCCTGCGCAGTTTCTTCAGGCCGTGCCGCACGAAGAAGGCGTCCAGACCCGCCGCGTCCTCCTCGGGCGACTCGATGCCGCTCCACTCCGGTACGCCCGGCACCGCGCGGTCCAGCTCCACGAGCCCCACGTTCGTGCGGGCGGTCGCCGCGCCGTCCCGGACCATCCCGCGCAGGTGGTCCGATTCGATTTCTCCCGCCCGCGCGAGGCAGTCTTCCAGCGTGCCGAACCGCTGCAGCAGCTTCGCCGCCGTCTTGGGGCCGATGCCGGGCACGCCGGGGATGTTGTCGGCGTTGTCGCCGATCAGCGCCAGCCAGTCCACGATCTGGTCCGGGCGGACGCCGGTCTTGGCGAGGACGCCCGCTTCGTCGAGTTCCTGTTCCGTCTTGGCGGGCGCGACGAGGCGGATGCGGGCGTCCACCAGCTGCATGAGGTCCTTGTCGCCGGTCGCGATGCGCACGTCGGCCCCGTCCGCGGCGGCGCGGGTGGCCAGCGTGGCCAGCACGTCGTCCGCCTCCTGGCGGTCGATGCGCACCGACGGAATCCCGGCCAGGGCGAGGTACTCGTTGACGAGCGGCAGCTGCGAGCGCAGGTCGTCCGGCATGGGCGGACGCTGGGCCTTGTAGGCGGGGCAGAGGGCGAGGCGCCGCTCCGGGCTGCCGCCGTCGAACGCCGCGACGGTGCGGTCCGGCTTCCACCACGCGCGCAACTGGCGCACCATGCGCACGAAGCCGAACACCGCGTTCGTGGGTTCGCCCGCGGGCCCGGTCAGTCCCCGCACGGCGAAAAACGCCCGGTACACCAGCGCCAGTCCGTCCAACAGCAGAATCGATTCCTTCATGCCCCCGTTTGTAATCCATTCCGCCCCCCGCCCCCCCCTGCTACCGCTCCATCACCAGCCCGCACCACTCCCCGTCCCCGTCCCGCCGCAGCAGGCGCGCGCCCCGCGCCGCGAAGGCCTCCGCCACGGCATCGCCCTCGCCCTCGCGCAGGCCGCTCAGGATCAGCCGCCGCCCCGTCGCCGCCCACAGCGCATCCGCGGCGTCCAGCAAAACCGACGAAAGGATGTTCGCGCACACCACGTCCGCCGCCCCCTCCGGCCGCCACTCCCGCACGTCCTGCCGCCAGAACCGGATCCGCCCCTCCGCCAGCCCGTTCAGCGCCGCGTTCGCCCCGCACCGCTCCACCGCCGCCGGATCGTGGTCGAACCCCGCCACCTCCCCCACCCCGAGCTTGGCCGCCGCGATCGCCAGGATGCCGCTCCCCGCGCCCGCGTCCAGCATCGACCGCGGCCGCAGCTCCTCCACCGCCTCCTCCAGGGCCTCCAGGCAGAAGCGGGTCGTGAAGTGCCCGCCCGTGCCGAAGCTCAACCCGGGGTCGATCCGCAATGCCGTCCGCCCGTTCTCCGGCACCTCCTCCCATACGGGCACCGTCTGCAACGTCCGCCCCACCGGGGCCGCGTGGAAGTGGTACTTCCAGA
>CACXEY010000060.1 GCA_902766695.1 uncultured bacterium
ACTTGTCACTATTCACTGGTCACTGCGCCACAGCGGATGGAGAGCGGGAGGGTAGAACTCACGCGGAGGCGCGGAGGCGCGGAGGGCTTGGAGGGGGAGAATTTTGCACAAAAGGACAAAAAGGAAACAAAAGGGGCAGTTGGAGAGCGGGAGGAATGCCAACATTGAAAAGCATGAAAACCGCTTCGCGGACATGGAAAGAGGGAGGGGAGCGACTGGACAGTCGGGGCGCGGGCGTCCCGCCCGCGGGGCGTCTGGAAAGCGGAAAACAAGCGAAAATTCCAATGCTTTCTGTAATCTCGCGCCAGCCATGGACTCCACTTCCGGGGGTGCGGCATCCTGCCGCGCCATGGCGGATGGAGAGCGGGTGAATGGCTCACGCAAAGTCCGCAACGTCCGAAAAGGATTGGAAAGGTGTCGCGCGATGCCGCGGAGTATGGGCAGACAAGGGGCACGATTTCTGCGGCTTGGAGTGTGCGTCTGGCTTTGCTTTGATTCCAATTATGCGCATGGCAAAATGCGGGTATTTCCAAGCGGATACCTTGCGCGCTTTGCCTTGATTCCAATTATGCGCATGGCAAAATGCGAAGAGCAGCCGGACGTGATCCGCAAGGCTTTGCCTTGATTCCAATTATGCGCATGGCAAAATAGAAGGCGCACATGCAGCAGATCGTGGACGCTTTGCCTTGATTCCAATTATGCGCATGGCAAAATCGTAGACGGTTGTGGTCATTTCGTTTTCCTGCTTTGCCTTGATTCCAATTATGCGCATGGCAAAATTGTCGGGGCGACGTAGCGCCTGGGGTCGAGCTTTGCCTTGATTCCAATTATGCGCATGGCAAAATCCGGCAGCGCCCAAGGAAGCCCCCGCGGGGGCTTTGCCTTGATTCCAATTATGCGCATGGCAAAATAGCGGGCACGCCAGGCCGGGCCGCTGGTAGCTTTGCCTTGATTCCAATTATGCGCATGGCAAAATCCGAAATGGCGTTTTGCTTTTCGTGGTAGTGCTTTGCCTTGATTCCAATTATGCGCATGGCAAAATAGCAAAAGCGGCTTGACGGCCGTGGCCGCGGGCTACCAGAAGAGGAGTTGTCCGGGGATTTTTTCCCCGGGCCGCTCCTTTTCCGGCGGGCCGTGGACGACGAACATGTGGTCCCACTGGGCTTGGGTGACGTAGAGGGCGCGGACATGGCCTTCCGGGGGAATGACGCCCTTGAGGCGGCGCATGTTATTCGGAGAAACAGCAGACGATGATGGCCGCGATGTCTTCGAGGGGCAGGGACTTCTGCCCCTCGTCGGTGGTACACACGAACTGCCCGTTGACGCAGTTGAGGTGCGCGGTAGGGCTGTCGATGGTGACTACGTGGTAGGACATGAACCCGTCAGGGTGGGCTTGAGAATGGTCAAGCCTCCTTGCAACAATTTTTCTATCTTGGCATTTCCACGAAAATCCGGGAAACGCGCATTGCTATCTTTGGGATTGTCCGTGTTCACAAGATCAAGGCACAATCCATAATCTTGCGTCGATTTTGGAGACAACACTCTCCATGTCCCAGCATAATTTCCACGTTCTATGCGCAAAAGAGTACCTCTTCGAATGATGCGGATGGGGCGATTCTGGTTTTGACGGCGGAGTTCACGGATGCGGGAAAAGACTTTGAAGAAGGGGATGATGGTTGGAACCGGGTCGAGAGCAAGGCCCCAGTTGTTTTTGATTGTAACTGCACCCTTGATGGCCTTGAGCTTGGAATTGTCGGGAGCGAAAGGTCCGCCGAGGAGGCGAGAGGCTTTTTCTTCAGCTTTTTTCCGCGTAGGAAGGCCGGTCCGTTCATCTCGCCTCTGCTGGTCGAGTTTGATTTGATCCGGGTTCGAGGCGTCGAGGATGCGCCAGGTGGTTTGCTCGACAGAGATGCCGTGCATGCGGGAGGGAACGTGCTGGACGACGCGCTTTTGTTCCAACGCCTGGACGGCGGATTGGAGGAGGGCGGGCGGGATGGCCGGGATGGACAAGTCGCCGTCCCGGGAGAAGGCGAGGATGGGGTATTTGGCCTGGAGGCGCAGGCGGTCGCGTTCGGGGATGTGGCGCTTGAGGAGGATTTTCCAGTCGGCGGGGTCGAAGAGGAGGTAGGAAAGGGCCTGGGTGACGGCATCCATGGCGTGGTGGAGGTGGGTGAGGTCGCGGATTTCCTGTTTGACGAGGCGGGAGGCGGAGGTGAGGCGTTCTTCAGCGTCTTCGGGGAGTTCGCCTTCGCCGAGGCGGATGCCGAGGCGTTCGGCGGCCTGGGCGCGGCGCTTCTTCTGCTCCGCCTGGATGCGGGGCACGGCGGCGGAGAGGCAGGAGTCGAGGGAGAACTTGGGGCGGAGGAATCCGGTGACGGAGCCGGGTACGTGGATGGCGTCGATGCCGAGGTCGTGCCGGACGAGGCGGATGGCGAGTTTGTTGAGGTGGGAGGTTTGGGTGAGGTCGCGGTCGGTGAAGTCGGCGTTCCGCTGGTCGTAGCTTTCGAGGAGGAGGAGTTCGGCGCGGCGGCGGCAGCGCTTGAAGTCATCCTTGGACGGGCTGTATTTTTTCGCGGGCTTTTTGATGGCATCCACGTTTTTCCTGTAGCGTTCCTGTGCGAGGACGCGGAGTTCGGGCCGGTCGATGTCGGGGATGGATTGACCTTGGCACTCCTTGATGAATTGGGCGGCGGTGCGTTGACCCTTCATGTCGTTGACCGACCGGAAGGTGAGGACGCAGGAGGAAAGGGCGTCGGAGGGGCGGAGGGAGCGGGGGATGATGTGTTCGATTTCGAGTTGGCCGGTGAAGAGATGGTCCCACTCAAGTTTCACGCCCGTGTAGGGACAGCGGAAGCCTTGGTCGACAAGGATGCGGGCCTTGCGGAGAAGTGAACCGGTGACGAGGACGCCTGCGGCGGCGGCTTCCTTTTCCAGTTCCTTGGCGACCGATCGGAAGTTTCCGAGTTGTTGTTTGAGTTTCTTCGCCATGGCTACGCTGTCGAGGCCGGAGAAGGTCTGGAGTTCGCGGACGACTTCGACGACGACGCTGCCGACGCTGGTCTTGTCGCCGCCGGCGAATTCGTCGAGCATCTGGCCGAGGAGACGGCGGAAGATGCGCAGGCGGTGGCGGACGAGGTGGTTGTTGGTAAGATGGTCGATGTTGCCGGCTTCGGCGAGGAGGCGCCCGCGGATTTCGGGGGTCTCGTAGAGGCAGCCTTCGGGGGACGCGGGGTCGATGCCGTCGAGGCATTGCCCGAAGGCCTTGAGGAGGATGGGCGAGGCGTAGGCGGCGCGGCCGGAGGGGAAGGAGGCGGCAAGGTGTTTCTTTTCGGGCGCGACGGCGGCGCGGGAGCGGGAACGGCCGCGTCCCCGGATCGCGGCAAGGGCCGCGCGGGCGGGCGCGGGGTCGTCGCCGTGCGCCCGCATCTCGTCGAAGATCGCTTCCGCCGTGAGGGGGCGCCGCTTGCGGAGGCGGTTTTCCGCCCATGTTTTGGCATGGTCCGGGAGGACCGGCCAGATGGCCTTGAGGATTTGGTTCGTGGCGACGAGTTTCTTGACGGGGTCGAGGACGAGGGCTTCTTCCATTTCCTCGGTGAGGAAATAGGATTCGGTGTTGTAGGGCTCGCAACCGGTGACTTCGCGGAGGGCGCGGTTCAGGGAGCGCTTGTCGAAGAAGCCCTCGGCGAGCATTTTTTCGTGGAGGGCGCGGCGTTCGTCCGGGGTCAGCGTGCGGGCGGCGCGGGTGGATCCGTCGTACACGACGAGGTTGTTCAGGAGGCGGCCCCAGCGGTAGAGGAGGAAGGCGCGGGAGGATTTGTTGGGGGTGTTCTTGCCCGTGATGCGGCAGTGGGGGATGAGGCGGTTGTCGAAGCGGGGAACCTTCTGGCCGAAGAGGAGTCCGCCGCGGAAGGTGCGCTTGGGGTCGGGTGCGGCTTCGAGGAGGGCGAGGACGAGCGCGTCGTCCACTTTGGGGAGGACGCCCTTGTGGGCTTCGAGGATGCGGCGGACTTCCGCGACGACGACGTCGCGCGGGAAGGCGGCCTTCTGCCCCTTGAAGTAGCGCGTCGAGGCCTGCTTGCGCCCGAGGGGGTCGAGGCCGAGGAAGGCGCACATGGTTTCCGCCATGGAGGATTTGCCGTACTGTTCGAGGAGCTTGCGGGCGTTTTCGACCTTTTCGGTGTCCTCCGCCGCTTCGGGGTCGTCGGCGGGGGCGGCTTCGTCGCCCGCCCAGAGGGCGTTGCCGTCGTAGCCGCGGTTGTGGGCGTACCAGCGGAGGACGGCCCAGAGTTCCGGCCAGGCGAGCTTGCGGGCGCCGCCGGAGGCGAGCACGCGGGCGGCGAGGAGCCAGGGGGCGGAGGTGGTGTTGGCGCGGAGCTGGGCGGAGGTGAGGACGCCGAGCTTTTCGAGATGGGCCGAGAGGTTGGCCACGCGGGCGCGGCGGGCGGCGATGGTGCGGCGCGTGCGGCGGTTCGCGCGGCGCTGGGAGGCCAGGCAGGAATCCTTCTGGAAGAGGACCGTCCCGGCCGCGACGACCCGGAGCGCGCCCAGGTCGTATTTCGCGCCTTCCCGGAGGACGGCCCAGCCGATGGAGCTGTGGCCGATGTCGAAGGCGAAAACGAGGTCGCGTCTCGCGGTTGTGTCCGTGGGGTTCATCGGGATTCCTTGGGTTGAACGGGGGTTCGGTCCTTCGGCGGAAAACATACCCTTGACGGGCGCTTGGAAACAAGATAAAAAGGCACCGTCTTAATTGGAATCAAGACAAAGTTAATTAAGGCAGATTTGACCCCTGCGCGTCAGCGTCACGTCAGATAGAAAAGCCTTTTACCAGCGTCCTCCTTGAGGGCGCTTTTTTCTTTCCGCGCGCGCTCCGGGATGGCCTTCCATCCGCTCTCCGGGCCTCCCTGTCCGCGAAGCGGGTTTCATGGTTCTCAATGTTGATTTCTTCCTCCTTCCAAGCCTTTCGTGTCCGCGAAGCGGCATTCGAGAGATTCATGTCGATTCTCTCCGCCCTCATCCCGATCGTTCTTCATCCGCCAGGGCGCGGCTGGAAAGCCGCACCTCCCAGGGGGGATGTGGCGTGAGATTACGGAAAACATTGGCTTTTTCGATTGTTTCCGCTCTCCAGGCACCACGCGGGCGGGACGCCCGCGCCCCCAGTGGGCAGCCGCTTTTCCGCAATGGGCCGCCCGCAGGGGAAGTCCATGATGGCGCGCTCGTCCAGCACGTTCGCGAGGGGGACGGCCAGTGCGGGCGCGCCTGCTTCTCGGCGAGGCCCTCAGCCAGGCCGGAGGCGTCAGCCACGCCTATGGCGAATGGCAGACCGTCGTCGCCCCGGATGCGGCCCACCCCGGCCTCCGCGTCCGGCAGTGCGGGAACTGCGGCACCCATGAAAGCCAACCCGTCCCGCCCCTCCAGGTCCCGCCGCGGCTCGTCCCCGGCAACGTCTCCGTGTCCGACGGTGAAATCGCCCTCGACGCCTCCATTCTCTCCAACCGGTGGGCCTACGCCGTCTGCACGAACCTGGTCGCATTGCCTGTGCTTTGGACTCAGGTCTCCGCACCGGTCAACGGCACCGGCGGCACCGACGCCATCACCTTCCCCTTCCCAGACAGCCCGGCCGGTTTCATCCGTCTCCAGCCCGTGGCCGCCGAGTGACTTCCATGGGCGGGGGCGGGGGGCGACGGGAGCGGAGGTGGCGCAGTCGACGGCAATGCGGCGGCGTTCGGGGGAGGGGAAGATGGAGAGGGGGACGGTCACGGCCGCCACCGCGGCCGCCGCCGTCCCCCCAACTCGTCATGGCGGGCACCCCGCCCCTGCACCCGCTCAGCGGGTGGCGAGGTTGATGAGGTTGTCGAGGATTTGGGGGCCGTCGATGGTGTCGGCGTCGAAGTCGTCCCGGTAGGGGTCGATGGAGGCGCCGCGCTGGCCGTCGACCGCCATGTCGATGGCATCCTTCAGGATGCCCAGGTGCGTCATGTGCGAGCCGCCCTGGTTCTCGAGTTCGATCCGGGCCTGGTGGGAGAGGTCTTCGTCGTTCTGTTCGCCGTTCGAGATGGACAGGTAGAGTGCCATCAGCTTGGAGGCGGTTTCGCCCCCGAAGGCGCCTTGCATGTTCCGCAGGGCGCTGCCGCAGCGGTTCATCATGACGGCGGCGAGGAAGTTGCGGCAGGCGCCTTTTTCGTCGGGGCCGCCCGCCTCCTGCTCGGCGCCGGACGCGTCCATGGCCGACACGAGGTTGTCGCGCAGCTGGGTGACGGCGCGGTGGATGTCGGCGCCCGTGGAGCGGGGGCCGAGCTTGCGGATGGCGTCGATCTTGGCGTTGGCGGCGGCGACGACGAGCTTGCCGATCATGCCGGGGGGCAGGGTCTTGCCGCCCATGGTGGCCATCATGCGCTTGCCGGCCTCGTAGAGGGCGGGGTCGTCCTTGGCGAGGGTCTTGAGTTCGGCGTAGTTGGCGGCGAGGGCCTGGACGCGTTCGCGGACCTGGTCGATGGTGCGGAGGGTCGCGGTGTTGGTGACGAGGATGGTGTCGATGCGGCTGGCGACGACGGCGGCGGCGTCTTCGTTGCCGTCGCAGTACTGGAGGGCGGTCTTGATGAGTTTGTCGACCTTGGCGGCGTTGCCTTCGCCCGCCTTGGCATAGGCGTTGACGGCGTTGGC
>CACXEY010000061.1 GCA_902766695.1 uncultured bacterium
CGGCGCCTGGGACGCCATCTGGAACCTCACACAGAAATGATGCCATGAAAACCATCCCCGGCGGCCTCCGCGGCTCCTATCCCGTCCCCACCACCGACCCCGTCTCCGGGGCCACCATCTCCCTCCTCGTCGAATCCTCCGACGGCTCCACCCAAATCCTCCTCGACGCCGGCACCGGCACCAAGAACCTCCTCCCCCGCCTGCGCCCCGGCGCCCTCCTTGCGCTGACCCACTTCCACCTCGACCACCTCCTCGGCCTGCCCCTGCTCGCCCCCTGCGGCCTGTCCGGCATCCTGTCCGCCCGCCCCGACGCCGCCTCCATCCTCTCCCGCGTCTACTCCCCGCCCGTCTGGCCCGTCCCCGCGACCACCGCCCCCTTCGCCCTCGCCACGCCCGGCACACCGCACGTCCACGGCGCCCTCACCGTCGCGTTCCACCCCGTCGCCCACCCCGACGGATGCCACGCCATCCGCATCGACGAACCCGCCACCGGCGAAAGCCTCGTCTTGGCGACCGACATCGAATGGGCCCTCATGTCCCCCGCCGACCGCGCGGCCTTCGCCGACTTCGCGCGCGGCGCTTGCGACCTCTGGTTCGACTGCCACTTCCTCCCCTCCGAACTCCCCGCCCACCGCGGATGGGGCCACAGCTCCTGGCGCGACGCCATCGACGCCGCCCGCCTCTCCCGTGCCCGCCGTGTCCACCCTCTCCACTTCTCCCCCGCCTGCACCCCCGCCCGTGCCGCCTCCATCGCCCGCCGTTTCCGCACCGGCCGGTAGCCTTTCTCCCATTCCTCCCGCCTGCAAATCCCCGTGCATTCACCTGCACGGGGGTTCGGCGTGTCAGGGCCGCTGGTGGCCCCAGAGGAGGCGTGTTTTCATGGAGGGGAAGGTGGAGGAAACGGAGGGAATTTCACGGGTTTCACGTGATTGCACAAGATATCCGGGGCGCGAACGGGAGGAGGGGGGAGGGAGAGGGGCGGAAGGAGGTTCAGGGCCAGAGCCGCGTGAGCATCGCGGGGTGGCGGAGGTCGGCGGCGAAGACGCGGGAGAGGGCGTCGAAGACGGGCCCGGGGCGGCCGCCGCCGACGGGGTGGCCGTCGAATTCGGTCACGGCCGTGACGTCGGGCGTCGTGCCGAAGACGAACATCTCTGGAGCGCTCCGGGCGAGGTCGAGGGGGATGGGGGCCTCCTCCACGGCGGCGAGGATGCCGCGGGGGACGAGAAACGTCCGCGCGAGCAGGGCCGCCCGGTGCATGGTCGTGCCGGCGAGAATGTGGTCCGGTTGGGGGATGAGGAGCCGCCGATCGGGGGTGACGATGCCGAAGTTCTCGGTGGGGAGTTCCGCGACGCATCCGTCCGGGTCCAGGGAGAGGACGAAGTCGAGTCCCCGCTCGACGGCCTGCCGCCGCATGAGGGCGTTGGGGAGGTAGTTGACGCTCTTGACGCGGGCGAAGAAGTCCGGCTTGACGGGAATGTCGCTCAGCCCCACGCGCGCCCCGCCGGGATGGGCCACCATGAAGGGAATTCCCAGCCGGATCGCGAGGATGGCGAGCAGCGGCTCCGGGCACTCGAGGGGATTGGCGGAATGTCCGCCGGGCCCGCGGGAGACGAAGACGCGGATGAGCGCGTCCCGGTGCCGGCCGGCCCGCAGGACGGCGGCGAGGATGCGGTTGCGTTCGGCGCGGGGCCACGGGACGGGCAGGCGGATGCGTCCGGCGCCGCGTTCGAGGCGGTCCCAGTGGGCGGAGAGGTTGTAGGCGCATCCGCCGACGCACTTGAAGGTCTCGAAGAGGCCGTCCCCGCGGTGGACCATGTGGTCGTCGACCGGGATGACCATGAGATTCGGGTCGGTGGTGATGCCGTCCCACCAGCTGGAATACATGGCGTAATAGTTCCGCTGGTAGGGCGGATGGCGGGCGGCGCAGAAGGCGGCGAAGTCGCGTACGGTGAAATTCTCGTTCATGGCGGCGGGGAGGCGCGTATGGGTTACATCTCGCGGGTGACGAGGTCCCAGTGGTCCTTGAAGTACTTGATGCCGGAGAGGAGGGTGATGAGGACGACAAGGGTGGAGAGGACCCAGGAGACGATGATGAAAAGGTGGTCGTAGGTGCGGAGGAAGGCGGCGTCGGCGTCGAGGGCCGGGAAGAGCGCGGGGATGAAGTCGAGGCGCGCCGCCAGGAGGAGGAAGGTGGCGCAGATGGCGACGATCTGCCAGACGGTCTTGAGTTTGCCCCAGGTGTTGGCGGCGACGATGCGGCGGGAGTCGTCGCTGGTCGCGACGAGGAGGCGCAGGCCGGTCACGGCGAATTCGCGGGCGATGATGACGACCACGACCCAGGCGGGCACGACGGAGTAGTCGGGCTCGTTGGGGAGGTGGATGCCGACGAAGCCGACCAAGGCGGCGCAGACGAGGACTTTGTCGGCCAGCGGATCCATGAGTTTGCCGAAGGCGGTGATGCCGTATTTGCCGCGCGCGAGGTGGCCGTCGAGGTAGTCGGTGATGGAGGCGGCCAGGAAGAGGACGAAGGCGAGGGTCGTGGAGAAGGGGAACGGGATGGCCATCGCCAGCATGACGATGGCGGCGGCGACCAGGCGGCTGACGGTCAGGGTGTTGGGGAGGTTCATGCGTTTGCGTTTCATGGCGGTCAGTCGAGGTAGGGTTCGGGGACGTCGAGGAGGGTGGAGGTCACGGGGGCGGTGGGGGCGGCGGGAGCGGCGGCTTCGGCGGCCGGGGTTTCGGGCGTGGCCGGGGCGGCGGGGCGGTGGTTGCGGCAGGCGCGGATGCCGAAGACGAGGAGGACGACCAGGACGAGTATGATGGCCAGGGTGCGCCAGATTTGCCAGGGGATGCGGCGGCGGGGGGACGGGGCGGGTTGCTTGGGGGCGGGCTTGGCTTTCGGGGCCGGGGAGGGGGCGGGCGCGGGGGCGGGCTTCTTGGGGTCGGGGGCGAGGGTTGGGAACTGGACGGCGGCGGGGGCGGGTTTGGGGCGGACGGGTTCGGCGAGGGGAGGATAGGCGTCGGGTTTCTTGGCGGGGGCGGGGCTGGCGGCGGGGACGGCGGCGAAGAGGCCGGAGGCGAGGTCGGAGGCTTCGGCGGCCTTGCCTTTCACGCGGCGGAGTTCTTCGCGGAAGCGTTTTTCCTGGTCGGCGAGGGCGGCCTTCATTTTTTCTTCGGCTTCGCGGCGGACGCGGGCGAGTTCTTCGTCGTGTTCGCGCTTGAGCTGGTCGAGGGAGGCCTGGGCGGATTCGGCGGACTGGGCGACCTGGGTGGACCACTGGGCGATGCGTTCGTCGAGTTCTTCGCGGGCGGCGGCGGCTTCGCGTTCCTTGGCACGGAGTTTGGCTTCGATGCGGGAGCGGCGCTCTTCGGTGGAGGCGACGAGGGCTTCGGCTTCTTCGCGGGCCTTGCGGGCGGCGTCGAGGGAGGCCTGGTACTCTTCTTCGGCGCGGAGGCGGGCGGCGGATTCTTCGGCGATCTTGTGGTCGGCTTCGGCGCGGACGGCGGCGGCTTCGGCGTCGCGCTGCTTGAGTTGTTCTTCGAGGGCCTGGCGGCGGTCGGCTTCTTCGCGGAGGCGGGTTTCGGCGGCCTCGCGTTCCTTGCGGGCGGCTTCGTCGCGGGCGGCGCGTTCGGCGGCTTTTTCGTCGGCGGCGCGGGCCTGGAGTTCGACTTCGGCGCGGGCCTTGCGGGAGTCTTCGGTGAGGGTGGCGAGCTGGGCGGCGAGGGCGGCGATGCGGGACTCGGCCTGCTGGATCTTGGAACGGGCTTCGTCGTTGGCGGCCTGGAGGGCCTGGGCCTGGGCGAGGCGGGTCTGCTCGGCGGCGGCCTGTTCGGCGGCGCGGGCTTCGGCGGCTTCGCGGGCGGCGGCGGCTTCGCGTTCCTTGGC
>CACXEY010000062.1 GCA_902766695.1 uncultured bacterium
AGCCCTCGTCGTCTCGTCGTCTCGTCGCTTCGTCGCCCTCTTCCTCCCCCCTCCAAGCCTCCAAGTCCGCCCTCCGCGCCCGCGTCCGCGCCCTTCCCGGCGCCACCGACGCCGAATCCCTGGCCAACCAGCGCGCCCTCCTTGCGAGCGACCTCTGGGCGGCGGCCTTCAACATCGCCCTCTACCGCTCCCTTCCCGGCGAACCCGCCACCGACCTCCTCTTCGCCGACGCCGCCCGCCTCGGCATGGACATCCAATACCCGACCGTCCGCCCCAGCGGCAAAACCTACGCCTGGCGCCGCCTCCCCGACAAAACCACCTGGCGCCCCGGCCCCCACGGCATCGACGACCCCGACCCCGCCACCACCCGACCCGGACGCCCCGGCGACCTGCGCCTCGTCATCGTCCCCGGACTCGCCTTCGACGCCACCGGCCGCCGCCTCGGCCACGGCACCGGCGCCTACGACCGCCTCCTCGCCCAGTGCCCCGACGCCCTTCTTCTCGCCCTCTGCCCCGCCTCCCGCCTCCTCCCCCCCGACACCATCCCCTCCGCCCCCCACGACATCCCCGTCGACGTCATCCTCGCCAACGGCCGTTTCCGTTTCCTCCCCACATCCGAGGCCAAACTCTCCCGCCTCTTCGGCTTCCCACCCGATCAATCCGAAAACGACCCACCGCCCACTCGTCACTCGTCACTCGTCACTCGTCACTCACGCCCGGAGGGCGTGCCATGAACGTCCTCTTGATCGGCGACATCGTCGGCCACCCCGGCCGCACCATCACCGCCCGCACCGCCACGCGCTGGAAGGCCGACCACCGCGCCGACCTCGTCATCGCCAACGCCGAGAACTCCGCCGCCGGACGCGGCCTCACCGCCCCCCTCGCCGACGAACTCTTTTCCGGCGGCTGCGACCTCCTCACCATGGGCGACCACGTCTGGGACCAGAAAGAAGCCCCGGCCCTCCTCGACCGCGACCCCCGCATCGTCCGCGCCCTGAACCTCCCCCCCGGCTGCCCCGGACGCGGCGCCACCATCCTCGAGACCCCCGACGGCCCCCTGGCCCTCGTCCAGCTTCTCGGCCGCACCTTCATGGCCATGAACTCCGACTGCCCCTTCCGGGCCATCGACGACTGGCTCAAGCGCAACGCCGCCCGCTGCAAAACCATCATCGTCGACTTCCACGCCGAAGCCACCTCCGAAAAAGTCGCCATGCGCCACCATCTCGACGGCCGCGTCACCTGCCTTTTCGGCACCCACACCCACATCCAGACCGCCGACGAAACCGTCACCGCCAAAGGCACCGCCTACATCACCGACCTGGGCATGACGGGCCCCTGCGACTCCGTCATCGGCCGCACCACCGACATCATCCTCCGCCGCTTCACCACCGGCATGCCCGGCAAATTCGAAATCGCCACCAACGACGTCCGCCTCCACGGCGCCCTCCTCACCCTCGACCCCTCCACCGGCCGCGCCCGCAAACTCAAGCGCGTCGAAGAAATTTCGTGATGCGCATCCTGATCGTCAAACTCTCCTCCCTCGGCGACATCGCCCACGCCCTCCCCGCCGTCCGCCTCCTCAAAGCCCGCACCGGCGCCGCCATCGACTGGGTCGTCCAGCCCGAGTACGCCCCCCTTCTCGACGCCTGCACCCTCGTCGACCGCACCATCCACTTCCCCAGAAAACACTTCTTCCGCGACTTCCTTCCCTTCCGGCGCGCCCTGCGCGAGAACCAATACGACCTCGTCCTCGACCTCCAGGGCCTCATGAAGAGCGCCATCGCCGCCCGCCTTTCCCGCGCCGCCTGGCGCGTCGGCCCCGCCTGGTCGCGCGAAGGCTCCCACCTTCTCTACGACGCCCGCCCCGACCGCCGCGACGGCCCCCGCCGCCACGCCACCGACGAACTCATCGACCTCATCGACACCGTCGCCCCGCCCCCCGAAGACGGCGCCCCAGAGCCCCCCCTGCCGCCCCTCGACTTCACCTTCCCCGAAGCCGCGGCCCCCGACGACCCCGGCCCGCGCATCGCCTTCACCCCCTTCTCCCGCTGGACCACCAAAGACTGGCCGTCCGACCACTTCATCTCCCTCGGACGCCGCCTCCTGGCCGAAATCGGCGGTACCATCCGCATCCTGGGCGGCCCCGCCGACACCGCCGCCGGACAGGCCATGGCCGCCGCCATCGGCGACCGCGCCACCAACCTCTGCGGCCACACCACCCTGCCCACCCTCTGCTCCGAACTCCAATCCGCCGACCTGGTGATCGGCGTCGATTCCGGCCCCCTCCACTGGGCGAACCTCCTCGGCACCCCACTGGTGGCGATCTACGGCTCCACCGACCCCTCCCGCACCGGCCCCTGGAACAACCCCGCCTCCGTCCTCACCGTCTCCCTCCCCTGCCGCCCCTGCCACTCCCGCACCTGCTCCACCTCCCCCTCCACCCCCGCCCCCCCCTGCCTCTCCACCCTCTCCCCCGACACCGTCCTCGCCGCCGCCCTCGCCCGCCTCTGAGCGGTCGTATCGCGGTAACCGGGTTTTTCGTTGCAGGGAGGGGGCGACGGGGGTAGGGTGCGGGCATGGCGAAGCATGGTACAGGCGATGGGGAAACGGCGGCGGCCCGCGGAATCGGGTTGCATCTGAAGTTGTCGCTCGCACGGGAGGGGAAGGGCGGGCGGAAGGAGTTCTTCGGTCCGGGGGTGCAGGAGCTGCTGGGGCGGATCCGGGATACGGGGTCGATCCAGCAGGCGGCGCGCGGGATGGGGTTGAGTTACGTCAAGGCGCTCAAGATCCTGCGGCAGACGGAGGAGGGCTTGGGGCGGGCGGTCCTGGTCCGGCGCAAGGGGGGAAACGACCGGGGGCGGTCGGAGCTGACGCCGTTCGGGGAGCGGTTTCTCGGGAAGTATGCGGCGTTCTGCGCGGAGGCGGAACGGGAACTGGCGGGGCGGTTCGCGGCGGTGATGGCGGAGGTGCTCGAGGGGGATGAGGACGGGGCGCCGGTGCCATGAGCCCAGAACGCGGATGCGGGCGGCGGGGGGACGGGGCGGACG
>CACXEY010000063.1 GCA_902766695.1 uncultured bacterium
ACGCGTGCGACACGCCGAGCACCGCGTAGACCGCCCCCTCCTCGTCATCGATGTCCCACTCCAGCGCGATCGAGGGCGACAGCGGCACCTCCGGCAACCCGAGCGCGAGGTTGATTGTCTGCGTATCCGGGTTCGCGTCCTCCCCCTCCTCGTCCGTGGCCGAGGGATGGTGCTGCCAGCAGTAGGCGAGCTCCGCCTCCACCGGCGTGGGGAGCCCCTTCTCGAACGTCCACGACAGCGCGGGCGTCAGGTCCAGCTCCTGGTACTTCCACTTGCGGTCCCCGTACCCGCCGTCCGTCTCGCCCCAGTCCGTCGTGTCGAAGATCCCCGCCACCGCGAACGACAGCGGCCCGACGCCCACCGCCGCGCTGCCCGTGAGGATCGGGTCCGCATTGTCCACCAAGCCCCGCGTCAACTGCCTCGACGCGAAATCCACGCCGACCTCCACCGACGGCACCAGCCACTCCGGCACCTTGGACTCTTCCGCCCCATCCACCGCCCCATCCTGCGCCGATGCCGCGACCGCCCCCGCCGCCAGCACCGCCGCCCCGAGAACCCCCGCCATCATCATCCTGCTCTTCATCTTCGTATCAATTCCTTTCATGGTTGCGCGCCGCGGCTTCGAGGGCCCGGCGCCCGGTTGAATTAGTTGAGACTAAATTAGTCTTCCCGAATGAGTTTGCAAGAAAAAAATTCAATAAGGCTAATTCGCTTTATCTTATTGTGTGACATAATGATAAGATGAAATATGACTGGAAGGATGAGGCTGGAGGCGAGCCGGACCGATCCGTTTCGGGCGAGATGGTCCGGGGGGGGACAGCCCGCAACGTTCATGGTGGGGAGAATGGGGGAAAAGCGTGGAAAATGTCTGTATTTTCCGTAATTGCAAGAAGGGTCAGTCTGGTCAAAAACCGGGGGTTGTGCAATAAAGGGAGGGGTGGAGCGTTGGATGGAGGAAAAGGAGAAGACGACATGAAGGTTTTCATCGGCATCGTGGCGGCCGCGCTGGCCGCGAACGCGTGGGCGGCAACCGTCCCGGACTGCACGGACGACCTGTGCGCACTGGAGGCGCCGGCGGCTCCCGGGGAGGCGGTGTACGAGGTGCTTTCGCCGGTGCCGGAAGCGGCGGTGGAACCGATCGCGCCCGCGCCGCGCCTGGCTTCGCTGGACGGCAAGACGATCGCGCTGGTGGGCGGGAGTTTCATGGCGAACGTGACGCATCCGGAACTCAAGCGGCTGATTCTCGCGGAATACCCGACGGCGAAGGTGTACCTGCTGGACGAGATCGGTTCGGCCGGGCCGTATCCGCGTCCGGGCGTGGTGCGCCGCGAAAAAGACGCCTTCCAGCGGCGGCTCCGGGAGTCCGGGGTCGATGCCGTCGTCTCCGGCAACGGCGGGTGCGGGCTGTGCACGCCGAAGGAGACGGGCTCGTGCATCGCGGCCGAGGTGCTGGGGATTCCGTCGGTGATGATCGCCGCGCCAGGCTTCACGGAGCAGGCGCGGGCGACGGCGGCGGCGGCGGGGCTCGCGGAGCTGCGCGTGGCGGAATACCCGGGCGCCTTCTCCGCCCACGCGCGGGAGGTGCTGCTGGAGAACACGCGGAAGGTGCTCTGGCCGCAGGTGAAGGCCGGGCTGATGGGCGGGGGGGGCTGGGAGCGGATCGGCCGGAGCCTCCGGAGATTCCGGAAAATCCGGAGCTTCCGGCGCCCCTGCGCTCCCGGCCCTGTCCGGCACCCTGGCGGAGATCCAGCGTTTGTTTTTCGATTCGGGGTGGACCGACGGGCTGCCGATCGTGCCGCCGACGGAGGAGGCGGTGGCGGAATTCCTGCGCTTCACCGACCTGCCGCCGGAGACGTCGCTGGGTGCGATTCCGCCCGCCCAGCGCGAGGCGACGGTGCGGCACGTGGCGGTCAACGGCGTGATGGCGGGCTGCCCGCCGGAGTACATGCCGCTGCTGGTGGCGTTTGCCGAGGCGATGAAGGACGGGAACTTTCGCCGCACCCTCGTCTCGACGCACGCCTGGACCCCGTACGTGTGGCTCAACGGCCCCGTCGCGCGGCAGCTGGGCTTCGAGTCGGGGCAGGGGGAGATTTCCGCGGGGGCGAACGCGGTCCTCGGGCGGTTCGTCAACCTCGCGCTGCTCAATCTCGGCGGATACCGGATCCGGGAGAACCGCATGGGGACCTTCGGCTATCTCATGCCCTGGTGCCTCGCAGAGGACGAAGAGGCGGCGCTGCGGGCGGGCTGGGCGCCGTACCACGTCCAGCTCGGCCACGCGCCCGGCGATTCGGTCCTCACCGCCGCCTCCTCCATCAACTGGGGCAACAACCTCGTGCCGGCCACCGCCGACGCCGAGCGCATCAAGGACATGATGGCCTGGGATGCGACCGAGAAGTCGCAGATGGCCGTCGGCAGCGGCATGCCCTGCACGCACCGGACGTTCCTGGTGACCGAAGGCGTCGCAGCCGCCCTCGCCAAGGCCTATCCGACCAAGGACGCCCTCTGCCGCGCGCTGGAAGAGACCGCGCGCATTCCGCTCGGGCAGCGCGCCTTCGCCAACTACTGGGGGAATCCCGGCAGCGCCCTCGATACCGCGCGGCGGCCGCTCGCCGCGCACGAGCGCCGCATCGCGGAGCAGGAGGGGGCGGAGGAGACGCCGACCCCGCCCTGGCTCGCGTGGACGGGACTCGACCGCATGGAAACCGTGCCCGCGATGGCGTCCGGGAATACCGCCATCCTGGTGACCGGCGACCCGTCGCGCAACAAGGTGCTGTGCGTGCCGGGCGGTGCCTCCGCGTCGGTGAAGATCCGCCTTCCCGCCGCCTGGGACGCCCTCGTGGCCGAGCGCGGCTACCGGCCGCTCGCCGAGTTCCTGCTTCCCGCCGACGCCCTCGCGGCGGTCGAACGGTCTGCGGTCCGCGAGCGGCCTTCGCGGCCCGCCCGCCCGGAGCGGCCGGATCATCCGGAGCGGCCGGCGCGGCCGGAGCGCCCCGCACGGCCTTTCCGGACCGGCGGACGCGAACGGCCGGCGTGGTAGGGGAGTGGCCGGCGGGGCGGCCACGGGGGGACGGGGGGAGGAATGTTCATGGAAAGGAGGTTGGGGGGGGCAAACGGGTGGAAATGCAGGTGTTTCCCGTGATTGCAAAGGAGGACGAACCTGGAAAGGGCCTGGAGCGGTTTACGTTTTTCTGTGGCTTCACTGGCGTTGCTCAAGCACAAGGTCGCGCGGAAGCGCGACCCTCCCATTGCGCTCTCCACGGGGAGGGACGCGCTTCTGCGCGTCCGCAGTGGAAATGGCTGGCGGCACAATGGACTGCGGCCGCATTATTTCTTAAACCAATCCAGAAAACCGCCTTCCCCTATCGGGCGGCCGGGGGCGGGGAAAGGTAATGGAGGGTGCCGTTGCCGGGGAGGGGGAAGCGGGCGGATTCGGCGGAGGGGGGCCAGTGGATTTCGGCGGGGTCGTGGGTTTCGGCGAGGATGGAGGTGAAGCGGGGGTGGGTGCCGGAAAGGACGCGCGCGATGACGGGGGCGGAGGCGGAGTGGTCGGGGAAGTGTTTGTCGGCGGAGGGGACGTCGAGGGGGGCGAGGACGATGCCGGCGTGGAATTCGAGGAGGGCGCGGGCGGTTTCGTCGAGGTGGTAGGCGGCCACGCGGGAGGTGTCGGCGGGGAGAGCGGCGGCGATGCGGAGGGTCGCCGCGCGCATGGATTTGCGCGCGTCGCGGGCTTGGTAGGGGACTGCGAACAGCACGAGCCAGAAGAAGGCGTTGGCCAGGAAGAGGGTTGCGGCGTGGCGGGTGGCGGGGTTCCGGATGGTGAGGGCAAGGCGGACGGCGGCGAGGTGGAGGAGGGCGAGGAGGAGGGTGGCGGTGTGGTAGGGGGTCCAGTGGAGGAGGGGG
>CACXEY010000064.1 GCA_902766695.1 uncultured bacterium
CACGGCCTTGGAGGCGGCGGAGGCGATGGCGGAAAGGACGGCGGAGTGCTTGGCGGAGGAGTCGGTGAGCTTGGCGACGTTGGCCGCATCCCACTGGCCGCGGGAGGTGACGAGCGCCTGGACGTGGTTGGCATCGGGGACGCAACCGTTCAGGAAGCTGCTGGAGTCGATGTATTCCGTGTCGTATTTGTTGCAGCCGACGATGACGGCGTAGTGGTTGCCGCCGACGGGCGGCTCGTCCACCGCGAGGTCGAAGGAAACCGTGTCGGTGCCGGAGTCGTTGACGGCGGTCAGGGTGACCGTCACGGGGCCGGTGGCGTCGGGCTCGTAGACGAAGTGCAGGCCGCTGACGGAGCCGATGTCGGCGGTCACGGCCGGGGTGGGGCTGCCCGAGAGGTAGCCGGAGAGGTCGAGCTGGAAGGTCGCCCCGACGTAGGCGTGCTGGGCCGGGATGGCCGACCAGGCGGGGGCGGAGGGACCGTCGTCGGTCTTCACCGTCACGGGCGCGGACCAGTCGGTCGTTTCGCCGTTTTCGGCAATGGCGCGGAAGGCGAAGGTGTACTCGGTGCTGGATTGCAGGCCGGTCACGTCGTAGCTCGTGACGTTGCCGACGTTGTTCGAGAAGACGACGTCGCCGGCCGCGCGGGCGATGGCCTTGGCCGCGGTGGTGATGCGGATTGTGTCGAAGATGGGGCGGTCCTTCTTGGAGGTCGTCGAGGTGTTCTTGAACTCGACGGTCGCCGCGCCGGAAACGGCGTCGAACGAATACTGCGCGGTTCCAGGCGTGCCGCCGGTCACGGAAGCCGACCCTTTCTTCGTGCCGTTGACATAGAGGTCGATGGCGAAGGTGCTGGAGTCGCTGTAGGGCCAAATGTAGTCGAGTTCGACGCCGGCGACACCGCTTTCGATGGACGGCGAGGTCAACGTGCCGGTCGCCCGGACAATCGGGCCGGCATCGTTCTTCTGGCATTCCGAGGACGTCCAGGTGCCCAAGTCGCCGTCAATGGTCTGGGCGGTGTAGCTCGTTCCGCCGGGCGAGAACGTGGCGCCCGCGAAGGTTTCGGTGAGCGTTTCGCCGGAGCCGCCGCCACTGCCGCCGCCGCCGGAGGAGCCGCCCTGGCCCTCGATGACGACGAGTTCGTAGCTGGCCGCGCCGGGAATGGCCTCCCAGACGGCGGTGAAGCTGTCGGAGGCGACCACGGTGGGCTGTTCGGGCGTCTCGGGCTCGGCGAGGGTCGCGACGACCGCGAAGGAGACTTCGGCGGGGCCGTTGGCGTTGACGGCCGTGATGGTGAAGTCGTAGGTGCCAGGGGCGGCGGGTGCGAAGGTGAACACGCCGTCTTCGAGCGTGGCGGCCGCATCGCCGGACGTGATGGTCAGGGAGGTCACGGGCGCCTCGTCCGGGGCGGAAACCTTGACCTGGGCGGTGGCGGTTTCGCCGACCTCGATTTCGATGTCGTCGATCTTGCGGATGCTCGGCGGGGCGGACGGGTCGGACTTGAGCGTCACTTCCTCGGTCGCGGAGAAGGGCCCCTTGGCGTTGCCCACCGCGCGCACGCGCCAGTAATAAGTGGAGGTTTCGAGGCCTTCGACCGTGTAGCTGGTGCCTTCGACCGGCTGGTTGGCCAGCACGTCGGCGCCGCCGCCGGACGTGACGACGAGGTCGTCGATGATGGCGCGCTTGGTGCTCGTCGCGATCTTGACGGAAGTGGCCGAGGAGGCCGCGGGGATGGCGAATTCGACGGTTTCGGCGGAACCGGGGGTGACGGAGCCGATTTCGGTCTCGTTGCCATCGGAGAGGATGGAGACGGTGACGGTGTTGGCGTCGGTCTTAAATTGGGCCAAAAGGAAGGAGACGGAGCCGCCCGAGGAGAGGTCGAGTTCGGGGGTGGCGATCCAGCCATCGTAGCTGCCGGAGCCGAGCTTGGCGGAGCCGCCGTTTTCGAAGACCTTGCTGCCGGTCCAGCCGGTGCCGACCAAGTATTCATCCAAGTTGGAAGAGCGGTCGGCGGAGGTTCCCGAGAAGGCCTCGAAGTTCTCGCTGAGAAGCGCGTCGTCGGCCTTGGGGGCGGCCTTGGCGCCGAAGTCGGAGCTGGACACGTCGAGGAGGTAGGAGGCCGCGCCGGGCGTCGCGTCCCAGTTCGCGGTGAAGGAGGAGGCCGTGATGCCGCTGTTGACCAAGCCGGCTGGTGCCGCGAGGACGGCCGTGACGTCCAGGCTGCCCTTGGCCGTGTTGCCGGTGTTCGCGTCGACCGCGGTGAACCCGAAGGAGAAGGCACCATCGGCGGCCGGTGTGAAGGTGAAGACGTCCCCCTCGAGCGTATACGTCGAAGCCGGTGCCGTTGCCGAGGCTACCGCGTAGGTGACGCTCGCCGCCGTCCCGTCGGTATTGGTCGCCACCAGCGTGCAGGAAACGGGAGAGCCGACCGCGGCCTCAAGCCCGCCCATCTTCGCGAAGCGCAGCCCGCTGGGTTCCTCCTTGCCCGCCCAGCCGAGTTCGACGCTGCGCAGGACCGCGACGTTGGTGCACTGCGGCGTGAAACTGTAGCCGCTCACATCCCAGAACTTGTCGATCTTCGTGCAGAAATCGCTGGCATCCTTCCAGCATTCGTAGGCGTCGGCGTATTCGTCGCCGTCGCCGAGGCTGTTCGAGTCGCAGGTGCCATTCCACCAGCTCCAGGTGAAGGAGCCGAGGAAGACGCCGCCCAGCTTGTAGGAGTCCGGGTACCCCGTGTCCTCGTCGTAGTCATCGTCACCATAGGTCGGGTTGGTCAGCCACTCGTCCGACTCGTAGAAGCCGCCATCGAGGGAGGATTCGGTGTAGTTGGCGGCCGTGACCCAGCCGATTTCTTTGGCGGAAAGCGACTTTTCCACCGCTTCGCCGCGCGCCGCGCGCCGTGCCCGGTCGGCGTTCATCAGTTCCGTGACGCGGCCGGCCAGGTCGAACTCCGCGGCCGCCCGCCGGGCCTTGCCGGAGTCGCCCATGAACAGTCCGCCGGAGTGGCAGGCGTCCACCACGACAACCACTTTCACGCCTGCGGCGAACGACCGCAGGTCGGTCGCCAGTTCGGTGTCCTCGTAGTAGCCGTCGTAGGTACAAAGGAACACCGACCGACCGCTGTTCTGTCCTCCATGCGAGGAGTGCTGGTAAACAAACGTGTCGCCGGAAACAGCTTTTGCCGCGCAATTCGAAATGGCTTTCCGGATGGCATTCTTCGTCGCGTTTTGGTTGAGCAGCTTGGTGGTGTTCGCCTGCAGCCACCCGCCGCGTTCCACCAGGTTCGTGTAAAAATATGACGCATCATTCACGCATCCAGTCAAATCATTTCCGGGACTCTTGTACTCGTTGATGCCCACGCACAGCGCGTACTTCGTTTCCGCCCGTGCCGTACCCGTCCAAGCCAGGGCGACGAGCCCGGCCAATGCAATGCCCAACCATTTTCTCATGATGCGCTTCCTCTCTGTCGATGCGTCCGCCGGGGCGGACATTTTTTGTTGATGGTCAGCCTACACCCCCCGCGGCAGGGGGGCAATCCGGCAAAAGCCCGGAAGGAAAAACGTTCTACCGGCGCAACGGATGCAGGGCGGGTGGGTTGCCGGCCGACGGAAGAAAATCCCGCCCGTTTTCCAACGATTGGAAAAAAAGTTTGGTCCTCCGGGGAATGGAGCGGGACCAACCATGGAATCCCGGTCATGGACAATGACTGGGGAGTCGTCCGGAGAAAACCTTGCGATTCCTTGTCGGGCGCTCCCGCCGGATAGTCCCCTCCCCCGTTCCGGGTTCCGCACCGCTCAGGAGAGGCCGGCCTTGGCGAGGCGGTAGGTCATCATGCGGGGGGTGACGCCGAGTTCGCGGCCGGCGGCGCTGCGGTTGCCGTTGTGGCGGCGGAGGGCGGAGGAGAGGATTTGGCGTTCGTGGGCAGCCAGTTGGGCGGCCAGGGTCAGGGGGGCACCCGGCGCGGCGGGGTCTTCGGCGGGGGCGGCGTCGCGCAGGGCCGGAGGGAGGTTGTAGGTGTGGATGCAGTCGTCCTGCGCGGTCAGGACGGCGCGTTCGATGCAGTTCTCCAGTTCGCGGACGTTGCCCGGCCAGGGGTGCGCGAGGAGGATGTCGGCGGCGGGCGGGGAGATGCGGTCGACGGTCTTTCCGTATTTGGCGGAAAGGCGGGCGAGGAAGTGCCGGGCCAGCAGGAGGACGTCGTCGCCGCGCGTGGACAGGGGCGGGAGGGCGATGGGGAAGATGTTGATGCGATAATATAGGTCTTCGCGGAAGAGGCCGCGGGACATCATGTCTTCGAGGTTGCGGCTGGTGGCGGCCAGGATGCGGACGTCGCTGCGGCGTTCTTCGCTGGAGCCGACGCGGGAGAAGGTGCGGTCCTGCAGGAAGCGGAGGAGTTTGACCTGGAGCGGCAAGGGCAGGTCGCCAATTTCGTCGAGGAAGAGGGTCCCGCCGTCGGCGGCTTCGGCGCGGCCGATGCGGCGGTCGCGGGCGTCGGTGAAGGCGCCGCGTTCGTGGCCGAAGAGTTCGGACTCGACGAGGGCCTCGGGCAAGGCGGCGCAGTTGAGGACGATGAAGGGTTTGTCCTGTCGCGGGGAGAGGGACTGGATGGCGCGGGCGACGAGTTCCTTGCCGGTGCCGCTCGGTCCGCGGACCAAGACGGTGGCGTCGGAGGGGGCGACGAGGCGGATCTGTTCGTAGACCTGCTTCATGGCGGGGCAGTTGCCGACGAGGTTGCCGGGGTTGTCGCCGAGGAGGGCGCGCAGGCGGCGGTTTTCGCCTTCGAGGGCGTCGCGTTCGGCGCGCTGCCGGCGGCAGGCGGCGGCGGCTTCGGCGGCGGCGTTGGCGACGATTTCGAGGAGGGCGACGTCGCCGGCCAGGGGGCGGGCGCCGGGCCGGATGTCGCGGTCGGCGGACAGGGTGCCGACGACCTGCCCGTGGTGGACGAGGGGGACGCAGACGAAGGAGACGGCGTCGGTGTTCCGCCGCGTGCGGGTGCGGTTGAGGAAGCGGGGGTCGCGCCGGACGTCGGGGACGACGACGGTGCGGCCGGTCTTGGCGACGAGCCCGGTGATGCCTTCGCCGATGCGGTAGCGGCCCAAGGCGCGCTCTTCGGCGTTGAGGATGCGCGCGGAGGCGACGATGTGCAGTTCGTCGCCTTCGAGGAGGGTGACGGTGCCGCGGAGCATGCCGAGGCGCTTTTCGAGGATGTCGATGACATCTTCGAGGAGTTTGGCGACGTCGCGCCCGCGGGCGACGGCGGTGGTCACTTCGCGCAACAGGGCGATTTCGGGGGATTCGGTTGGGGTGGGTCGGGTCATGGGGCGGGAGTGTAGCGCGGGGAGGGGGCGGGGGGCAAGGGGGTTTTTCGTTTTTTGAAATGTGGTTTCAAAAAATGGGGGTGGTTTGGGGCTTGGTTTTCGTTTTTTGAAAAGGAGGGGCCGCACGGGGGCGGCCCCGCAAGACAAGGATGCCGCGAAAGTGGTGCGGATGCAATGTGTTGGAGAGAAGCGGGTTGGGGCTTGTTGCGGCGGGGAGGAGCGCGGCACCCCGCGCGACTTGGCACGGCTCCTGCTTATAGAACACCAAAACCACCGCGCCCCGCCCCGGGGCGCACAACCCAAGGACATGACCATGAGCAACTGCAACCGCAACCACGCCATACACGCCATCGCCGCGCGTCCGACCGCGGCGCCCTCCCCCGCCGCACCGGCCTCCCCCGACGGCTACGGGGCGGATGTCTTCGGCGAGCCCGCGATGCGCGAGTACCTGCCGAAGGACGTCGCGGAGAAGCTGCTCGCGACGGTCAACGCCGGTGCGCCGCTCGATCCCTCCATCGCGGGCGCCGTCGCCCACGGCATGAAGGAGTGGGCGATCGACCGCGGCGCGACCCACTACACGCACTGGTTCATGCCCCTGACCGGCGGCACGGCGGAGAAGCACGACTCGTTCCTGGACCCGGCGCCGGCCGGCGGGGCGGTGTTCCAGTTCTCGGGCAAGAACCTGGTGATGGGGGAGCCGGACGCGTCGTCGTTCCCGTCGGGCGGCATCCGCAGCACGTTCGAGGCGCGCGGCTACACGGCGTGGGACCCGACGAGCCCGGCGTTCATCAAGCGCCACGCGAACGGGGCGACGCTGTGCATCCCGACGGCGTTCTGCTCGTACACGGGCGAGGCGCTCGACCGCAAGACGCCGCTGCTGCGCTCCATCCAGGCGCTCAAGAAGGCGACCGTCCGCCTGATGGCCGCGTTCGGCCGCCCCGAAAAGACCGTCCGCGTGACGCTCGGCCCCGAGCAGGAGTATTTCCTCATCGACCGCCAGTTCTACCTCCAGCGCCCGGACCTGGTGCAGACGGGCCGGACGCTCTTCGGGGCGCCCCCGCCGAAGCACCAGCAGCTTGAGGACCACTACTTCGGCGCCATCCGCCCGCGCATCCTGAAGTTCATGCAGGAAGTGGAGGACGAACTCTGGAGCCTGGGCATCCCGGCGAAGACGCGCCACAACGAGGTGGCTCCGGCGCAGTTCGAGCGCGCGCCGGTGTTCGAGGAGCTGAACCTGGCGGTGGACCACAACATGCTGGTGATGGAAGTGCTGCGCCAGGCGGCCTCGCGCAACGGCCTGGTGTGCCTGCTGCACGAGAAGCCGTTCGCGGGCGTCAACGGCAGCGGCAAGCACAACAACTGGTCGATCGCCTACGGCGGCAAGAACCTGCTCGACCCGGGCAGCGACCCGGCGCAGAACGCGATCTTCCTGACGGTCCTCTGCGCGATCGTGCGGGCGGTGGACAAGCACGCCGACCTGCTGCGCACGACGACCTGCGGCGCGGGCAACGACCACCGCCTGGGCGCGAACGAGGCCCCGCCGGCGATCATCTCGATCTTCGTGGGCGACCAGCTCGCGGACGTGCTGGCGACCTTGCAGGGCGGCGGCACGGGCCACGCCGCGGCGCCGGGCACCCTGCGCGTCGGCGTGGACACCCTCCCCGCGCTGCCGCGCGACGCGACGGACCGCAACCGCACGTCCCCCTTCGCCTTCACGGGCAACAAGTTCGAGTTCCGCGCGCCCGGCTCCTCGCAGAGCTGCGCGGCGGCGAACATGTTCCTGAACACCATCGTCGCGGAGAGCTTTGATTGGATCGCCGACAAGCTCCAGGACGTCCCCCCCGACCGCTTCAACGCGGCGTTGCAGGAAGTCCTGCGCACCATCCTGCGCGAACATTCCCGCGTCATCTTCAACGGCAACGGATACGCCCCCGAATGGGCCGGCGAAGCCGCCCGCCGCGGCCTCCCGAACCTCGTCGCGACCCCCGACGCCCTGGCGCCGCTGCTCGCCAAGGAGAACCAGGTGCTCGTCGAAAAGTACGGCGTCTTTTCCGCCGCCGAGATGGCGTCCCGCCACGAGATCGCCCTCGAAGAATACGGCAAGAAGATCGCCATCGAAGGCGGCATCGCCCTCGAAATCGCCAAGAGCATGATCCTCCCCGCCGCTTCGGAAGCCTACTCCGCCGCCGCGCAGGCCCTCTCCCGCGCCGCCGCCGCCGCCCTCGACTCCGGCTCCTCGGCCCTCCGCGCCCGTGCCGACGCCCTGGGCCGCGGCCTCGACGCCCTCTCCGCCGGTTGCGCCGACCTCGAAGCCGCGCTGGCCGACGGCGCCCCCGCCGGCATCCTCGCCGCGATGGCCGCCGTACGCTCCGCCGCCGACGCCCTCGAACACGAAGTGGACGACGCCCTCTGGCCGCTCCCCAAGTACCGCGAGATGCTCTTCGTCTACTGAGCGCGCGTCCCGCGCGCCCCGCAGCCCGATTGCAATCGACTGCATTCGAGTGCATTCGATTGCAATCGGCATTTCCCCCGAAAACCCCAAATCCCGGAAACCCGCATCAAAAACCATGAAACTCATCATCGCCTACATCCAACCCGACCGCCTCAACGCCGTCAAACAGGCCCTGTTCACGCGCGAAATCTACAAGATGTCCGTGACCAACGCCCTTGGCTGCGGCCAGCAGGGCGGCTACGTCCACATGTACCGCGGCGCCACCGAAGAAGTGACCCTGCACAAGAAGATGCGCCTGGCGATCGCCGTCAACGACAACTTCGTCGAACCGACCATCCAGGCCATCGTCGAAGGCGCCCGCACCGGCGACATCGGCGACGGCAAGATCTTCGTCCTCCCCATGGACGAATGCGTCCGCATCCGCACCGGAGAGCGCGGCCCCGCCGCGATCGGCTAGCTTGCGAACGCGCAACGCGTCTCGAACGCCGCCGACAGGCGGCTTCGAACCCTCGAACGCGCAACGCGCCTCGAACGCCGCCGCAGGCGGCTTCGAACTTCCCACCCTACCAACTCTCGAACCTAGAACCCACCATGACCCCCGAACTCGTTCAACACAACCTCGACGTCGTCTGGACACTTGTCGCCGCCATCCTCGTCTTCATGATGCAGGCGGGCTTCGCGCTCGTCGAGACCGGCTTCACCCGCGCCAAGAACGCGGCGAACATCATGATGAAGAACCTC
>CACXEY010000065.1 GCA_902766695.1 uncultured bacterium
GCGCCTTCGCCCCGACCGCGCCCTCCGAAGCCGCCGCGCCGCTGCCCGAGCCCTCGACCGCCTTCTACGACGCCGACTACCGCCAGGAAATCCTCGAAATCGAGCGCATCCAGGCCACCCGCGAACTCGACGCCCTGCCGCGCTCCGTCGTCGCCTCCCTCCCGCGCGTCACCGGCGCCCCCGACATCACCCTGCCCGCCCGCTCCGCCGCCATCGCGGCGGCGGCGGCCGCCGCGGCGGAAACCGGACGTGCGCCCGGCGGCGGCGGCGGCACCGGCACCGGTTCCCTCTCCGTACCCCTCTTCGATCCCTCCGGCGCCGAGCCCGCCCCCGTCGACATCCTCGCCGACCTCCTCGCCGCCAACGCCGCCGATTCCGCGTCGGCCGCGGCCGCCCCCGCCGACGCCGACCCCGTGCCCGCCGCCGACGCCATCCCCTCCCCCGCCGCCCTCCTCGACGAGACCCCCGCCGAAGTCACCGACGTCACCCCCCTCGAACAGGCCCTCGAAGTCGCCGTCAGCACCTACCGCGCCACCGACGAAGACGACGCCATCTACTTCGAAGCCGAAATCCGCCGCGGCGGCGTCTCCCAGCTGCCCGTCGTGCCCAAGGACGTCCTGCTCGTCCAGGACTGCTCCGAAAGCATCACCCGCACCAAGCTCGATTTCTTCAAGGAAGGCATCGTCGCCTACCTCCGCACCCTGACCACCGCCGACCGCGTCAACATCATGCGCTACAGCGACGAGCCCGTCCTCTGCTTTGACGCCTGGCAGCCCGTCACCACCGAATCCCTGGCCAAGGCCGTGGAATTCACCGACGACATGCGCGCCCGCGGCGCCACCGACCTCTTCCGCCCCCTCCAGCGCATCCTCAAGCTGCCGCGCGACCCCGCCCGCCCGATGATCGTCGTCCTGATGACCGACGGACGTCCCACGGCCGGCACCGTCGATTCCTCCGAAATCATCGCCCAGTTCAGCAAACTCAACGACGGCAACGTCTCCGTCTTCACCATCGGCGCCGGCGACCGCGTCAACCGCTTCCTCCTCGACCTCCTCGCCCACGACAACCGGGGCGGCGCGTGGATCCAGCCCCTGCGCGAAGAAATCCCCTCCATGGTCGCCCGCGCCGGCAAGGAACTCTCCCGCCCCGTCCTGACAGGCCTCGACTACCGTTTCGCGGCCGATTCCGACGCCGAAGTCTATCCCCCCCGCCTGACCCACCTCTACCTCGACCGCCCCCTCCGCCTCGTCGGCCGCTGCCCCGCCACCAAGAAGAACGCCGTCCTGCGCATCCTCGGCGACAGCGGCACCCGCAAGAAGGACATCGTCTTCTCGCTCGACTTCGCCGACGCGGAACCCGGCGGCGAAGGCATCCGCCGCGAATGGGTCATGCAGAAGATCTACCGCCTGATCAACGACCACATCCTGACGGGCCGCGACGACACCCTCCGCGAAATCCGCACCCTCTCCCTCAAGCACAACGTCCCCCTCCTCTACGGCTCCGACTTCCCCGCCGCCCCCTGACGCGGCCCTTCGCCCCCCCCGAAAAAATCCCCTCCCCTTGCACGGCTTCCCGCACTCCGTCCTGTCTTTTGCAATTACGGGAACCCCCAACAAAATCCCCCTTTGCACACCACATTCCCGTCCATGAACATTCCCCCCGTGCCGCCCCCCGCTTATGGACCGTCCGGCCTGGCGGAGTCCTTCCAGACGCTGTCCACCAGCCGGTCCTTCTCCCACGTCTCATTGAGGAAACAGGGCCCGTAGGCCCACGAAAGCCCGCAACAGTCCGGATCCACCGCCGCCCCGCCGTTTTCGAACCGCTCGGGGAGCTCGCGCATCTCCGGCACGTTCTGTCGGAATGACTGGTTCCGGCGGGCAGGGAACGGCCGCCCTACCCCATGGGAAAACACAAGGAGCCCGGAAGCTCCGTGTCAGGCGCCGGCGAGGATGGAAGCGAGGAAGGCAGGGGCGGCCGGGTCGCCTTCGGGGGGGGCGAACGGCGCGGCCTCGTCGGGCGTCATGGGCACGTAAGGGCCGGCCTTGGCCTCGAAGAACACCGTGTCCGGTTCCAGGCAGGCGAAGGTGTGCCACGTGCCGTGCGGCACGTCCACCGCCATTCCCGGGCGCAGCGTCTCGCGGCGCACCACGGTCCCGGCGTCGTCGAAGAACACCGCCAGCATCGCGCCTCGCAGCAGCACCAGGGTCTCGTCCTTCGTCGGCTCCAGATGGCGGTGGGCCCGGACGTAGGTGCCCGGTTGCAGGGCGTTGAAGAGCCGGTGGCAGGGATAGTCGTTGGAGGCGTGCAGGTTCGAGTTCTTCCGCAGGCGCGGAGAGGATGCCGCCTCCCGGCAGAGCGCGTCCAGGAAAGCCACGTCCGCGATGCGCACCGCCGACGGGTCCGCGCCCGGGATCACGGCACCACCCCGATGGGTCGGGAGGACTGCCAGAGGCCGTGCAGATTGCAGTAGGCGAGCGCCTGCAGGATGCCGCCTTTCGCCAGCTGGACGTCCGCCGAGAAGCGCGGCTGCGACACCGCGGGCCCCGGCTCGCCGGTCATCGACGCGCCGTGCGCCGCGAATTCGGCGCGGGCCAGCTCGATGGCCTGGCGGCCGCCTTCGGGGAGATAGTAGAGGGCCATCCACGCGATATGGTGCTGCGGCGTGTTCGGATGCGCGATCGCCGCCCCCAGGTGGACCGTCGCCGTGAAGACCTCTCCCGCCCGCACTTCCGCGGGCGCGTCGATCATGGGCGCATGCTTTTCCGACTTCCAGTCGGCGCTCTGGATGGTACCGCTCAGTTCGCTCATCGTCTTTCCTTTCGCGTTCCTCCCGGCGGCGGGCCGGAAAACCGAAAACCCCGCGTCATGCGGGGAAAGAAGGGAGTCGGGGCGACTGGATTTGAACCAGCGACTTCTTGGTCCCGAACCAAGCGCTCTACCAGGCTGAGCCACGCCCCGGACCGCGCCATCGCGCGATTTCCGGGACACTATAACCTTCTTTCCCCTCCATGCAAGCGAATTTTCCGGGATTTTCCCCGTTCGGGAGACTCGCCGGGTTGTGCAATATCTCCACTGGGGAGACCTCGCCCCGAACGTCCGCTTGCCGGAAGAAAACAACTCCGACGGGTACCCATCGGAGTTTTCCCCTTCATTCCGGACCGCGTTCGATGTGGGACCTTGCACTCAGCGGAGATGCTTCCCGCTTCCGCCCAGGAGCGGTGAAGGAATGCAGAACGGCCCGCCGGGGGAGGGCGGGCCGTTCGCGGGGGGATATGTCCCGGGGAATTACTTCTTGGACTTCTTCGCGGGGGCGGCGGGGGCCGTCGCGGCGGGAAGCTGGGTCTTGGGGTGGATCGCCAGCATCACCGGGGTCGCGATGAAGACCGAGGCGTAGGTGCCCACGATCACGCCGATGAACAGCGCGAACGCGAAGTCGAAGATGTCGCCGCTGCCGAAGATCATCAGCGCCGCAAGGCTCAGCAGCGTCGTCACGCTCGTCAGCAAGGTGCGGGCGAGGGTGCCGTTGATGGCTTCGTTGGCGATCCCGGCGTCGAGCTTGCCGCCGCGCAACTTGCGCGTCTCGCGGATGCGGTCGAACACGACGATGGTGTCGTTGACACTGTAGCCGAGCACCGTCAGCAGGGCCGCGATGCTGATCATCGTCAGCTGCCGCCCGAACAGGCAGAAGAGCCCGATGGTCAGCAGGATGTTGTGCAGGAGGCCCACGACGGCGCCGATCGCGAAGGAGAACTCGAAGCGGATGGTGATGTAGATGATCATGCCGATGAGCGCCAGGACGAGGGCGATGGTGCCGCTCTTCTGGAGTTCGCGGCCGACCTGCGGGCCGACGGTGTCTTCCTGCCGCAGCTCGAAGTGGCTGTCGGCGAACTGCCCGGCGAGGGTGTCGCTGACGAGCTGTCCTTCTTCGGCGGAGGCGACCTTGAGGACGAGGACTTCGTTCTCGGATTCGCCCTGGCCGAGGCGCTGGTACTGGATGGACGGGTTCTTGACGCCCGCGCCTTCGAGGGCGTTGCGCAGGGCGTCCACTTCGGCCTTCTGGTCGAAGGCGAGGGTCAGCTGCTGGCCGCCGGTGAAGTCGACGCCGAAGTTCGCCGCGCCGCGCTTGACGCCGATGGCGATGCTGACGGCGAGGAGGAGGATGGAGACGACGGCGGAAACCTTGCGCATGCCGACGAAGTCGATCCTGGTGTCGGGGACCCACTGGAGCATGGTGATCTTGTTCAGCAGGCCGTGGCCTTCGAGGAAGTTGAAGACCATGCGGGTGACGACGACGGCGGTGTAGACGCTGGCGATGATGCCGGCGGAGAGGGTGATGGCGAATCCCTTGACGGGACCGGAGCCCTGCCAGAAGAGGATGACGGCCGCGAGGAGGGTCGTGATGTTGGCGTCGAGAATGGTGCCGAGGGCCTTGTCGTAGCCGGCGTCGAGGGCGGCGCCGAGGCGCTTGTCCAGGCGCAGTTCTTCGCGGATGCGCTCGAAGATGAGGACGTTGGCGTCGACGGCCATGCCGACGGAGAGGACGATGCCCGCGATGCCCGGCATGGTCAGCACGGGGAGCTGCGCGGCGCTGCCGCCGGCGCCGTTGCCGCCGAGGAGGCCGAAGAAGCCGCTGACGAGCCACATGCCCAGCGGGAGCAGGACGAGGTTGAGCGCGAGGGCGAGGGCCGCGACGAGGCCGGCGAAGTGGTAGTAGATGATGGTGAAGACGATGACGGCGGCGAAGCCGACGACGGCGGCGCGCTTGCCGCTGTTGACGGAGTCGGTGCCCATGGTGGGGTCGACGGTGCGCTCTTCGAGGACGGTCAGCGGCGCGGGCAGGGCGCCGGCGCGCAGGACGAGGGCGAGGTCGTTGGCTTCTTCGAGGGAGAAGTTGCCTTCGATGACGGCGTTGCCGCCCGGGATGGAGGTGCGGATGAAGGGCGCGGAGTAGAGGGTGTTGTCGAGGACGATCGCCAGGTAGCGGCGGCCGTTCGGGTCGGGGTTCTGCGCGCCGCCGGGGGCGAGGTCGGCGGTCAGCTTGGCGAAGATCTTGCGGCCGCGGGAGTCGAAGGACATCTCGACGGTCTTCTGGCCGAGTTGCTGGTAGCCGACGTTGGCGCTCTTGAGGTTGGCGCCGGTGAGTTCGGCGTTCTTGCGGACGTACCACGGGCGGTAGTAGTCCTTGCCCTGGATCTTCTCGCGCTCGAGCAGCAGCTCGTAGCCGCCGACGGGCTCGAAGCGGCGGACGGCCGCCATCTCTTCGGGCGTGGGCTTGCCGCCGGTGCGGTACCAGTACTCGCCGCCGCGCTGGCCGGAGAGGGAGACGATTTCATAGCCGTCGGGGGCCTTGCGGTTCTCAAAGAGCTTGCGGATCTTCTCGTCGTTCTGCGGGTGCACGATGCGGAACTCCAGGAACGCCGCCTTGCGGATGTTCTCGCTGGCGCGCGCGCGGTCCTCGGCCTTCATGCCCGGGATCTGGACGATGATGCGCTTGGTGCCGTCGGGGTAGATGTTCGGCTCGGCGACGCCCATGCCGTCGACGCGGTTGCGGATGACTTCGAGGGCGCGGTCGCGCGCGTCCTTGATGTCGCTGCCCTCGGGCAGCTGCGATTCGTCGATTTCCAGCGTGTAGCTGGTGCCGCCCTGCAGGTCGAGACCCAGCTTGACCTTGTCCTTGGGCGGATAGACCAGGGCGATGCTCCAGGCCACCAGCACGATCAATACCAACCATTTCCAGATGGATGCCTTCATGTGTTCCTCGTTTGGGTGTCTTTGCCTTGGCGGGGGGATGCCCGCCGGAAATCATCGTGTCGCTTGCTGCCGCCTTCCCGGCGGCGGCGCCGTCACTGCGCCTTGTCCTCTGCGGGTTCCTCGCCCTTGGCCAGGACCTGGGAGATGGCGCCGCGCAGAACCTCGACCTTCACGCCGTCGGCGATCTTGATGACGAGGGTCTTTTCCTTGACGTTGGCGACGGTGCCGAGCAGGCCGCCGGCGAAGAGGACGCGGTCGCCGGTCTTGACGGCGGCGAGGAGGGCCTGGCGCTCCTTTTCGCGGCGCTTCTGCGGGCGGATGAGCATGAAATAGAAGAGCACGATCATCAGCCCCAGCCACACGAACATGAAGATGCCCGACTGCTGGGCGCCGCCCTGTCCGCCTTCGGCGGGGGGCGCCATCATCGCGAGATTCAGAATGAAGTCCATGGTGTTCCTTGTTTTCGGAATGGTTTGCGCGCACGGGAAATCCGTACGCAATTCGTTGGAAGATAGCCCCTCCCCGCCCCTTTTGGCAAGCGCAATTCCGGGGACGGCGGCGGGAAAGGCGCCGGACGGAATGGTGTCTTTGGATATGTCAGGCGAAAACCTCGCGATTTCTTGTCGCGCCCTGCCTTCGGGCCCGACCTCCGGGCGGGCCGTGCGGCAGGATGTCCCATGACGGGCCGCCCGGAGGTCGGCCCCTACCGGCCGGCGGGCAACTCGGCGGCAAGGGCGAGCCGCTCGAGGATGTAGGCGAGGTCGGCGGGGCTGGAGGGCATGGGTGAACTTTCATGGGGATGGGGATGGGTGGATTTCCAGTGGAAATCGAATGTTTTTCTGCAATCTCACGAGTGGTTGCGGATGAGTGGAAGAGGAGACGGAACGGGGGCGGGTCAGGGACGGAGGGGGCCTTGGCGGAGGGGGGGGAGGATGTCGCGGGCGAGGGTGTCGTTGAGGGAGAAGAGGACGTAGCCGGGGCAGCCGTATTGGCGGGCGAGGGCGATCTGGCGGGCCGTGGAGGCGGCGTCGAGGCGGGATTCGTCGGCGGTGACGCCGATGCCGGACCAGATGCGGCCGGCGGCGCCCGGGAGGCTCGTCTGGGCCTTGAGCCAGGCGGCGGCCATGGCCGGGGATTCGGTGTAGTTCATGGGGACGAGGAAGTCGACGAGGTTCCGGGTCAGCCAGGATGGCCAATCCTGGGCGATGTTGCCGCCCTCGGGGGCCGGGACGCCGTAGACGGCGCAGGAGAGTTTCATGCGGGGGGCGACGGTCTTGAGCCGCTGGCGGGCTTCGGCGACGAAGGCGGTGATGTCGTCGGAGCGCCAGCGGCGGAACCGGGCGTTCAGGGCGCCCTTGGGCTGGACGTCGGCGGGCCAGTTGGGGACTTTTTTGCCGAGGGCGGCTTCGAAGCGGGCGCGGGTGGTCGGGGAGTAGCAGGAGAGGGAGTCGGGCAGGCGGATGTAGTCGAGGTGGATGCCGGAAAGGGCGGGATAGTTCTTGGCCATCTCTTCGATGGCGTCGAGCATGAGTTTGCGGTTGGCGGGATGGTGGGGGGAGAGCCAGGGGCGGGTGGCGCCGGAGGCGGTGGTCTGGAGGCGGCCTTCCTTCTTCATGCGGGCGGTGAAGTCGGCGGGGGCGTTGTCGAGTTTCCAGAGGACGAACCAGGCGTGGACTTGCTGGCGGTACGGGGCGGCGGCGGCAAGGCAGGCGGCGAGGGAGTCGCCGTAGAGTTTGAGGGCGGCGGACGCGGGGAGGACTTTGGAGGGATACAGGGCCTGTCCGCCCCAGGCGACGTTGGGGAAGATGGCGTTGACGCCGTTGGCGGCGAGGAGGCGGGCGGTGGCGGGCCAGTCGCCGGGAACCAGGCCGGTGCCGTCGTGGTCCCATACGCCGACGATTTCGCCGGGGCGCGGCGGGAGGGTGGCGGCGTCGGCGCGGAGAAGGAGGTCGCGCTGGCGGCGGGCCAGGAGCCAGGCGTCCTGGGGACGGCCGCCGGTGAGGGCGGCGGCAATCTGCGGAGTGAGGGCTTCGGCCTGCGCGAGGAGGGCGTTGACGGCGCCCGGGTCGCGGGCGCGGGCGGCGGCGGCGCGGATTCCGGCGATGGCGGAGGGGAGGGTGAGCCAGTCGTTGACATGGCCGGCTTCGGCCTGGGCGCGGCGGGCGGCGGGAATCCAGAGTTCGGGGGCGTAGCGGCAGCAGAGGTGGCACAGGAGGTCGCGCTTGGCGGTCCAGTTGTCGGGCATCAGGATGTGGGTCATCCAGAAGCCTTCCGGCGAGAAGAGGATGGCCGGCTCGGGCTGGGGCGTGCCGCGGGCGTCGAGCCAGCGGGCGGCGACGAAGGAGGACGGGGGGACGGGGGCGACGGTGTAGAGGTTGGGGGACTTCTGGCCGATGCGCTCGGGGAGGCCTCGGGCGGCGGCGTCCGGGAAGGCGATGGCGCGCCAGCGGTCGGGGCGGTCGGCCTTGGCGTACTTGCCGAGGCGCAGGTGCATCGAGGTGGCGAGGCCGGCGGAAGTGCCATAGAACACGCCGAGCTTGCCGCCGCGCCCGAGGAAGGCGCGCAGGACGGTCAGTTCGCGGGCGGGCGGCTCGGGGTTGTAGGGGAGGAGGGCGAGGCGGGCGGTGCCGAGGCCGGAGGCCATGATTTCGTCGTCGGTGGCGAGGCGGTGCTCGATGCCGGCTTCAAGGAGAAGGCGGCTGACGCGGTTGGCGGTCTTGGCCGCGATGGGGCGTTCGGCGGGGTCGGTGCAGGAGGCGGTGCCCGCCACGACAACGAGCGCGCCGTCGCCCAGCGCCGCGAGGCGCCGCACGACGAGGTCGGTCGCCGCTTGCCCGGTTCCGCGCCAGGGGGAGAGGCGGAGGCCGTCGATGCGGTTCCAGCCGGCGGGCTTGTCCTGGGTGGTGAAGTCGCTCTTGTGGAAAACGAGGGTCTGGAGTCCGGCGGCGCGGAGGGGCTGGTCGGCGACGTACCAGCCGTTGCCGCTCTTGAGGTAGAGGCCCATCGCGCGGACGGTGTCGGGGCGGGCGCAGAAGACGGTCAGTTCGAAGGCGACGGACTGGGAGAGGTCGAGGCGGATGGGCTTGTCCCACACGGCGCGGTCGGGGACGGTGCGGTGGAAGAAGAACCCCGGCTTGCCGAAGGGCAGCGGGAAGGCGATTCCGTCGGGCGCGGGCTTGGGGGCCGGGGAGCCGTACACGGGGGTCCAGGCCCCGGCGCTCGCAGGGCGGAAGTCGTCGACGAGGCGGGCGGCGCGGGCGGGATGCGGGAGGAGGACGAGCAGGACGGAGAGCACGAGCAGGACGAGGAGGTGGTGCCGCTTCTTCCTCCATCCGGGGAAGGCCGCGGGGTCTGTTGCCATCGGTTCCATTGCCACTTCTCCCCGTCAAATCATCTTGATGCGCTTCCACCGCCCGCGGCGGAAGCGGAGCCAGAAGCCGCCGGCGAAGACCAGGACGTAGAGCATCATCCAGATCCAGACCGGCAGCAGCGCCTTCTCGCCCGGCAACGCGCGCAGCAGCCACCAGGTGCCCGGTATCCACGCGCCCCAGTTGAGGACGACGCTGTAGACCAGCACGAACCGCGTGTCGCCCGCCCCCTTCAGCGCGCCGTTCATCACGATGTTCACGGCGTCGGCCATCCCCCACAGGCCCAGCAGCAGCAGCAGCCAGCGGCCCTTCTCGAAGAGGGCGGCCGCCGTCGCGGGATCGGCCCCCGCGGGCAGGAAGCACGAGACATAGAAACGCGGCGCGAGCAGGAACGTCGCGGCGACCGCCCCCATGTAGAGCCAGGAGAGGCCCATCGCGGAGCGGATGGATTTCTCGGCGGTGTCGGGGTCGCGCGCGCCCTGGTACTGGCCGACGAGGATCTCCGCGGCGATGCTCATCCCGAGCAGCGGCATGAACGCGACGTCGTTGATGCTGAACGCGATGCTGCTCGCCAAAAAATCCACCGCCGGGAGGCTGCCCGCCAGCAGCTGGAACGCGGCGAACGCCCCGATGTCCAGCACCGCGTGCAGGGCGTTGGGGAAGCCGAACCGGAACAGCGCCTTCTGGCCCGCCCCGTGCCATCGCCAGGCGCGCGCGGTGCCGTAGGCGCGGCGGTTCGCCGGCGAGAGGTAGATGGACAAAAACAACCCCGCCGCGACCGCCGACGAGATCCACGTGCTCCACGCCGCCCCCGCGATGCCCATGCGCGGGAAGCCCCACTTGCCGAAGATCATCGCGTAGTTGAGCACGATGTTGACCGCGTTGGCGGCCAGGTTGACGAGCATCGGCGTGCGCGTGTCGCCGCGTCCCGAGAAGAACCCGGCGAGCGCCCCCTGCACGGCGTGGAACCCGCACGCGGAGAGCAAAATGCGGAAGTACACCAGCTCGTGCTCCAGCAGGTCCGGCGGATGCCCAGCCGCCTTGAGCAACGCGCCGCCGGCCGGAATCAGCGCCAGCGCGAGCGGCCACGTCAGCAGCGCCACCCAGAGGCCCTGCGCCGTCGCGCGCGCGCATTCCTCGGGCCGCTCCGCGCCGTGGTACTGCGCCACGAACGTCCCCGCGTAGGCCGCCCACGACTGGAAGAACGTCGCCAGCGTGAACGCCAGGATCCCCGCCGAAATCGACGCCCCCAGCGACACCTCGTCGTAGTGCGACAGAAACACCCGGTCCGCGAACCGCATCAGCGTGAACGACGCCGTCGACACCACGATCGGCGCCGCGATCCGCCACACCTCCCGGTAGCCGCCCGGCACCGCCGGGGGCTTCTGTGGAGTGGCGGCCACTCAGGCCTCCGGGCTCTCCGGATCTTCTGGAATCTCCGGATTTTCCGGAGCCCCCGGCTTGGCCGCCCCCTTGCCGCCGCCGCCCTTGTCGTGGCTCGACCGGTACTTCAAGATCACCGGCACCCCCGCGAGCTCGAACGCATTGCGGATGCGCCCCGTCAGGTACGTCTGGTACGACGGCGTGTTCAGCTCCGGCTTGTTCACGAAGAGCGTCACCCGCGGCGGCCGCGTCCCCGTCTGCGCCGCGTAGTAGAACTTCAGCTGCCGCCCGCCCTTCTGCACCGGCGGCAGCGTGTGGGCGAAGGCGTCGCGCAGCACCCGGTTCAGGACGCCCGTGGGCAGCTTCGTGTCGAGCCGCGACGCCAGCGCGTCGATCACCTCGAAACTGCGCCGAACGTGGTAGCCGCTCTTGGCCGACGCGAACACCGCCGGGCAGTTCCCCAAGAAGAACAACTCCTTCCGCAGCTGCTCCTCGTACTCCGCCGCCGGCACCTCCGTCCCGCGCGCCAGGTCCCACTTGTTGACCAGCACCACGCACGCCTTGTGCGCGTCGCGTATCTTCGCGGCGATCTTCTTCTCCTGGACCCCGGGCCCGCGCTCCGCGTCCAGCACCAGCACCACCAGGTCCGCCTCCTCGATGCCCCGCTCCGCGCGGAAGAGGCTGAACTTCTCCACCGAATCCTTCACCCGCCCCGCCTTGCGCATTCCGGCCGTGTCCACCAACACGTACCGCCGCGCGCCGCCGTCGGCCGACTCCAGCTCGAACGGCACCTCGATGCAGTCGCGCGTCGTGCCCGGCACGTCCGATACCACGAGCCGCTGCTGGCGCACCAGCCGGTTGATGTACGACGACTTCCCCGCGTTCGGGCGCCCCACCACCACCACCCGCAGCGGACGCTCCCCCTCCGCCGCGGCGCCCCCCTCCGACTCCTTCGGCAGATGAGGCAGCGCCATCTCCAGCAGCCCCTCGATGCCCCTCCCGTGCTCCGCCGACACCGCCGCGATCGGGTAGCCCAGGACGTGGAAATCCTCCGTCCGCTCGTCCAGCTCCGGCACGTCCGCCTTGTTGGCCGCGACGACCACCGGCCGGCCGCTGCGCCTGAGCAGCCGCGCCACCTCCACGTCCATCGGCTGGAGCCCCGCCTTGAGGTCCACGACGAGCACCACCGCCGCCGCGTCCTCGATGGCGACGCGCACCTGCGCCGCGGTGGCCGCCTGGAAGGCGTCCGACCCTTCCTTCGCGCCGTCCATGAGCGCGAGCCCGCCGGTGTCGATGACGCGGAACCGCTGTCCGAGCCACTCCGCGGGCGCGACGAGCCGGTCGCGGGTGACGCCCTCCTCCGAGTGCACGATGGCCATCCGCCGCCGTACCAGCCGGTTGAACAGCGCGGATTTCCCTACATTGGGCCGCCCCACGATCGCCAGCAGCCGCTCCCTGTTTGTCTTGATTTCTTCCATGGCCCCCCGATTCTCCCCGACCTCCCCCGAAAAAGCAAGCCCCGCCGCCCCGCCCGGTTTTCCAACCATTGGAAAATATTTTTCCAATCATTGGAAAAATTCGGCGGTTTTTTCCAACCATTGGAAACATTTTTTTCCAATCATTGGAAAAATCCGGAACATTTTTTCCAATCATTGGAAAACGTTTCGGACGGGCGGGGGCTTGCGCGGTGCGGGAAAAAGCGTAGAGTGCCGCGCGTCTCATCCAGGCAACCATAACGACGAAAGGAGATCAGGATGAAGAAAGTGCTCATTCCCACGGCGCTCGACGCCATCGCGAAAGATACGCTGGAAGCCCACGGCGGGTACGCCGTCGTGCAGGCCCCCAAGTGCGACCTCGCCCAGCTCGCCGCCGCCAACCCCGACGCCCACGCCCTCATCGTGCGCAGCGAAAAGGTCACCCCCGAAATCATCGACGCGCTGCCCGCCCTCAAGGTCGTCGTGCGCGCCGGCGCCGGCTACAACACCATCGACATTAAGTACGCCCGCAAGAAGGGCATCGACGTCATGAACACCCCCGGCGCCAATTCCAACGCCGTCGCCGAGGAGGTCATCGCCCTCATCCTCGCCGACGCCCGCCACCTGGTCGCCGCCGACGCCTCCTGCCGCGCGGGCAAGTGGGAGAAATCCTCCTTCATGGGCACGGAGCTGACGGGCAAGACCCTCGGCATCGTCGGGCTCGGCTACATCGGCCAGCTCGTCGCCAGGCGCGCCGCCGGATTCGACGTCAAGGTCCTCGGCTACGATCCGTTCACCTCCGAAGAGAAGGCCCGCGCCCTCGGCGTCGAGCTCGTCGGCCTCCCCGACCTCTTCGCCCGCGCCGACTACGTCACGCTCCACGTCCCCGAAAACGACGAGACCCGCGGCATGGTCAACCGCTCCCTCCTCTCGCAGATGAAGCCCGGCGCCACCCTCGTCAACTGCGCGCGCGCCGGCATCCTGGTCGAGGACGACCTGCGCGCCGTCCGCGCCGAGAAGGGCATCCGCTTCCTGAACGACGTCTACGCCAAGGACGCCGAGGGCCCCAAGAGCGTCGCCGACATCGCCGACCTCATGCTCCCGCACCTCGGCGCCAGCACCCGCGAGGCCAACCGCAAGGCCGCCGAACTCGCCGCGCGCGAGCTGATCGACCTCGACGACAAGGGCATCACCAGCGCCGTCGTGAACCGCTCGGTCCCGGCGGGGCTCGACCCGGCGTTCGCGCGGCTGGCGAACGTCCTCGCGCGCATCTGCCGGCGCACGCTCGGCACGGCGGCGCGGCTCAAGCTCGTCGAGGCCCGCTACTACGGCTCCCTGCAACCCTACGCCGACTGGCTGCTGACGCCGGTCGCGGCCGGGCTGAGCGCGGAGTACGACACCGGGCTCGACCACAAGGGCACGCTCAAGTTCCTCGCCGACATGGGCGTCGACTACGTCGAGCGCGAGGCCGACGGCTCCAAGGGCTACGCCAACTCCATCACCCTCGACCTCACCGGCAACCTCGACGCCGAACACCTCGTGCGCGCCAGCGTGCGCGGCACCGTCGAAGAGGGCAACCTGCTCGTCTCGCGCATCAACGACTTCGACAAGCTCTACATGGAGCCCGCCGGCAACTGGGCCGTCTTCGCCTACGACGACCGGCCCGGCGTCCTCGGCCGCATCGCCGCCGCCCTCGCCGCCCACGGGATCAACATCGACGACGTCCGCAACCCGCACGACTCCCGCGGGCACGCCTCCCTCGCGATCCTGCGCGTGAACCGGCCGCTCGGCGACGAACTCGTCGACCGCATCCGCGCCGACATCGGCGCCGACATCGCGTTCCACATCGAGATCCAGTGACGCCTCCGGGCGGCGGGAGCGTCCCCGCTCCCGCCGCCCGCCTTTTTCCGCCCGCCCGCCAAGCCACCCACCGGAGCCGACCAATGACCCCCTTGCAAGCCGTCCTCATGGGCCTCCTCCAGGGCCTCACCGAATTCCTCCCCGTCTCGTCGAGCGGGCACCTCGCCGCCGCCGGACACTTCTTCGGCATCGACGGCGAAGCGAGCCTCGCCTTCACCGTCGCCGTCCACGTCGCGACCGTGCTGGCCACCCTCGTCGTCCTCTGGAAGGAAGTCGCGTGGATCCTCAAGGGTCTCTTCCGGCGGGAAGGCGGCCTCAACGCCGAGCGCCGCTACGCCCTGGCCATCCTCGTCTCCATGATTCCCGTCGGCATCGTCGGCGTCTTCTTCAAGGACGCCGTCGAAGGCGCGTTCGGGGCCGGACTCCTCCCCGTCGGCTGCTGCCTGCTGGTGACCGCCGCCCTGCTGGCGTTCAGCTACTTCGCCAAGCCGCGGCGGAAGGAGGGCATCTCGCTGTCCGACGCCTTCGGCATCGGCGTCGCGCAGGCCGTCGCCGTATTGCCCGGCATCAGCCGCTCCGGCGCCACCATCGCCACGGGCCTGCTCCTCGGCAACCGCAAGGAATCCCTGGCGCAGTTCAGCTTCCTGATGGTCATCCCGCCGATCCTCGGCGAAGCCCTCCTCGACATCGCCAAGACCCTCCACGGCGGTGCCGAAGCCACCGCGACCGCCGGCATCGGCACCCTCCCGCTCGTTGCCGGCTTCGCCACCGCCTTCATCACCGGCTGCCTCGCCTGCAAATGGATGATTGCCCTCGTCCACCGCGGCAAACTCGTCTGGTTCGCCCTCTACTGCGCCCTCTTCGGCGCCCTCCTCATCGCCGCCTCCCTCGCCTGACCCGGTCCGCGGACGGACCGGCGGAGCGCCCCCGCCGGAAAAACGCCCTTGCAATCCGGCGGCGGGAAGCGCAGGGTTTGCAACCGCCATGAATACGACCATCCCGCCATCCGACACGCCCGAAGAACCCGATTTCAACGGCTTCGGCTCCTTCCGCCGCAAACGCAAGGACCGCGGCGCGGAGGACGCCGCCCCGCGCCGTTCCTTCCGCCGCATCCCCCGCGACGAATTCCCCGAAGCGGACGGGGACGCCGCCGCCGGATTCCCCGCCGACGGACCGGACGCCGGGGAAGCCGCCCCCCGCCGTCCCTTCCGCAAGCCCTTCGGGAAGAAACCGTTCGGCAAGAAACCCTTCGGCAAGAAACCTTTCGGCAAGAAGAAACCCTTCGACCACGGGGAACCGCACTCCAATCCGGCCCCGTCCTCCTTCCGCGATTTCGCGGACACGATCGACGAAGGCGACATCCCTCCGCCGCGCCGCGACCGCAGTTTCAAGAATGCCTCCGGCGCCCCGCGCGGGGATGACGGCGATTTCCACCGTCCCCGCAAGCCATTCGGAGGAAAACCCTTCGGCAAGAAACCCTTCGGCAAGTTCCGCCCCCGCTCCGGCGGGCGCCCCTTCGGGGACGACGCCGACGACGCCTTCCCGCCCGGCCCCCGCGCCATCCGCCGCCCCTACGGGGCTCCCGCGGACGAGGATTTCCCCGAAGACGTCCCGACGCCCCCCCGCAAGCCTTTCGGCAAGAAACCGTTCGGGAAGAAGCCCTTCGGGAAGAAGCCCTTCCACTCCCGCAAACCCTTCGGCGCCCCTCCCGACGACGGAGCCGCGGACGACGCCCCGGCATCCTTCGCGGAAAAACCCTACGCCAGGAAGCCCTTCGGCAAAAAGCCGTTCAGGAAAAAGCCGTTCGGGAAAAAACCGTTCGGCAAGAAGCCCTTCTCCAAGAAACCCTTCGGCAAGGGCAAGCCGTTCGGCAAGAAACCCTTCGGCGCCAAATTCCGCAAAGGCCCGCCGCGCGCCTGACGGTCCCGATCGGACCGCCAAGGGCGGACCGCAATCATCCCGTCCGGCCTTCCGGCTTTTTCGTCCGGAAGCAGGAAAGCCCCGGCCGTCCGGGGCGCCATCGGGCGGGCTTGCGGAACGGAAGGCCAGCGGGTAGGATGCGGGCATGATGGATGATTCCGGGCAAACGAATACGGAGGGAACCGGCGGCGGGACGCCGTCGGCGCCCCCGGTCCGGCGTCTGCCGGCGCTGCGCCGCGCGGCGGGCGCGGCGGGGCGGGTGCTGGCGGGGACGGCGCGCTGGACGTTCCGGATCGCGCTGCTGGCCGTGCTGCTGCTGGCCGGCCTGTTCGCCTACCTCCACCACGTCGGGGTCCCGGCGGCGCTGTCGGAGGTCTTCCTGGAGCGGCTGGCGCGGGAGGGATATTTCCTGCAGGTGAAGCGGTTCCGGCTCGAAATCGACCGCGGGCTCGTGGCGGACGGCGTGAAGATGTACGCGCGCGAGGACTCGGCGGTGCCTTTCCTGGAGGCGGCGGCGCTGACGGTCGCGGCGGACCCGGGGACGCTCTGGCGGAGCCACCGCCTGACGCCGGTGCTGTCGGTGGAGGACGGCATGCTGCGGGCGCTCCCGGGCGAGGGGCGGATCGGCCTGCGGACCGGCGACAGCGAGATGCAGGTGCAGGACATCGACCTGCGCTTCTCCGCGAACTCGAACGAACTGATGCTGCGGTCGTTCTCCGCGGAGTGCCTGGGCATCCGCTTCAACGGCCGCGGGGCCCTCTACTTCGCCCCCTCGCCCGCGGAGAAGCCGGAGGCGGACGCCGCGCCGGCGGTCAACCCGCTCTCCCGCGCCCTGGAGGCGCTGGACGACATGCCGAAGGCGGTGCGGGACACGGTCGAGCGGCTCAACGACATCCGCTTCCGGCGGCCGCCCTCGGCGGACTTCTCGTTCGTGGTGTACCTCGCGCATCCGGAGTCGAACCGCGCGGCGCTGCGGCTGGTGGACGACGCGGGCGGCGAGGCGTTCGGGACGGATTTCGACGGCTTCATCCTGGGCGTGGAATGGGAGGAAGGGATGCTGCGCGTGCCGGACCTGCAATTCCGCAAGGGCGGCGGCCGGGCGAGCGCGACGGGCTGGTACGACACGGCCGCGGGCACCGTCCGCGCCACCCTGGCCAACACGATCCCCCCCTCCGGCCTGCTCGCCTTCTGCCCGCCGGACCTCCGCGACCGGGCGCTGGCGGAGCTGGACGGCAACGCGGACTTCCCGCTGCGGCTCGAATGGGAGACGGGGCCCGTCGCGGCCGACCGCGCGCTGGAGGAGTTCCGCGCGAAGCTGTCGGTCGCGCAGGCGTCGGTCCACGGCATCCCGCTGGAGAAGGCGGACCTCGCGGTCGTGCGCAAGGACGGCGAGTGGACGCTGCCCGCGGGAAAGGTCCAGCTCGGCGAAGGCGACTGGGCGACGCGCGTGGCGGTCTCGAACGGATACTTCCGCGAGGCGACGAAGCGCTTCGAAATCCGCTGGTCGGGCGCCGCCAATCCCCACCACGTCAAGAGCGTGCTGCCGGAGGACATGGCGGAAATCGTCGACTGGTTCGGCATCGGCGAACCGGTGCGCATCGCGGGAGGCGTGACGGGCGGCACCCTCGGCGACCCCGCCGTCTACTGCTACGGCGACGGTGTCGCGACGAACTTCACCGTCCGCGGCGAACCCGTCCAGTCCTTCCGCACGCGCGTCGACATCACCAACGAAGTCATGCACCTGACCGGCATGGTCCTGCAGCGCCCCGAAGGCTGGGCGCGCGGCGACGTCCACATGGCCTTCTCCAACCAGACCCTCCGCCTCGACGTGGAGAGCACCATCGACGCGCGCGCCGCGACGCACATGATCGCCCCCGCCGTCTCGAACTTCTTCGTCCCGTTCCGCCTCGACGGCCCCGCGCGGGTGCGGATCGACGGCCTCCTCGACTACTGCAACTTCTCCCTCAACCGCCTCGAAGGCCACCTCTCCGCGAAGGACTTCGGCTACGACCGCTGGCGGGCCGACACCGTCGAAGCCGACCTCTCCGTCCGCGGACGCCGCCTTGCCGTCACCAACCTCTCCGGCACCGCCTACGGCGGGCGCGCCGCCGGCTCCTTCCGTCTCTATCCCGTCGGCCGCGACGACGCCTGGCGCTACGAAGTCACCGTCGATTCCGCCGAATCCGTCGAAATCGACCGCCTTCTCGAAGCCTCCACCGGCCAGCCCGTCACCAAGCTGCGCGGCTTCCTCGACGGCTCCGGGAAGATTTCCGGCATGATCGGCGCCGGCTGCGGACCCACCGTCACCGGCTCCGGTACCGCCTCGGTCCGCAACGGCTTCCTGATGGAGAGCAAGCTCTTCGCGGGCCTGAGCTACCTGCTGGGCAAGCTGCTGCCGGACTTCTCCGCGTTCGCCCAGACGGACGCCACCGGCGACTTCGCCATCCGCAACAGCCGGATCCATTCCCAGGACATCCGCCTGGAAGGCACCGTGTTCAGCGTGAAGGCGGCGGGGTCGTTCGGGTTCGACAACACCCTCGACTACGTTGCCGAGGTCCAGCTCCTGCGCGGCGGCGTGGTGGCGACGCTGGTCCGCCTGGCCACGATGCCGGTCACCCGCCTCCTCGAATTCCGCCTCGGCGGCACCCTCTCCGAGCCGACCTGGAAACCCGAGAACCTCACCCTCGACGTCTTCAAGAAACTCGTCGGCCGCGGCTCGGACTCCGCCGACGCCGAACCCTCCCTGCTCCCCCCCGAGCCGTAGTGAGGATGGGGACGGCGGGGTCCCGCGCCGCCGCAAGGGTTATCCGGGAACGCGGGCCGCCCCCCGCAGGAAAACGGATGGAGCGCGGAAGGAAAGAAAAAGACAAACAGGACAAAGGGGGACGAGATTGCGGAAGGGGGGAGGGAGGGAGGAGGGAGAAAGGCGACTGCACGGTTTCAATCGGACGGCAGATTGAGAAACTCACGCCATCCAATCGTCTTCGAACGAGAGAACGGAAACGTCGGTGGAGGATGGGACGGAGCGGCCCGCGTAGACGACGGTGGGACGCTCGACATTCTCCGCAATCCTGGCGAAACGGCGGAGGTTGCGGCCCATGGAGGGATGGTAGGTCTGCGCGGCCTTGATTTCCACGGGACGCAGTTTCCCGGCGTCTTCCATGAGCAAATCGACCTCGAGACCGTCGGGGGCGCGGAAGAAGTGAAGGTCCGGGTCGCGGACGGCGTTGCAGCGGGCCTTGACGGCTTCCATGACGACCATGTTTTCGAAAAGGTTGCCCATCAAGGGGTGGAGGGCCATCTGGGACTCGTTGCGGATACCCAGCAACCACGCGGCGAGTCCCGGCTCGGCAAAGTAGATTTTCGGGGCCTTGATGCGGCGTTTGCCGAAGTTCCGGTGGTAGGGACGCAGAACGTACACGATGAAGGACGCCTCCAAAAGGGTGATCCACGAACGGATGGTCGGCGCGGAGACTCCGACCGATCCAGCCAGATCAAGCGCATTCACTTCCTGCCCGACGCGTCCGGCGAGGAGGGAGAGGAACGTTTCGAACAGACCGGCATCGCGGAGGTTGGCGAGCTGGCGGACGTCGCGTTCGACGTACGTGCGGAAGTAGTCCCGGTAGAGCTGGTCGAACGGCGGTGCGGGTCGACGGGTGTCGTGGAGTCGGGGCAGGAAACCTTCCAGAAGCCATCCCTCGCGGGTTTTGGAGACGCCCGCCCGCCGCAGTTCCCGGATGGACAGCGGGTACAGGTCCACCAGCGCGGTGCGCCCGGCGAGGGATTGCGAAACGGCCCCCAGGAGGGCGGGCTGGTGGCTGCCCGTGAGAAAATACATCCCGTTGCGTCCCGCTTCGTCCACCGCCACCTGCAAATAGCTTGTCAATTCGGGGCAGCGGTGCACTTCGTCGAAAATCGCGGGGGCGGGATGTCTCCGCAAAAAACCGCGGGCGTCGTGGACCGCCTCGGACAAGACATCCGGCGCCTCCAGGTTCACGTAATCGGCGTCCGGCAGCAATTCCCGCGCCAACGTGGTCTTTCCCGATTGGCGCGGTCCCGTCAAGGTGACGATGGGATATTGCGTCCACAAAGTTCGGATTCGCTCTTCGATTTGCCGGGCAATCATGGTTCTTCCTTTCGTAGACAACCTACCAGAAATCATACCGATTGAAAGTGCAATCTTCAATCCGATTGATTTTCGATACGCGTCTCTGGCCCCCTTTGGGCACGCGAATCTCCGGCACTCTCCTTCGGCAGGGAATGCGGCCCGGGGGCGCAATCTGGCAGGCCGGCGGTGAAAGGGGAGTTTTCCAATGATTGGAAAATATTTTTCCAATGGTTGGAAAATTCGGGCCGATTTTTCCAATGCTTGGAAAAAATTTTCGGCGGTTTTCCAACGATTGGAAAACTTTTTCGGGGCGGAATCTGTCAGACAAATACGACAATTTCTGACAATGTTGAAAGAGAGCCAACTTGGACAACCCGAGACAACTCTCTCAAGGACGCCGGGGGGATAACTCCGCCCAGCGGGAGGGGAGGAATGGGATGAGGGAGGGGAGAATTGGAGGTTGAGAAAGGGCCTGCGGCCTTGGACACTACCGCGTCCCGGACCGCAGACCGCCAGCTACCGCAGAATGTTGTTTTAATCGGACAGGGTCCTGACAAGGCGGAAGCCTTCATGGGGGTACCCACGCGATGGGACGCCGCTGCCCCGGAAGGATGAGGTGCAACCGTAGTCAGGATCCTCATAGCAACCGCCGCGTTCCACCCGGGACGAACCCGAAGACAAACCTTGCGGATCCACCACCGCACCCGTGGGATAATTGCCCTTCCAGTCCGCGCACCATTCCCACACGTTCCCGTGCATGTCGTACAATCCCCACGCATTGGGTTGCTTCGTCCCAACGGGGTGTTCCTGATTTCCGCTGTTGTGGCGATACCACCCCATCTCGTCCAATTTCTCCGTTCCCGCATACGCTCCCGTGCTTCCCGCACGGCAGGCATATTCCCACTGTGCTTCCGTTGGCAACTGCAAGCCCGTGTTTTTGCAAAACTCCTGGCAATCGTCCCAACTCACATTCTGCACAGGTAAATCGTCTCCCTTGGGGCTGGACGGGTTGTGCCCCATCACGCTCTTCCATTGCGCCTGCGACACCTCCGTTTTCCCCATCCAAAAGCCCTTTGTCAAGGTCACTTGGTGCGGCGGCTGTTCGGCATCATCGCCATTGAGGCTCCCCATCGTGAACGTTCCCGGCGGGCACCACACCATTTCCATCGTCACACCGCCCGGCAACGTGATGATTGTCGTCTCACCGGCTGCCTTTCCGGCCTGGAGCTTTTCCACTTGTTTTGCAATGGAGGGCTTTTTCCCATCGATTTGCTTCTGGATTTTGTCGGTCACTTCGACATAGCGCGGCACCCGTTTTTCGGTTCCGAGCGCAGTTTCGTATTCCATCGAACCCCGACGGACATAGTATCCCATATCCAACGGCTCGTTTTCCTCGTAGCGCCTTTTTGTCTCTACCCAGATGACTTTATCGAAGCATTCCACCAAATTGCCTTTCTTGGTGGATTGCATCACCGGGAGACCGCTACGGTCATGCTTGTAAACCATCCCCTCGTCCTTGGGGAACCCTTGGAAAGCGCTGTAGAAATTTTCGTCGGCGAATTTCCAGTCGCTTCCGCCCCCGCCGCCCCCATCCTCATCATCACCGCACGATCCGATGATGCCCAGAATCACCAGCGCACCGACGATGCAGATGGCCTTGCCTTTGACGCCGCTCTTCCAGAGTGTGGTGATTTTACCGATGCATGCCGCCCCAATACCGGGTTTCTTTTTGGGGGGCTCGACTGCAGGGGGTGTCGCTTGTCCTTGAGTTTCGTTTTCCATGGATTGTCTCCTGTTTGTTGTTGTTTTCAATCATTGTCGCGGATGGGGTCTTGACTCCATCTGCCATTCACTCCAATACTCGTGTCCCTCCCACAAAATCTTTCACGTACCGGCAAAGTTTTTCTTCTGCCCGCCCCCCTGCAACGGATTCGGACAAACCTCTCCCATGGGACGCCGCGCGGCGTTCTTCGGGTGTTTTTATGTACAAGGTGTTCCATGCTCGTCATGCGCTTGCCAATCCGGCTTGCATGGAACTGGAGCATGAAAAAGCGCGTTCCCGAATCCATGCCCACTTCGGAGGCCCTCACACAAGCCTGTCTTGAACACATGGAGGAGAACGCGCCCGGTGGGGCGCGTCTGCTACGGTTCAAGACAAGACCGTGCGGCCTTGATAAAACGACTCCTGAAAATGTGTGAGGTTTTCCGAAGCGGCGTCGTTTAGCAGTTTACGCTAAAAGTGGTTTGTCAAAGTCGAAACGTTGTCGTTTGTGGTTTTCCTTTGTTCCGGGGATGGTCTTTTGGATCCGCAACCGGGGACATCCGGCAACCATCCCATTGGCTTCACTCTGCCCTACCGCATCCTCCGCATCAAGTCCAAACTTGCGCCAGGGAGTTTCCGGGCCAAGACCTTTCAACACAAAGAACACAAAGGGGTTGCCGCAAAGAACGCAAAGGCATGGGGGTGGGAAGGCCTTTGCGTTCTTTGTGTGGCTCCCCTTTGCGTTCTTTGCGTGAAACAATCCGCGGTGCGGGCGGAACATGGAAGGGAAAGCGGGCGGGCCGCCCGCGCTCCGACAGGGGGGAGGAAAGATTATGGGGGCGTAGGGTCGCGCAGGAGTTTGCGGCCACCGACTTCGGCAAGGATGCGCATCTGCTGGATGGCGATTTCGTTGAGTTTGCGGAGGCGTTGGGGCTGCTGGATGCCGTCGTTGATCATGACGGCGTTGACGTTCTCCAGGTTGGAGAGGCAGATGAGTTGGTTGACGGTCGCGTAATCGCGCTGGTTCCCCGGAAGGTCGGGATGGGCCGCCTGCCATTGCTGGTGCGTCTGGCCGAAGAGGGCGACGTTGAGGACATCCGCTTCGTTCGCGTAGATGACGCTCGTCTGGGCGCGGGTCAGGGTGGGCGGGACGAGGTTCCGCTGGATGGCGTCGGTGTGGATGCGGTAGTTGATTTTCGCGAGTTCGCGCTTCGCCGACCAGCCGATCTGCTCCTGTTCCTTGGCCTTGAGGCGCTCGAATTCCGTGATGAGATAGAGTTTGAACTCCGCGGACACCCACGAGGTAAACTCGAAGGCAATGTCTCTGTGGGCGAATGTTCCTCCACTGCGCCCGGATTTGGCGAGGATGCCGGTGGCTTGGTACTCGGCAATCCAGCGCGTTGGACTCATGGTGAAGGCATTGTCGCCGGCCTTCGCCAAAAGGGGGTCGAAATCGACCCCTTTGAAGTCGGGGTTGTGCAGCTTTTCCCAAAGGCCGAGGAATGCCAGCGTGGATCGGTTTCGCATCCAGTTTTTGACAACATCCTTGGGTTCCAATGGGTTTTTCAGGGCTGCAATGTCGGTAATGCAGACGTAATCCGATCCATTGTGGCTGATTACGCGCACAATGGTGCCTTGGACATCGAGTTTGGCGGGATATGCGTTCATTTCGTTCCTTATCTCAATTTTGCCAGATTATCGCACGTTCGTTTTCTAAATACAAGATAATATTGAACGATTGTGCTTGAATTTCAGAGTGAGAAAGAATGTCGAGTGGACGGACATAGACCCGGAATAAGCGGAGATGTGAAGGGGCGCGGCAAGGATGGTTCACCTCCCAGCTGCAAAAAGGACCGGCGGGAGGCCGGTCCTTTTGTGGGATGTGGGATGGTCGAGGGGGTTATTCGGCCTTCTTTTCGTCCTTGGCGGGCTTTTCGGCTTTGGCTTTCTTGGCTTTGGGGACAAAGTCGACCCACTCGAGGATGCACATTTCGCTGCTGTCGCTGATGCGCTGGCCGAGTTTGACGATGCGGGTGTAGCCGCCGGCGCGGTTGGCCATGGCCGGGGCAACGGCTTCGAAGAGTTCCTTGGCGGCGGGTTCGCTGCGGAGGCGGGAAATCGCCAGGCGGCGGGCGGCCAGGGTGCCTTTTTTGCCGATGGTGACCATCCGGTCGGCCAGGCGCTTGGTGGCGCGGGCCTTGGGAAGGGTGGTGGTGATGCGCTTGGCCAGGATGAGGTTGCTGACCAGGCTGGACATGAGGGCGGCGCGCTGGGAGGAAGTGCGGCCGAGTTTGACGGTGTTTTTGCGATGACGCATGGGATGTTCTCCTTACGATTCAGGATTGGGGTCAGTCGGCGGGTTTGATCAGGCTGAGGACTTCGGCGTCGAAGGTCATGCCCAGGGACAGGCCCATCTCGACGAGTTTCTGCTTGATCTCGTTGAGGGATTTCTTGCCGAAGTTGCGGTACTTGAGCATTTCGTTTTCGCTCTTCTGCGCGAGTTCGCCGACGGTGGTGATGTTGGCGTTGTTCAGGCAGTTGGCGGCGCGGACGCTCAGCTCGATCTCGTTGACGGAGATGGAGAGTTTCTTGGCGAGTTCTTCGCGGGCGGGGTCGATGGTCTTTTCGGTGTCCTGGAATTCGACGATGTTCTTGTCGAAGTTGACGAAGACGTCGAGGTGGTGGCGCAGGATGGCGGCGGAGAGGGTGAGGGCTTCGTCGGGGCTGATGCGGCCGTCGGTCCAGATTTCGAGGGTGAGTTTGTCGTAGTCGGTGCGGCGGCCGACGCGGGTGTTGACGACGTCGTACTTTACGCGGCGGACGGGCGAGAAGAGGGAGTCGATGGGAATCAGGCCGATTTCCTGCTCGGGCTTCTTGTTCCATTCGGCGGGGCAGTAGCCGCGGCCGGTCTTGACTTCGATTTCGGCGTCGAAGGTGCCGTCGACGTCGAGGGTGCAGATGTGCTGGTCGGGGTTGAGGACTTCGACGGAGGCGTCGGTCTGGATGTCGGCGGCGGTGACTTCGCCGGGGCCCTTGACTTTGATGCGGAGGAGTTTGGGCTGGCGGGAGTAGAGTTTGAGGAGGACTTTCTTGAGGTTGAGGACGATGTCGGTGACGTCTTCGACGCAGCCCTTGATGTGGCAGAATTCGTGCTCGGCGCCCTGGATGCGGACGGAGGAGATGGCGGCGCCTTCAAGGGAGGAGAGGAGGACGCGGCGGAGGGAGTTGCCGATGGTGCGTCCGTAGCCGGCTTCGAAGGGTTCGGCGGTGAAGAGGGCGTAGGTGGGGGTCGCGGTTTTTTCGTCTTTTTGGACGAAGCGCGGCATCTCGAATCGGTTGAGTCGTGTGCTCATGGAGGGGTCCTTTCCAGCCCCGGGCGTTGGCCGGGGCGTATGGCGGTTTTCCTTTTGCTTGGTTGGGGGTTACTTGGAGTACAACTCGACGATGAGCTGTTCGTCGACGACGGGGGCGATTTCTTCGCGGGTCGGGACGTGGGTGACGGTGGCCTTGAATTCGTTCTTGTCGACTTCAAGCCACGCGGGCCAGCCGCGGGATTCGGCGGCGTCGAGGTGGGCCTTGGAGAATTCGCGGCTCTTCTTGGCGTCGCGGGCCTGGACGACTTCGCCGGGCTTGCATTTGTAGGAGGGGATGTTGACTTTCTTGCCGTCGACGCGGACGTGTCCGTGGAGGACGAATTGGCGGGCGGCGCGGCGGGAAGGGGCGAGGCCCATGCGGTAGACGATGTTGTCGAGGCGCAGTTCGAGGGCCTGGAGGAGGACTTCGCCGGTGACGCCGCGGGCGCGGCGGGCGCGGGCGAAGAAGAGGCGGAACTGGCCTTCGCGCATGCCGTACATGTTGCGGAGGCGCTGTTTTTCCTGCAACTGGATGCCGTAGTCCTTCAAGCGGGGACGGCGGCCGGTGCCGTGGGGGCCGGGGACGCCGGCGCCCTGGTCGACGGGGCACTTCGCCATGTAGCAGCGGTCGCCCTTGAGGAAGAGTTTGAGTCCAACGCGGCGGCACTTCTTGCACACCGGACCAATGTATCTGCCCATTTGTGTATCCTTCTTCTATGCTTTGGGTGGAGATTGCGGTTCAGACGCGGCGGCGCTTGCGGGCGCGGCAGCCGTTGTGGGGGACCGGCGTGATGTCGCGGATGCCGGTGATGGTCAGGCCGGCGGCCTGGACGGCGCGGATGGCGCTCTCGCGGCCGGAGCCGGGGCCCTGGACGAGGATTTCGACCTCGTGGAGGCCGTGGCCGAGGGCGACCTTGCAGGCTTCCTGGGTGACGACGGTGCCGGCGTACGCGGTGCTCTTGCGGGAGCCCTTGAAGCCGCAGCGGCCGCCGCTGCTCCAGGAGATGACGTTGCCGCGCGGGTCGGTGATGCTCACGGTGGTGTTGTTGAAGGAGGCGAGGATGTGGACGACGCCGACGGGGATGTTCTTGGACCCCTTGATGCGGCGGACGGCGACCTTGGCTTCGCCTTCGGCGGCGGGGGCGGCGGCATCGGCGGCGGGGGCCGCGGGGGCGGCGGCGGCCGGTGCGGCGGCGGCGGGGGCTTGCTTCTCTTCGGGAGCGGGTTTGGTTTCTTCAGCCATGGTCTACTCCTTTACTTGGTGGCGGCGTTGGCGGCGGCCTTGGCGGCGCTGCGGGCTTCCTTGCCGCGGACGGCGCCGACGGTCTTGCGGGGGCCCTTGCGGGTGCGGGCGTTGGTGGAGGTGCGCTGGCCGTGGACGGGCAGGCCCTTGCGGTGCCGGATGCCGCGGTAGCAGTTGACGGCGATGAGGCGGCGGATGTTGCCGTTGACTTCGCGGCGCAGGTCGCCTTCGACGACGTACTCTTCCTGCAGGAGCTTGGAGAGGGCGGCGATCTGTTCGCCGTTCAGGTCGTCGGCCTTGCAGGCCGGGTCGAGGCCGAGGCGCTCGACGACTTCCTTCGCGCGGGCGGGGCCCACGCCGTAAATGTAGCGGAGCGCGTATTCGATGCGCTTCTTGCCGGGGATATCGACACCAATCACTCTAGGCATGTTGTATTCCTTCTCTCTTCCTCTTCAACCCTGGCGCTGTTTGTGGCGCAGGTCGGTGCAGATGACGCGCACCACGCCCTTGCGGCGCACGATCTTGCAGCGCTCGCAGATCCGTTTCACTGATGTTCTGACTTTCATGTCTCTGTTTCCTGTTTTTTTGAAATCGACTGTATTTCGCCGCGCGAGAAGTCGAACGGCGACATCCGCACCCGCACCCGGTCGCCGGGCGCGCACCGTTGCGTCGCCGCAGGCGCGGAAGCCTGCGGAAAGTACGCGGTGAACCCGTGGCCGTTTGCCAGTTCGGCGCGGAAAGCTCGACTGTCTATCACAGACAGCACCTCCGCGTCCAGCACAATATTTTCGTCCGTTGGCATTTTTTTCTCGCGAGCCCGCCGCGGCGCCTTGTGGGCGGTGGGGCGGCGGGGGCGGCCGGTGGGCGGGGGAACCCCGCGCGGTTCTAGCCAAGCAGCTCCAGCATGGCGTCGGCCGTGGCCTTGGGCGAGGCGGAGGCGTCGATGCGGACGAGGACGCCCTTTTTGCCGTAGAAATCGATGAGGCCGGCGGTCTGGCGGTTGTAGACTTCGAGGCGGTTGAGGACGGTGGCCTCGCAGTCGTCGGCGCGCTGGTAGAGCTCGCCGCCGCACTGGTCGCAGACGCCCTCGACCTTGGGGGGGATGTTGGCGACGTGGTAGACCGCGCCGCACTTGCGGCAGACGCGGCGGCCGCTGATGCGGCCCACGATGACGTCCTGCGGGACGTCGAGGAGGAAGACCTTGTCGACCTTGGCGCCGGCGCGGGCGAGGACCTCGTCGAGCATGACCGCCTGGGCGTCGGTGCGGGGGAAGCCGTCGAACATGTACTTGCCGTCGCCGTCCTTTGCGAGGCGTTCTTCGACGAGGCGCATGATGACGGCGTCGGGGACGAGCTCGCCGGCTTCCATGTAGCGCTTGGCTTCGAGGCCGGTGGGGGTGCCGGCCTTGACGGCGGCGCGGAGCATGTCGCCGGTGGAGACGTGGGTGTAGTGCGCGACGTCGCGGACGCGCTCGGCGAGCGTGCCCTTGCCGGCGCCCGGGGCGCCCAGAAGGATGATGGTTTGCATGATGTGGTCCTCCCGTCTTTGGGGGTTTCCCCGCTACATAAGGCATCGGGACGCGGGTTTCAAGCGAAATCGCAACGGGGCGGCGGACGGAATCGCGCCGGACACGCACCCGGCGATGCCGATCGATGTCCTTGCGCGGATTCCGGATGTCGCGGATTTCAGCTGTTGCCGGGCGAGCAAAAGTGGAAGGGTTCGGGCGAGCAAAAGTGGAAGGTTTTTGGAAGGATTTCCGTTGTGGCGGAATGAGTTA
>CACXEY010000066.1 GCA_902766695.1 uncultured bacterium
ACGGGGGGGAGGTCGGGGGTGGGCGGGGAGGGCGGTTCGGGGGGGCGGTTGGCGCCGGGGATGAAGATGTCTTCGACCTCGGCGTTTCCGCCGAGGCGCGGGACCACGGGGATGGGGGGAACAGGGGGGGGCTCGGGGGCGGGGGCGGGGGCCTCGGAGGGCTCGGGGGGGGAAACGGGCTGCCCGGGGGCGTCGGGGGGCTGGGCGGGGCGGCGGGTGAAGGGCCAGGCGGTCATGAACGGGGTTCCTTGGGAGCTTTGGGGGCTTTGGGCGCGCGGGGGGCGGGGAGGCCGCGGGCCTGGGCTTTCTGGGCGTAGTCGGGGATCTGGGCGGCGTAGGCGGAGGCGAGGCGCTTCAGGGCGGAGATCTGCTTGAAGGAGAGGGTCTTGCTTTGAGCGTACTGGTCGCGCAGGGAGGTATAGAAGTCCTTGTCGTCCCAGGTGCGGCCGCGGATGCCGGCGGTGGGCGGGCGCCATTCGGTGATGGTGTCGAAGAGGCCGATGAGGGCGTCGAGCTGGGCGGGGGCGGCGGGCGCGGGGGCGGCGGACAGGCCGAGGGCTTCGCGCTTTTGCTCGAAGTCGGGAATCTGCGCGGCGTACTTGAGGAGCATCTTGTCGAGGTAGCCGATCTGGGCGGCGGAGAGGGCGCGTCCGGATTCGGCCTGCTCGCGGAGGGAGGAGCAGAATTCCTTGTCGTCGTAGGTGCGCTTGCCGAATTTGCGCGGAGGGGCGAAGGTGACGTTGGCGAGCAGGGCGAGTTTTTCGGCGGTGGCGGCGTCGGAGGCGGGCGCGGGGGCGGCGGATGGGGCCGCGGGGCCGTCGCCGGATGCGGCGGGGGCCGCGGCCGGGGCGTCGGGGATGGAGAGTTCGGCGGCGATGGCGTCGGCGCCGGGGATGCGGTCGCGGTAGCGCTGGAAGACGGTGGTCAGCGCGGCCTGCTGGCGCGCGGTGAGGGGGCGTTCGCCGGCTTCGCGCTGTTCGCGGATGGAGGCGACGAATTTTTCGTCGCTGTAGGTGCGGTTGCCGCGCTTGACGGGCGGGCGCCATTCGGTGACGTGCGCGAAGGCGGCGAGAAGGCGGTCGACGGCGGCGGTGTCGGCGTCGGGACCGCGCAGGCCGGCGAGCCAGCCGCGGAATTTGCCGTAGAAGTCGGTGAGCATGCCGCGCCAGGAGACCTGTTTTTCTTCGACGCGGTCGAGCTGCTCTTCCATCGAGGCGGTGAACTGGACGTCGAAGAGGCTGGGCAGGTGCTCGACGAGGTAGTCGCAGGCCTTCATGCCGAGGTCGGTCGGGACGAGGGCGCGCTTGTCGTGGTCGGCGTACTTGCGGTCGAGGAGGGTGGCGATGGTCTGGGCGTAGGTGGAGGGGCGGCCGACGCCGTTTTCTTCGAGGGCCTTGACGAGGGAGGCGTCGGTGTAGCGCGGCGGGGGCTGGGTTTCCTTGCGGTCGGAGAGCCATTCGACGGGGTCCAGGAGTTCGCCTTCGGCGAGCGGCGGGAGGGAGTCGACTTCGTCGCTCTCCTCTTCGCGGCCGTCGGGGGCACGGCCCGGGGCGGCGGCGGCGCGCTTGCGCTGTTCGAGGCCGCTGGCGCGCATGAAGCCCGGGAAGGCGATCTCGGAAACGGTGGCACGGAAGAGGAAGGTGTCGGGGGACGGCGCGGCGCCGCCGGGCTGCGCGACGGCCTCGATTTCGGCGGTGCGCTGGGCGATGCGGGCGGGGGCCATCTGGGAGGCGGTGAAGCGGCGCCAGACGAGGTCGTAGAGGCGCCAGTCGTCGTGGTCGAGGACGCCCTTGAGGGAGTCGGGGGTGCGGGCGGGATCGGTGGGGCGGATGGCTTCGTGGGCTTCCTGCGCGGAGGAGCGGGAGCGGTAGACGGGGGGCGCGGGCGGGAGGAAGTCGGGGCCGTACAGCCGCTCGATGCAGGCGCGCGCGGCGGTGGCGGCTTCGGCGGCGACGGCGACGGAGTCGGTACGCATGTAGGTGATCAGGCCGGTGGCGCCGGAGCCGCCGCCGATGTCGATGCCTTCGTAGAGCTTCTGGGCGATCTTCATGGTGCGCGCGGGGGCGTAGCCGAGGGCGCCGCTGGCCGCCTGCTGGAGGGTGCTCGTGATGAACGGCGGCGGCGCGTTGCGGCGGACTTCCTTGTTCAGGATCGCCGAGACGCGCAGGCCGCGGCGGCGGAGTTCGGCGGAGAGCCGTTCGGCTTCGGCGGCGTCGCGGATGTCGGCCTTCTTGCCGTTCAGGCGGGCGAGGCGGGCGGTGAAGGGGGCGGTGGGGGGGACGCGCTTGGCGGCGCGTACGCCGAGGATCCAGTAGGGCTCGGGGACGAAGTCGCGGATCGCCTTCTCGCGCTCGCAGACGAGACGCAGCGCCACCGACTGCACGCGGCCGGCGCTCGACGCGCCCGGGATCGCGCGGCGGAGGGAGGGGCTGACCTTGTAGCCGACGAGACGGTCCAGGATGCGCCGCGCCTGCTGGCTGTCGACGCGCGGCATGTCGATCTCGCCGGGCTGGGAGAAGGCGCGCTTGATGGCGGACGCCGTGATTTCGTTGTAGGTCACGCGGCGGAACTTGTCCGCCTTGTCGCCCTTCCTGCGGAGCAGCTCGCGCAGGTGCCAGGCGATGGCCTCCCCTTCGCGGTCCGGATCGGGGGCGAGGTACACGGTCTCGGCCTTCGCGGCCTGCGAGGAGAGGTTCGAGATGGTCTTCGCGCGGGAGGCGATGGGTTCGTAGCGGGGCTCGAAGCCCTTCTCGACGTCCACGCCCAGCGCGTGTTCCGGCAGGTCCCGGATGTGGCCCATGGAGGCGAGCACGATGTAGTCCTTGCCGAGCATCTTGTTGATGGTCTTGGCCTTGGCCGGGGATTCGACGATTACGAGGTTCTTTGCCATGTTGGGGGTCCTTTCTTCAAATGGGTTCGATTGCTGGCGAATGCAATCGATTGCAGTCGATTGCAGTCGGGAAAACGTGCGCGCTCACGGGGCCTCCCCTCCCGGGAACTCCCACCCCCGCACCCCGTCCGCGAGCGCGACGCGGCGCCCCGGGAGGCGGCGGAGGATCCGCTTCATCTCCATCTGGAGCGAGAGCGTGAGCAGCCGCTGCACGGGGAGCTCCGCGCGGCGGGCGAGCTCGTCGAGGTCCATCTCCGGCTCGCGCCAGAGGGCGCGCACCACGCGCTCCTCCTCGGGCGAGAGGGGCAACCGCTGCCGGATGTCCTGCCGCTGGTTCTCCCGCGCGATGGCCGACGCCGGGAACAGCCCCTCGAACTCCTCCAGCACGTCCGCCACCTCCTGCACCAGCACCGCCCCCTCGCGTATCAGCTTGTTCGGCCCGCGCGCCCCCTCCATGTCCACGCGCCCCGGCACCGCCAGCACGCTGCGGCCCTGCTCCAGCGCCTGCGACGCCGTGTTCATCGCGCCGCTGTCCACCGGCGCCTCCGTCACGACCACGCCCCGCGACAGCCCGGCCACGATGCGGTTCCGGCAGGGGAACGTCGTGCGGTCCGGCGAGCGCCCCATCGGGTACTCGCTCATCACCGCCCCGCGCCCCGCGGCGATGGCGCGCGCCAGGTCCCGGTTCTCCGGCGGATACAGCTTGTCCAGCGCCCCGCCCAGCACCGCGACCGTGCGCCCGCCGGCCGACAGCGCCGCCCGGTGCGCCACCGTGTCCACCCCGCGCGCGAGACCGCTCACCACCGTGAACCCGGCCTTCGCGATGCCCGCCGCCAGCCGCTCCGTCTGCGCCTCCCCGTACTTCGACATCCGCCGCGTCCCCACCACCGCCAGCGCCCGCGCGTCCGACGCCCGCCACTCCCCCGCCACGTACAAACACAGCGGCGGATCGTAGATGTTCCGCAGCGGCTCCGGATACCCCCCGTCCAGCGGCGTCACCAACTTCGCGTTCAGCCGCGCCGCCTTCTCCTCCTCCGACGCCGCATCCAGCCGCCCCGCCTGCTCCGCCAGCGATTCCGCGATCTTCGGTCCGATGCCCCGCACCCGCGCCAACACGTCCGCCGGCGCCCCCAGCACCGCCTCCGGCGACCCCAGCGCCTCGCAAAGCGCCTTCACCCGCACCGGGCCGATGCCCTCGATGCGGTTGAGCACGATGTAGGCGTCGCGGGAGGCCGTCATTCGGCGGCCTCCGGCTCCGGGGGCCCTTGCTCGGCAACAGCCTCCCCGACGGCAACGGCCTCGACAGAATCGGGAGAATCAATTTTTTCGAGATTATCGGTTTTCTCGGTTGCCTCGCCCGTCCCGGTCGTCCCGTCCGTCCCGGTTGTCTCGGTGGTCCCGGTTGTCTCGGCCCCCCCGGTGCTCTCGCTCGGTCCGGCCGTTTTTCCCCACCGCCGCCTCCCCGCAAACAAATCCAACTGCCCCATCCGCAGCATCCCGTGCGCCTTCAGAATGCGCAGCAGCTGCAGCACGTCCGACTTCTCGTAACTCTTCTTTCCGTCGATGCGGTCGGCCAGCTCCAGCAACATCGGCCGGAACAGCAGCACCCCGTCCACGCCGCGCGACTTCAAGAACGCGACCGCCTCCGCCCGCTGCGCCGCATCCCCCGGCAGCGACCCGAGGCACAGCACGCGCGCCGCCGACCGCCCCCCCAGCTCCGCCTCCGCCGCACGCGCCGACTCCGCCTCCGCGAACCGGTACACGTCCGGCGACTTCGCCAGCATCTGCGCCGTGAACCGCTCCGAGTGCCACCCCCGCACCGCGACCAGCGCCGCGCCCACCCGCGACAGCTCCCGCGCGCCCCAAACCCCGGCCTCCGGCAACTCCCCGCCCGCGCCCGCCGACGGATTCACCGCAAGGAAATCCACCTCCTCGTTCGCCCCCTTCGCGCGCGCCACGATCTGGTACTTCCGCGGCTGGCGGACAAGGAACCCCTGCATCTCCAGATAATCCCGCACGATCTGTTCGTTCACCGACGCCATGTCACGCTCCTTCCCCCGCCGAAAGCTGTTCCACCCACCCCTCCACCCACTTCCCGTCCGCCCCCTCCACCGCCGCCGGCGCCAGCGCATCCCCGATTCCCCGCAGCAGCACATACCGCACCTCCCCGCCCGCCGACTTCTTGTCCCGCCGCATCGCCTCCCACACCGCCGCGCCCCGCGTCCCCGCCGGAACCCGCGCCTCCACCAGATGCAGCCTCTCCAGCAGCGCCCGTGCCCGCTCCGCCTCCTCCCGCGGCATCCCGCACCGCTCCACCGACAGCTCCAGCACCGGCAGCAGCCCCAGCGCCACCGCCTCCCCGTGCGCCAGCGCGTACCCCGACCCCGCCTCCAGCCCGTGCCCCACCGTATGCCCCAGATTCAGCAGCGCCCGCCGCCCGCACCGCTCCCGTTCGTCCTCCGCGACCACCCCCGCCTTCAGCCGAACCGATTCCGCCACCACGTGCGCCACCGCTCCCGCCTCCCGCGCCGCCACCGCATCCGCATTCCCCTCCAGCCACGAAAAGAACCCCGCATCCAGCCCGAGCGCCATCTTGACCGCTTCCGCGAGCCCCGACTGGTACTCCCGCTCCACCAGCGACCCCAGCACCGCCGGGTCCGCCGCCACCGCCTGCGGCTGCCAGAACGCCCCCGCCAGATTCTTCCCCGCGCGCAGATTCACCCCCGTCTTCCCCCCCACCGAACTGTCCACCATCGCCAGCAGCGTCGTCGGCACCTGCACGAACTGGACGCCCCGCATCCAGCAAGCCGCCGCGAACCCCGTAACATCCCCAACCACGCCCCCCCCGAAAGCCACCAACCAACTCCCCCGATCCAGCCCCGCCTCCGCGCAAAACTCCAGCAACTCCCCCACTTCCCCCCCCCCCCTCCGCCCCCCCCCCCCCCCCCCCCCCCCCCCCCCCCCCCCCCCCCCCCCCCCCCCCCCCCCCCCCCCCCCCCCCCCCCCCCCCCCC
>CACXEY010000067.1 GCA_902766695.1 uncultured bacterium
ACCATCGTGACGGGGGGCAATGACACGGATTCGCTGGTTTTCCGGCATTTCCGGGGGCTCGCGGACTGGTATCAGGAGGGGGTGAAGGACGGATGGAGGGGGGAAGCGGTGCAGCTCGGGGCGGGGGACATCCGGTATGCGGCTCCGGCTCCGGCGGGGGCGCGCGGGGGCGGGAAGCTGGCGGCGCTCAGGAAGGCGGCGGCGGCGCGCAAGGCGGCCGCGGCAGAGGAACGGGATGCGCTCCCGGATGATTTGAAGAAGCTGGCGGAAGAGGCCGACGCGGAAGCGGCGGCGGCGGCGAAGGCCCGCTGGGGTGCCGCGGCGGCGGAAGTGCGGCAGGCGCAGCGGAAGGCGGCGGTCCGCGCTGCGGAGTGAAAAGTGAACAGTGAAGAGTGAAAAGTTGCGGTGGGTTTGTTGACGGAGGTTTGACGATGAAGGGTTTCGCGAAGGTTCTGGCGGCGGGGGCGTTCTGGGGGCTGGCGGCGGCGGCGTGGGCGGCGCCGGATCTGGTGATTTCGTCGGTGTCGCTCTTGACGAACCGGGCGTACCCGGGGGACAAGGTCACGATCAACAGCGTGACGCGCAACAACGGGGACGCGACGGGCTGGTGGAAGTACTGCGACGTGTACTACTACTGGGGGACCGCCGGGAACCTCAAGGCGCAGAAGATCGGCAGCGGTGCGACCCCCAACTACAACGAGGTCAACGGCATCGACAAGGGCGAGGAGGAGGAGGACACGCTCAGCTGGACCATCCCCGCGGGGACGGCGCCGGGCATCTACTACATCACGTGCGTGGCGGACGCGGAGGGGGAAATCGCGGAGAGCAACGAGGGGAACAACTCGAAGAGCGTGAAGTTCACGGTCATCGGGACGCCGAGTTTCAGCGGGCTGAAGTGGCAGGAGCCGCTGTACGTCTCGGGCGGGGATCCGGTGATGATGTACGGCGAATGCGCGAACATCGCGGTGGGCAGGACGCTGACGATCCAGATCTACGAGGACGACCCCCTGGGTGACGACCTGGTCGCGACGCTGAGCTCGACGGTGCGGCAGTCGCCGGACGGGACGCTGTATTTCAGCCGGTCGTGGACGGGGCGCTGGGAGGACGACGCGAGCGGGGACCCGGAGTACTACTTCAAGGTCATCTACACGCAGGACGGCAAGGACTACTCGGCGACGAGCGGCCAGAACGACGGGGCCTACCTGCACGTGAGCAAGGACCGCATGATGCCGAGCTACCACGCGCAGAAGAACAATTTCTACTACGACAACGCCAGCACGAACGATCCGGGCTTCCGGGGGGCGTCGAGCGGGACGGTGGCGCTGACGGACGACCGGATTCCGATCATCCTGGTCCACGGCATGGGCGGCGACGGGAAGCCGAACACGCTGAACTACTGGTACGGGTGGATGAACGCGGACACGAACGCGCCGCTGGGATATTTCAACCAGGCGCCGATGAGCAGCATGTACCGGGTCTACCGCTACGTGTACGACACGCGCGACTTCATCAGCACGAACGGGGTGCGGCTGGCGAACTTCGTCAACAGCTGGTACGCGCGGCATCCGGAGTGGGAGGGGCGGCAGGTGGTCGTGATGGCCCACAGCATGGGCGGGCTGGTGAGCCGCTACGCGATGAACGTGAACACGCAGTTCGCGGCGCGCGTGCACCGTCTGGTCACGCTCGGCAGCCCGCACCTCGGCGCGCAGGGGGCGAACCCGACGTGGATCAAGTACTCGGGCCCGGACGACAACAGCTGGTTCGTGTCGGGCATCTACAACACGTTTGATTTGCACAACAACACGGCGGGCTGCTTCGATTTGGCGTGGTACGCGACGAACGAGATCCCGAAGGAGGCGCTGACGACGGCCGCCATCAACGAGATGGGCGACTCGTACGACACGGAGCTGATGCGGAAGAGCCTGCAAAACCCCTTCACGGGCTGGACCGGGATGCGCAGCAAGTCGGCGGACAACAAGTGCGTGCTCTTCGGCGGCAGCTCGACGAACAAGATCGGCGACAACCTGCGCCCGAGCTGGACGAAGGCGGCCGCGAGCGAGGTCAGCACGGACCACCTCGGCCTCTGGGTCGCGACGAAGATCTACCGCTCCATGAGCTACGCGGACGGCACGGGCGTGGGCGACAACGACGGGCTCGTCCCGCTGATTTCCGCGCTGATGAGCGACTCGCTCAAGTGCGCGCTCCCCACCGACAAGAACGGCCACCCGACGGCGGCGAAGTTCAACCTCAACGAGCTCGACGGCCAGCAGGTGGACCACGCGAGCTACCTCGACGTGCCGGTGACGATGGACGCGGTGAAGGCGGTGCTCCTCACGCAGGTGCGCGGCTACTGCCAGCCGGCGGCCGCGGTCTCGGCGGGGGCGGCGTGGCGGCTGATCGACAACGTGACGGGCGAGACGAGTCCGTGGCAGCGGACGGGCGTGCGGCTCCCGGCGCTGGTGACGGGGCGCAGCTACACGGTCAATTTCAAGAGCGTCAGCGAGTACACCAAGCCCAAGGACGTGACCTTCACGGCGACCAAGGCCGTGACGCGCCAGGTGAGCGGCACCTACCTGACGGCGTCGGAGAGCAACCACGCGCCGAGCGGGCTCTCGCTGAGCAACGCGAGCGTCGCGGAGAACGCGCCGGTCGGGACCGTGGTGGGCACGCTGAGCGCCTACGACGAGGACGCCGGCGACACGCTGACCTTTGCGCTGGTGGCGGGCGACGGGGACACGGGCAACGCCTGCTTCTCCATCGACGGCAACAAGCTCAAGACGGCGCAGGTGTTCGACTACGAGCAGTATCCGCAGCACTTCTGCCGCATCCGTGCGAGCGACGCCCACGGCGGGTTCTGCGAGGAGGCGTTCACCATCGACGTCGTCGACGTGGACGAGCGGACGCCCGCGCAGGAGACGGGCGACGCCTGGCTGAACCTGTCGTGGCCGGCCGTCGCGGGCGCGGACTATTACGAGGTGGACGTCTCGGCGGGGTCGACGGACTCCGTCTACGTGACGCCCAATCGGTCGATCGGCACGAACCAGTTCCTCGCGGGCCAGTACTGGCGCTACGAGGCGCCGGGCGGGGCGACGACGACGACCAGCGGCAGCGTCAAGACCTCGCCGTGCTGGTTCACCTACGGTTCCACCAACGCGCACGCCCTGTTCGGCACGAACGGCATGGCGCTGGTCACGAAGGACCTGCCGCTGCTCGGCGCGTCGGCGGTCGCGATCGACTTCCAGAACGCGAACTGGAACGGCGGCGGCACGGCGGCGGTGTCGCGCGTGGACGCCTACTACCGCGTGGACGGCGGCGAGTGGCAGTTCATCGGCTACAACCAGTCGACGGCCCCCAAGGACGGCGGCGAGACGAACTACTGGGGAGAGCTCGTCTTCATGCCGGAAGGCGCCTCGACGGTCGCGTTCAAGCTGGAAGCCCCGAACGCCAAGCGGGACAGCTGGCAGCGCGGGCCGTACGTCACGACGGCGACGGCCAGCCTCTACGGGCAGGGCGATTTCGCGGACGCGAACGTGCATCTGGAAGGCTATCCGCGGTACGTGAACGTGACGAACATCCAGGTCCAGAACCTGCCCGCGGACACCCCGTACTGGTGGCACGTGCGCGCCAACGTGAACGGCGAGTGGGTCGATGTCGGCTACGGCCACCGCAAGACCGAGGACACGGTGCCCGCCCCGACGGGCCTCTCCGTCGCAACGGCCAGCTCGACCGAGCTGACCGCGACGTGGACCGATCCGGGGCTGGTGGACCACTTCGAGGTGGAGCTCACGCCGGTGGTGGCGGCGGGGACGCCGAAGGACCTCGAGTCGGTGCCGAACGTGAACCTCAGCGGCAGCGCGAACAAGAGCGGCTGGTTCTACAGCGCGAACCACGTGCAGGTCTCCAGCAACTGGATTTGCGCGACGACCAACACCGACTGGGACTACCACGGGCTGGTGGTCGCGCCCGCGCCGGGCATCCAGTCGCCGGCGCTCGACCTCTCCGGCTGCGAAAGTGCGACCCTGCGTTTCGTGGCGCGCACGCGCGGCGGCGACAACGGCGAGACGGGCAAGCCGATCGTGCTGTACTACAAGGTGCCGGGCGGCAGCTGGACCGAGGCCGGACGGGTCACCACCAACAGCATCTACATCAACAACAACAATTATCTCCACATCGACCTGCCCGCGGCCGCGCTGGTGGACGGCGTGGCGCTGGAACTGGGCGTTCCCGACGCGACGACCAGCAGCCTCTGGAGCGGATACGGCAACGGTGTCCGCAACGTCACGCTGCAGACCGTCGGCAAGCCCGCGCCGGACTACGGCGCGGAGACCGCCGTCGCGCTCGAACCCGTACCGGCGCCGCTGGCGGACGCGGTCGAGGAGGAAGCGACGGCCACCGCGACGGCGAAGGGGCTGGACATGAACACGGCCTACTACGTCCACGTCCGCTCCGTCGACGCCTGGGGCCACGCCTCGGCGTGGGTCGAGGCCAGCGGGCGCACCGCCGCCGCGAGCGCGCCGAGCGCCATCTCGCTGAGCAGCCGGAGCATCCGCGAGAACAACGCCGTCGGCGCCTACATCGGGCGGCTGAGCGCGGTCGATGCGGACGCGGGCGACGAGGTGACGTACTCGCTGGCGGACGGCGAAGGCGCGGACGACAACGCGCTGGTCGAGCTGAGCGGCGCGACCGTGCGCGCGGCGGCGTCCTTCCGGGCCGCCGACGCCGCGGTGCGGCGCATCCGCGTGCGCGCCACCGACGCGCAGGGGCTCTGGACCGAGGCGAGCTTCGACCTCGAAGTCCTCGCCTCCGCGACCCCGCCGGCCGGCGTGGTGGTCGATGCCGAAACCCTCGCCGCGATGTCCGCCGCCTGCGGCGTGCGGATCGTCGCGGTGGAAGGCAACGGCGCGGGCGGCGTGAAGACCGCGTGGGAGGACGCGGCGCCGGACGGCGCGCGCGCGGTGCGCCGGTACGACATCTACGTTTCGACGAACCTGGCCGAAGGGTTCACCTTCCTCCAGCGCGTGGAGGGGACCGAGGCGACGGTGCCGCTCGACGGCCCGGCGAAGTTCTGGACGGTGCTGGCGGCGGAATAGAAAGGAGCGGACCATGAAGTTCTCCAACGTGTTTCGTACGGTGACGGCGGCCGCGGCGGTGGCGCTCGCGGCGCAGGCCTTCGCGCAGGACACCACCCCCATCGATTCCGCCACGCCCACCGCGGACGGCAGCGCGGTCACCCTCAACTGGCTGGGCGACCCCGGCGCGCCCAACGCGGCGTACCGGGTCTATTCCACGCCTTCGCTGGTGGACACCAACGCGGAGTGGGAGGCGGCGTCGGGCTTCGTCACGCCCATCACGAGCTGGACGCTCGAAGAAACCGTCGCGCTCACCAACGACATCATGTTCTACCGCGTCGAGAAGGTGGACCGCGAAGGGCCGTCCATCGAGTACGTCTCGCCCGCGAAGGACGCCGTCTCCGTGCCCGTGGACCAGGCGTCCATCTCCGTGCGCATCGCCGACGAAAGCGGTGTGGTCGCGGACAACAGCCTCGCCATCTACGTCGGCGGCGTCCGCCACGCCTTCGGCGACCCCGACGTGACGTGGGCGGACGGCGTGCTGACGTACACCCCCGCCGGGCCCATCGGCGCGGCGGGCGAGACCGTCGACGTATGGGCCACGGCCACCGACACGAAGGGGAACGTCGCCAGCAGCGAGCAGTCGCTGCTGGTGCTGGCGAGCGAAGCCGCGACCGTCAAATCGGACGAGCCGCAGGTGGTGCCGTTCCTCGTCATCGGCGCGGGTGAAGAAAGCGTCGACGAACTGGTCGAGAAGGTGTCCGACAGCCCCGGCACCGCGGCGAAGTCCATCGCGGCCAGCCGGGCGGCGGGAACCGACACGCTCGAAATCACCGGAACGACCGCCAACACGCTCGTCTTCGCCTACACCGGCAACGCGTACGAACTGCTCGCCGTCGGCCAGCTGTGGGCCAGCGACGACGAAAACAACATCTTCTACCGCCGGATCGCCGCGCTCGGCGAGCCGTCGGACGGCACCATCACGGCGACGACCGAGGAGGCCACGCTGGCGGACTTCTTCGTGGGCGGCAGCTTCAGCAGCGATGACGGCGAATGGACCGAGTACGACGTCGTGGACAACGGCGAAGGCGAACCCGTCTCCGCGCAGTCCCGGCGGCGGCTGGTCCGCCCGCGCATCGGCGGCAGCACCGCCAAGAGCTTCTCTACCAACGGCGTCCTCAAGTCCGACTGGCTCAACGCCAAGATTCCCGCCCAGGTGCCGCTCCGCTTCGTGGGCGACCTCGGCGAATGGGACGTCGGCGCGGGGTTCTCCGTCGCGGCCGACTTCGGCATCCTCAAGCGCAAATTCAACAGCTGCGACCTCGCGGTCAACGGCAACGTCCACGTCTACCTGCATCCCGAGCTCGCCGCCACGACCAACGCCGCCTACAGCAACACCTGGAGCAAGACCATCGCCGACGTCAAGAAGACCTTCGCCGGCACCATCGGCCCCGTGCCCGTGTGGGTGGACATCCGCGTCGAGGTGCCCGTCGAGCTGACCGTGCAGGCGCAGGCCACCAACGCCAGCGTCAAGGCCACCATCGACATCTCCCGCGCGCTCGACTTCCGCTGGCGCCTCACCGACGACCAGTGGAAGCAGATCGGCAGCGGCAACACCGGCTGGGTCATCACCCGCACCAACTTCACCTACGAAGTCGTCGGCAGCGCCGGCGTGCGCGCCTCCATCAAGCCCGAGCTGACCGTCAAGGTCTACAGCCTCATCGGCGCCTACGGGTGGGTCGAGCCCTACCTCGAAGCCAACGCCGCGGGCTACGTGCGCGGGCAGAACCTCCAGGCGCCGGACTTCTACTACCTCATGACCGCGTACGCCGGGCTCAACGCCGAGATCGGCCTCGCGTCCACCATCTGGAGCGACGACTGGGGGACGCCGCCGCACAAGACCTTCTCGCCGCTGCGCAAGGAACTCCTGCGCATCGAGGGGACGAATACGCCGCCGAGCTTCGCATCCAAACCCTTCGACTACGAGGCGAAGGCCGGCGAAACCGTCATGCTCTCCGCGCTGGCCAAGGGCACGCCGCCGCTGCGCTACACGTGGTCCCACAACGGCGTGGACACCGGGCGGCGCGACACCTTCATGACCATGACCGCCGCCGAGGCGACCGCCGGCAGCTACACCGTCACGGTCCAGAACGGCTACGGCGAAATCAGCGCCACGGCGCGCGTGACCCTCGCGGCCGACGCGCCGGTGGAGGGCCTGGTCGGCACCTGGCGGTTCCTCTACCAGTGGGAAGGGTCGAAGGCGTGCGCCTACGCCGCGCGCATCTACGCCGACGGCTCGATGCACGACACCTCGCCGAACGACTACTGGTGGGACTGGCACCTCAACGACAAGACCGTCCGCTTCGAGACCCGCGAGAAATGGGACGGTGCCTCCGCCGTCTACCGCGGCGCCCGCTGGAGCGACCAATTCATGTCCGGCACCATGACCTCGCCCTCCGGCCAGACCGGCACCTGGTCCATGGAGTGGGTGAGCAGCGACCCCGAGGCCTCCACCGCCACCCTCCGCTCCAAGGCCGCTGCCGAACTCGACCCCGCCGGCTTCCCGCTGGGGGTCCTTGCGCCATGATTGCCGTTCCGGGATATTACGACGGGGTAGGCATCCAGCCCCTCGACGAAATCGTCGCGCGGCCCTACCAACGGGTCATCATCACGGTCTTGGACGATTTCGTCCCCGCTCCGCCCCGCGAGCAAGCCACCCCCGCGCCGGCATCCCTGAGGGGGGCTCTCGCCCGCTATGCCAATCCCGCTCTCCGCGACCGGGAAGCGGAGGCATGGGCCCTTGCCGCCGCCGAAAAACATGCTCCTGCTTGATGCCAACGTGATTCTCCGCTACCTGCTGGCGGACGATGCCTCCATGGCCGACAAGGCGGAGGAATGGATTGGTTCGGGCCTTGCCCACGCCACCATGGAAGTCCTGGCCGAGGTCGTGTACGTCCTGCAGAAAGTCTACGGGACGGAGCGGCGCGACATCGCCGAAACCGTCTCCGGCGTGCTGCGCCAGGTGCAATGTACCGAAAACCGTATCGCGGAGGCGGCCCTCGCCACGTACGCCGAAACGAAACTCGATTTCGTGGATTGCGTCCTCTGCGCCCGCCACCGGATTGGCGGCGACGAGATCGCGACATTCGACAAACCCCTGCTGAAATACCTTGCCCGGCCTTGAGCGGGCCATAGAAAGGAATTCCCATGATCATCGACACCATCCTCTCCGACATCAAGACCGCTATGAAGAACAAGGACGCGGCCGCCCTGACGGCCCTCCGCGGCATCCACGCGCAGATCAAGGACGCCACCGTCAACGCCGGGAAAGACCTGACGGACGACGCCGTCCTGGCCTGCCTGGAGAAAGCGGTCAAGCAGCGCTCCGACGCCATCGCCCTCTACGAAAAGGGCGGCCGCCCCGAACTGGCGGCGAAAGAACAGGCCGAAATGGACCTCTTCAAGCGCTACCTCCCCGCGCCGCTCTCCCGCGAAGAAATCGAAACCCTCGCCCGCGAAACCATGGCCTCCACCGGCATCACCTCCAAGAAAGAAATGGGCAAACTGATGTCCGCCCTCAAGCCCCAAATCGCCCACCGCGCCGACGGCAAGACCGTGAGCCAGATTCTCCAGGGTCTGCTTTCCTGATTTCCGGATGCAGGAATGGGGGTAGGGGAGGGAACGGTCAGGCGAAGCCGAAGAGGGCGAGGAGGGCTTCCAGACGGCGGAGGGGGGCGTCGCCGAAGCGGAACAGGGAGCGGCGTACGGCGTCCAGTGACTTGCGATGGCCGTCGCCGCTCTTGGAATAGAATTTGTCGGCGAGGCAGATGAGTTTCTCTTCGAGGGTTTCGGGAAGGTAGTCGCGGGCGGGAAGGGGGATGCGCCGGATGCGGATTTCGTCCGCGGTCAGTCCGCTGCCGGTGTGGCGTTCGCAGATGCGCGCGCAGGCTTCGAGATCGAGGCCGTGCAGGGCGCCGTACTCGCGGAGCATGTCGGCTCCGATGATGCCGTGCCGGAGGTAGGGTTGCGTGCCGGTGCAGAAGATGTCCGGGGCGTTGCAGCGGCAGACGCCGATGTCGTGGAGCCAGGCCCCCGCCGAGACGAGGCCGAGGTCGAGGGTCATCCCGGCGCAGGCGGGACCCGCCGCGATGCGGAGGGCTTCGTCGCGCACCTGGCTGGAGTGGTCCAGGAGTTTGCGGCGGAGGGGGGTGTCGTCGGGGTAGAAGGCGCGGAAGACGGCTTTGGGGTCCATGGGCGGAGGTCGGTGGCGTTGCTGGATGGGTTTGGCAATCGAGACGGTGCGGTTTCCCGGAGCGCTTCACGGACGGGAGGAACCGTCGGGTTCCCCGCCGCCGGACCCGCCGTTCCCGCCGGGCGGCGGGGCGGATGGTTTCCGGGGCTTGGGTTCGAGGAGGAGGACGAAGACGAACAGGAACGGGACGCACGGCAGGAAGTAGAGGATGCCGTCCTGTTCTCGCAGGAGCTGGCGGTCGCTCATGCTGGCCAGCCAGAAGAGGAACAGGGCGAACCCCAGGGTGTTGACGATCCAGATTCCGCGTTTGAGCATCGGTTTCATGGACGGCATTTTCCCCGAATCCGTCCCCGCGTCAAGTCCGCGGCGGCGGGCGGGGGCGGCCCCGATGGCCCGCGGCGGCCCCTTTCCGCTTGTGTTCGGAGGGGAAAGCGGCTTAGATGCCGCGCATGAAGTTCCCTCGTTCCATTCTCCGCGCGCTCGTCCTCGGATGGGCGCTCGCCCTGCCGTCCGCTCCCGCGCGGGGCGGCGGCGGCCCCTATAACACCCTTTTCGTCGCCAACGCCAACAGCCGCGACTCCCGCCAGCTCGCCGCCCACTACGCCCGCGTCCACGGCCTTCCCGAGGCCAACGTCTGCATGATCCACGCCGATCCCCACAAGCCGAGCATCCCCCTCGCGGAGTTCGAGACGTCCGTCCGCCAGCCCATCCTCGACCACCTCTCGCGCGGCGGGCTCGCCGGGCAGATCCACTTCGTGGTGCTCGGGATGGACATCCCGACGCGGGTGAACTACTTCAATTCCGTGACGGCCGCCCTCTTCTACGGCTACAAGCCCAAGCCGCCCGACGCCCCGCAGTGCAACATCGCCCCCGGTTCCGTCAACCAGTACTACGCCGCCGAACGCGCCTACTCCGCGGCCGCCGGCTGGAACGCCACCAACATGCCCATCGTCTTCGCCCTGACGGCGCCCGACCTCAAGACCGCGAAGGCCGTCGTGGACCGCGCCGCCGGATCCGTCGCCGCGCCGCCGCCCGCGGACGCCGTCTTCTGCCTCCACGGCTCCGGCGACGCCGCCCGCAACGTCCGCCACCGCACCTACCCGCGCGCCGCCGCCCCGTTCGCCTGGAGCGGCGACGGAGGGGCCGTCGACGTGCGTCCGGCGTCCACCGCGGCGCCCGCCCGTCCCGTCGCCCTGTACATGGGCGGCTTCGCCTACATCCCGACCAACTTCCCCGGAGCCATCCGCTTCGCGCCCGGGGCGATCGCCGACCACCTGACGAGCTGCGGCGGCATGGTCCCCGATCCGTGCATGAACCAAAGCACCGTCTGGGACTGGTTCCGGCTGGGGGCCACGGCCTCCTACGGGACCGTCACCGAACCGTGCGCGTTCGAGGCGAAATTCCCCGACCCGATGATCGCCTTCTGGTACCGCCGCGGCTTCACCGCCGGCGAAGCCCTCGCCATGTCCGTCCGCAACCCCTACCAGGGCCTCTTCGCCGGCGACCCGCTCGCCGCCCCCTTCGCACGGCCGCCGTCCGTCCAGATTCTCTCCCCCGAGCCGGGCATCCGCACCGACGGACCGCTGACGCTGACGGTTTCGATGGCCGCGCATCCCGACGGCGGCGCCCCGCCCGTCCATCTCGATCTCTACATCGACGGCAAGTTCGTCCGCCCGGTCGTCCGTCCGCTGGCATTGACCGGGAACGACCTGCTGGTGCGCGTCGGCGATCGGACCTTCTCCTACACCGTCGCTCCGGACGAAGACCTCTACCGCGCCGCCGCCGGTCTCGCCTGGGCCGTCAACAGCCGCGGCGGGGGGGGCGTCAAGGCGCGCGCCGTCTCCGACCGCGTCGAACTGACCGTGCGCGATCCGCTCGACCCGGCCACCGGCGCCCCGCTGGAGGTGGCCGTTTCCGCCGAACGCGGGTTCGCCCGGTCCCTCAACCTCGGCATCCGCGCCGGCACGCCGGAACTGGTTGTGGACGAAACGACGGGCGAAGGGCGAGCCCAGCTGTTCCTCCACCTCGGCAGCGCGGACCGTTACGCCTTCGACTATCCCCTCGACCTCTCCCCGCTCCAGCCCGGAACGCACGTCATCGGACTCGTCGTCCGCGACGGTACCGCCGTCCAGGCCCAATCCCAGGCCGAGCTGCCCGTCGAAGTCGTCCCCCGCCCGGAATCCTGATCCGTCGGCGTTGGCGCGGTACGGACCGGGAGGGGCGAAGCCGCGGGTGCGCCCGCCCCGGGCGCTACCCCGAGTTTCCATATTCGCCCCCATTTCCAACTTTTTTCAGGAGGTTGGCAGTGGAGTTTCCTAGGAAATTCGCATATCTGGCCTC
>CACXEY010000068.1 GCA_902766695.1 uncultured bacterium
CCCCCGACGACATCGAAGACGTCTGGTCCATCGACCCGCGCACCCTCTGCGGCCGTCTCCGCATCGGCTCGCGCCTGGCCGACTTGGAGCCAACGCTCGACTCCCGCTTCGTCTTCAAGAAGGCCCGCAACGGTTCCCGCCGCATCATCGCCCGCCAACCCGGCCTCAAAGGCTGGATGAAGAAGCACATTCCCTCCGTCAAGTATTCCACCGCCATGCACTACAAGAAGCTGGCCACCCGCCTCCGCCAGCTCATCGGCCTCGACGCCCGCATTCCCCTCGAATGGCTCCTGCCCGACAACGCGGAGGCCATCCCGACCCTCTCCACCGCCGACCGCCAGGCCATGGCCGCCGCCCACGCCAAGCTCTCCCGGCTCCTGGCCGACAACCCGAAGGTGACGCGCCTGGTCCGGGCGGTCGAACAGAAGCTCGGCATCATGCGGATGGTCACGATTCGGCACGTCCAACCACCCAAACCGGGACGGGGAAGGCGGCGGAAACCGAAGGAATTTCCAAATGATTCCTTGATATCGCATGTGGTCCGGGGCGGACTCGTTGTGGGGGGGAGTCAGGAGCGCGAGAGGGCCTTTTGGGAGGCCATCCGGAGAGTGCTGGGGGAGGATGCGGCGGATGCGCAGACGCGCCGGTTGCAATCGGACATCCGGGAATGGCTGAACGCCCCGTTGGTCGCGAAGCAGAATCGGCGGCGGTAGCGGGGCGGCGGCGGACAGCGCCGGTTTTCCCCCGTCCCGGTTGCCGGCTCACCGCCTCATTCGGACGCCATTCGCGCATCCGCCGCCGGGCGGTTTTTGCGGTTGCATGGGAGAGGGGGGGCGGGTAGATTGGGAATCTATATGGCTTCGAAACGTGACAAGGCTAAGAACGGTCGCCGGGAGGCGGTCGGGATCGTGTTGCAGGCGGTCTGGGTGCTGCTGCTGCTCGCCGTCGTGTCGTATGACGTCATGGACACGCGCGACTGGAGCGGCGGGGCGGAGACCGCCCGCAACTACATCGGGCCCGTCGGGGCCTGGACGGCCTGGGCGGTGTTCCGGCTGTTCGGGGCGGCGGGGTTCCTCGTGCCGGCGATGCTGGCGGTTCTGGGGTTGTTCCTGCTGTTCAAGTCGGAGGACCGGGTGTGGCCGCGGGCGGCGTGGATGGGGGGGATTCTCGCGGCGTGCTGCGTGCTGGCGGAGCTGTCGGGGGGACTTTGGGGATCGCCGAAGCTGGCGAGGTACGACATCGCGGGGATGCCGGGCGGGTTCGTGGGGTATCTGCTGGGGAACCAGGTGCTGGTGAAGTTGATCGGGGGGATCGGGACGGTGCTGCTGGGTACGGCGGTGGTGCTGGCGGGGTTGTTTTTCGTGAGCGGGGTGCGGCCGAAGGAGCTTTGGACGGGGCTGCGGGAGGGGTTCGCGAAGTGGAAGGCGGAGCGCAAGGAGCGCCGTCGCAAGGCGCTCGCGGAGGCGGCGGAGCGGGAGGCGGATTCGCTGCGGCTCGAACGGGAGCGGGTACGGCTGGAACGGGAACTGGCGAAGCAGCGCCGCGAGGAGGAGGCCGCCGCGCGCGCGGAGCAGGAACGCCAGGAACGCGAGGCGGAACGCGCCCGCAAGGAACGGGAGCGCCAGGAGCGGGAGGCGGAGCGCCTGCGCCGTGAGCAGGAGGCGGAGGAGGAGCGCCAGCGCAAGGAGCGCGAGGCGGCGGAAGCGGCGGAACGGGAGCGCCAGGAGGCGGAGGAGCGGGAACGCCGGGAGCAGGAGGAGAAGGAGGCGCTCAGGAAACGTCTGGAGGAGGAACGCCGCGCCGCGGAGGAGAAGAAGGCCCGCGATGCGGAAGCGGCCCGGGCGGCGCGCGAGGCGGAAGCGCTGGCGGCCGCCGCGGCCGCGGAGGAGCAGGCGAAGACGGTATGGCAGCTGCCGCCGATGGAGTTGCTCGACCCGGTGCCGGCAGGCGCCGGCGGGCGGGCGTCGCCGGAGGAGCTGGAGGAGACGGTACACATCATCCGGGACACGCTGGCGCAGTTCGGCATCGAGTCGGAAGTGACGCACGTGGAGCAGGGGCCGTCGGTGACGCGCTACGAGCTGCTGCCGGCGGCGGGCGTGAAGGTGGAACGCATCGGGGCGCTGTCGGGGAACATCACGCTGGCGCTGAAGGCGGAGAGCGTGCGCGTGGAGGCGCCGATTCCGGGCAAGGGCGTCGTGGGCATCGAGGTGCCGAACCGCAAGGCGGCGCCGGTCGTCCTGCGCGAGGTGCTGCAGAGCGCGGCGTGGACGGCTTCGACGGCGCGTCTGCCGCTGGTGCTGGGGGAGGACGTCGGCGGGAACGTCGTGACGGCGGATTTGACGAGCCTGCCGCACTTGCTGGTGGCCGGCGCGACGAGCATGGGCAAGTCGGTGTGCCTGAATTCGATTCTGGCGGGGCTGCTGATGAGCCGCACGCCGGAGGAGCTGGGGCTGATTTTGGTGGACCCGAAGATCGTGGAGTTTTCGTCGTACGCGGCGCTGCCGCACTTGATGGTGCCGGTCATCACGGAGCCGAAGAAGGTGGTCGCGGGGCTGCGCTGGGCGATCCTGGAGATGCAGCGGCGGTTCAAGTTGTTCCACAAGGCGAACGTGCGCGACATCGCGTCGTTCAACAGCCGTCCGAAGCCGGAGCCGGAACCGGAGCCGGAGGAGGGCGAAGAGGGGGCGCTGGACGCGGAGGACGCGGACGAAGCGGAGGTCGCGGAGGCCGGGGAAGAGGCCGCCGCGGCGGTGGAGGGTACGGTGCCGACGGCGGCGCGGCTGCTGGCGGGCGGCGCGGAAGAGGAGCAGCTGCCGGAGAAGCTGAAGTACATCGTGATCGTCATCGACGAGCTGGCCGACCTGATGCTGGAAGTGCAGCAGGACATCGAGCCGCAGATCACGAAGCTGACGCAGCTGGCGCGCGCGACGGGCATCCACCTGATCATCGCGACGCAGAGGCCGACGGTGAAGATCATCACGGGCACCATCAAGGCGAACGTGCCGGGGCGCATCGCGTTCAAGGTGGCGCAGAAGAACGACAGCCGCGTGATTCTCGACCGCGAGGGCGCCGACAAGCTGGTGCGCAAGGGCGACATGCTGGCGGTGGTCGGCGGCAACAAGGTCATACGCGCGCAGGGGGCGTGGACGAAGGACAACGAGATCAAGGCGCTCGTGGACTGGTGGAGCAGGCAGGGGGCGCCGTGCTTCGACGCGTCGCTGCAGTCGTCGATGAATGCGCCGATCAAGCTCTCCGGCAAGGGCAAGAAGGGGAAGGGCGGCGGCGCCCCCGCGGTGCCGTCGTTCGACGGTCTCGGCGGCGGCGGGGAGCCGGGCGGGCAGGGCAATGCCTCGGCCGCGGCGGCGATCCTCGCGGGAGCCATGGGCGGTGGCGGCGGCGCGGCGTCCGGCGGCGGCGCCATCAGCAATTTCGGCGCGTCCGACGCGATGAGCGACGAGGAGGCGGAGGACCAGGAGCTGCTGGAGCAGGTCGTGGAAATCATACGGCAGACGCAGCGCGCCAGCACGTCGAGCATCCAGCGGCGGCTGCGAATCGGCTACAACCGGGCGTCGCGCCTGATGGACATGCTCGAGGAGAAGGGGCTCGTCGGGCCGGCGCGCGGCGCGGAGCCGCGGGAAATCTTGTTCGACGTCGGCGCGGCCCACGGGGGGCAGGCGGGCGACGGCGGCGCGGGCGGAGGAGGGGGAGAAGAGGGTTGATTTGACGGAATTCCCGGGATTCCGGCGTTCCGGAATTCCGCGGTGGGCGAGACGGATTCACAGGGCTTGGAGCGAGAAACATGAGCGGCATGGGTGACAGGTTGCGGGAGGCGCGGGAGCGCCTGGGCGTATCGGTGGAGGACGTGGCGCACGCCACGCGCCTGAAGCCGCAGGTGGTCGAGGCCATGGAGCGAGACGACCGCAAGCGGCTCATCGCGCCCGCGTACGCGAAGGGTTTCTACAAGCTGTACTGCGAGTACCTGGGCATGGACCCGGAGCCGTTCGTCCAGGCCTACCTCGGCAAGGGCGCCGGCACGTCCGCCGGCGGCGG
>CACXEY010000069.1 GCA_902766695.1 uncultured bacterium
CCGGGAAATCCGCACCGGCCAGAAAGTCATGATCTTCCGCCACGACAAACAACGCGCCTGCCTCCTGGCCGGAAACGAACGCGCCGGCACCCCCGCCTCCGCCCTGAACGCCCGAATCGAGGCCCTCGCCCGGGAAAACCACATCGACGGCGACGGCTACACCCTCGTCCCCGTCGGCTTCAGCGAAATCCTGGGCGAATCCGTCCTCGACTTCATGGAAGCCATCCTCCTGGCCGTCATCCTCACCCTCCTCACCCTGGCGGCCATCCTCGAAAGCTGGCGCAAGCCCCTCCTCGTCCTCCTGACCGTCCCCATGGCACTCGCCGGCGTCTTGGGGGCCTTGCACCTGGCGGGACTGAACATCTCCATCTTCGTCCTTCTCGGCGTCGTCATGCTCATCGGCGTCGTCGTCAACCCGGCCGTCCTGATCGTCGACGCCCAGACCCGCCTCGAACGCGCCGGAAAGCCCCCCGCCGACGCCATCTGCCGCGCCGTCGCCCAGACCTTCCGCGCCGTCGTCATGGTCATCATCGCCTCCGGCCTGGGGATGCTCCCCATCGCCCTGTCCACGGGCATCGGCGCCATCAACCGCGTCGGCATCGGCGCCGCGAGCGTCGGCGGCATCCTCGTCGCCGGCGCCCTCACCCTCCTCGTCCTCCCCTTCCTCCCCCTCGCCCTCTCCCGCCGCCGCTGAGCGATGCCCCCCCTCCGTCCCATCCTCCCCCTCCTGATCCTGCCGCTGCTGCTACTCCTCCCCCGTCCGGCCTCCTGCGCGGCAACCGATGCCGGCGCCCCACCGCCCCCCGCGCCCGTCCCCCTCCTGACCCTGTCCGGCGGAACCGCCGAACTCTTCGACAGCGCCGACCGCCCCTTCGGCTCCATCGGCTGGCGCCCCGCCGCCCGCCTGGCCGACCACCTCGGCGCCGAGTTCCTGGTCGCCCTCGGCACCCACGGCGAACAATACGTCGCCGCCGGCTTCTTCTGCGAACTCCCCCTTTTCTCCCGCCTCGTCCTGACCCCCGCCTTCGCAGCCGGCTGGTACGACCCCGGCGATGACGACGACGACTTCGACCTGGGTTTCCCCCTTGAATTCCGCAGCACCCTCCAACTCGACTGGTGCTTTCACAGCGGCGTCCGCCTGGGCATCACCGCCTTCCACCTCTCCAACGCCTCCTTCGGCCTCCACAACCCCGGCACCGAAGCCATCGCCGTCGTCCTCTCCATTCCCCTCCGCTTCCCCGCCTCCTCCTCGCCCTGAAGTCCCCTGCCCTTCTCCCGCCTCGGCACCATCGCCCTCCCGCGCCCTGCTCCGCTCCACTCGCGATATCAAGGAAAACCCATCGAAACCACCCGGTTTCCGATCAATCTCCCCCCCATGAAAAACATCCGTTCCCCCCGGCCCTCCCATCTGCTACAATCGCCCCCATGACCACCGACCTCCTCGCCGAACTCAACGACCAGCAGCGCGCCGCCGTAACCGCCCCCGACGGCCCCGCCCTCGTCATCGCCGCCGCCGGCACCGGCAAGACCCGCACCCTGACCCACCGTGTCGCCTGGCTCGTCAGGGAACACGACATCCGCCCCTGGCAGATCCTCCTGCTGACCTTCACCAACCGCGCCGCCCGCGAGATGCTCGAACGCGCCGGCCAGCTCCTCCGCGGCGGCATCGAATCCATCTGGGGCGGCACCTTCCACTCCGTCGCCAACCGCATGCTCCGCCACCACGCCGAACGCCTCGGGTACGACCGCAATTTTTCCATTCTCGATGAAGATGATTCTGCGCACATCCTCAAGCAGTGCATCTCGGAACTCGGTCTCTCCGGCAAGGACCGCAAATTCCCGAAGCCCGACGTCCTCCACGGCCTCTTCGGTCTCGCCGCGAGCCGCGAAGCCGATCTCCGTGAAACCCTCGAAAACCGCTTCACGTCCTCCGACGCCGACATCGACGGCATGATGAAGGTCCATGCTCTTTACGAGAAGAAGAAACGCGAGCAAAACGGAATGGACTTCGATGATCTGCTTGTCAACGGCCTCCGGCTTCTTCAGGACAATCGTGACATAGCCGAACACTATGGACATACCTTCCGCCACATCCTTGTTGACGAATATCAAGACACATCACGCATCCAGTCCGAGTTCGTGGAGTCGCTTCTCCAATTCCAGGACATCGACTCCCCTGAGAACATCATGGTCGTCGGCGATGACTTCCAGAGCATCTATTCTTGGCGAGGTGCCGACATCGACAACTTCCTTGAGTTCACCAAGCGTCATCCAAAAGCCAAAAAATATGACCTCGGCCACAAAGTTGTCTACAAACTGGAAGACAACTATCGCAGTATCCCTGGCGTTCTCCGCGTTGCCAACGAGGTTATCTCCCATACTCCAGAATTGTTTCAAAAGACCCTTCGTTCCACACGTCCTGAAGGAAGCAAGCCCGCTCTGGTCCACCTTTCCGATGGACGCCACCAAGCCCGTTTCATTGTCACCACAATCAATAAACTCCTTGAGGACCACAAGGCTCGCCGAGATGAGATTGCCGTCCTTTATCGCTCCCACTTCCACGCGATGGAACTTCAGCTCGAATTGAATCGCAACCGGATTCCCTACACCGTCGTCTCCGGCGTCCGCTTCTTTGAGCAGGCCCACATCAAGGACATTTGCGCGCCCCTCCGCCTCGCCGCCAATCCCGCCGATGAAACCGCTTTTGCCCGCTGGATGGAACTCCTCCCCAAGGTCGGTCCCAAGGGCGCACAAAACATCTGGACAAAGCTTGGCCACCATCTCGATTTGCATGACCCTGCCGCCCGTGCAACTCTTTCTGCGACACTCCCTGCGGCAGCCCGGTCCACTTGGAAAGAGATCGAATCCGCCCTGTTTCCCGATGGCGACACATTCCTTCTCGACCGCCCAGAACTCTTCGTCAAAGCCTTCGTCAAGGTCTTTTACGCCGACTTCATCGACGCCACCTTCGACAACCCTCATTCCCGTCAAGATGACATCATGGAGTTGTGTGCCTTCGCTTCTCAGTACCAATCCACACAAGCCTTCCTCAATGAAATGTCGCTGCTGACGAACACGGATGTCCCGGGAGGACGTTCGGAAATCGATGAAGCCTCTCAACAAGACACCATCCGCCTGACGACAATCCATCAGGCAAAAGGTCTAGAGTGGAAGGCCGTTTTCGTTCTCTGGATGGTCCACGGCATGTTCCCTTCCGCACGCTCTCTGGATGAACCCGGCATGATGTCAGAGGAACGCCGCCTTTTCTACGTAGCCGTCACTCGCGCAAAAGACTATCTCTGGCTCTGTGTCCCCCAAATGCGCCGTGTTGGCGGACCGGGCGGCGGTGACATGCAATATTGCGCCCCATCCGCTTTCATCGATGAAGTCGCCTCAGAACTCCGGGTTGAGCGCCCCCTCAACGAGGTCCCCTACTACTACGCATCCAACAACCGGTATTGACCTCCAAACAAGGTTTTCTGTAGCCAGTCTCGTCCATTATACGGAGAAACTATCTTGCCCGGGGATTCCGCATCGCTTTTTGTCACCTGTTTCTGTGTGGCCATTGCGGTGTTTTTTGCCGCATGCCTCCTGCGACTGTCGGGCAAGGGGCGGGCGGAAACCGCCAGCCGCCGGCTGGCCTGGCTCAAAAACAAGGAGATTGGCGACAAGGGGGAATTCCGTCTTTGGGTCATCTTGGAAAACGGCCTCAACAAAATGGCCTTCATAATCCTCCACGACATCCATCTTCCCATCGGGGACAAGACAACACAGATTGATTTCATTGTCGTCTCCTGCTGGGGAATATTTGTCATCGAGGCCAAAACGTGGAATGCTTCCATCTATGGCGAAGCAACGGACTCGGAGTGGATTGCCTATTACGACAGGGCCAAACCCTTCCCCAGCCCACTCCTTCAAAACGACTGGCACATCCAAGCCCTGTCCTCATGCATCGGGCTTGATCCAAAGCAATACATGAAATCCATCGTGGCATTTGCGGCCGAAACCGTTTTCCGGATGGATCCTCCGGAAAACGTCATGCATTTCCGCGATGTACCCGGCTACATTCTCTCGCATTTGGGGGATTTCTGTTTCCGTGCAGACGACCTGCCCCGAATCGCCGACACCATCCTCGACTGGGACCCGACCATCACACCCGAAACCCGCGACGAGCACACCACGAACATCCTCCTTGCCCGTCTCATGCGCTACTATCCCCCCACCCACGCCCGCACGTACCCCTGACTCCCCGAAAACGCGCTTGTCCCCGCCGCGCCCCCGTTGCTACACTCCGCCCCATGCAAGCACGGCACACAACTCGCGTCCCCGCGGATTTTTCCAACCATTGGAAAACTTTTTTCCAATCATTGGAAAACTCCGGTCAATTTTTTCCAATCATTGGAAAAACCGTCCCGTTTTTTCCAACCATTGGAAACTTTTTTTCCAATCATTGGAAAACTTCCGCCCTCGCTCTGGCCCTCCTTTCCGCGTGGTTCTGCGCGCCGCCGCGCGCGGCGGCGTCCCCCGAGCCGTCCCCCGAGCCCCCCGCCTGGCCCTTCCCGTGGGAGTGGGACGCCGGCCTCTTCGCCTCGCACCTCGAATCCCTCGACGGCGCCGAACGCACCCGCGCCGCGGGTCCCTTCTTCGAGCACACGACGGCGGATGACGGCACCGAACTGTTCGCTCCCGTTCGCCCCTTCTGGAGCCGCGCCATCGACCCCATCGGCGGGCGCACCAACTGGGATGCGTGCTGGCCGGTCGCGGCGGGGAAGACGTTCGGCGACGAGCGGTCGTGGCGGGTGGTGAACGTGTTCGGGTTCGACAAGGATGGGGCCGACGCGACGTCGAAGGCGGATCATTTGTGGGTCCTGCCGGTATGGGCGAGCGGGCAGACGGCGGAGGGGCAGTCGTACGCGGCGCTGTTCCCCTTCGGCGGGACGGTGCGCGATTTTCTGTGGAAGGACCGGATTTCGTTCGTGCTCTGGCCCATCTGGATGGAGAGCGACGTCAACGACCTGCATACCACCGACATCCTCTGGCCCATCTACTCGCGCGGCCGGTCGGACGACGGTAAGTGGGACAAGCTGCGCGTGTTCCCGTTCTATTCGCGCATCGAAAACAAGCGCCAGTTCGTCAAGAAGTCGGTGATGTGGCCCTTCTGGAACCAGGCCGAGTACACGCACCCGAAGGCGAACGGCAAGGCGTGGGTGCTGTTCCCGATCTGCGGGCGCGTGGACCTCAATTCGCAGAAGGGCTGGATGGCGCTGCCGCCGCTCTTCCAGTACGTCGAGGGCGAGCAGATGACGCGCCTCTACTGCCCGTGGCCGTTCTTCCAGCGCGAAACCGGCAAGTACCGCCAGCGGCTCTACGTGTGGCCGTTCTGGGGCACCCGCACGGACGGCGACCTGCGGCGGACCTTCTGGGCCTGGCCGTTCCTCATCCGCGAGCAGAACCGCGTGGGCCGCGAGCAGCGCGTGCGCTGGACGCTGGTCCCCTTCTGGAACCGCGTCACCACCAGCGTGCCCGTGGGCGACCCGCCGCCGGAGCCGAAGCGAGGGAGCCTCTTCTCCGCCATCGCCCCCGGGTCGGGCGAGGGAGACGGCGATTCCGCCGACGCGCCGCCGCCGCCGCCCGCCGACGACGGACCGCGCCGCATCACCGCCACGCGTACCAAGGTATGGCCGCTTTGGTCGCACGCGTCGAACGTGGACACCGGCGAAATCCGCTGGCGCACGCTGGAGCTCTGGCCCGGACCGAATCCGGCGCCGGTGGAGCGCTCCTGGGCACCGCTCTGGACCCTCGCCGACTACCGCGCGAAGGAGGGCCGCTCCGAACTCGACGTCCTCTGGGGCCTCTACCGCCAGCGCTGCGAGGCCGACGGCTCGCGCAGCTTCAGCGCCTTCCCCCTGTGGGACCACGACCGCAGCGAACCGCGCGGCGAGCGCCACTGGTCCTTCCTCAAGGGCCTCCTCGCCTGGGACCGCACCCCGGACGAGCGCCGCTTCCGCTTCCTCTGGCTCGGCAGCTGGAGCTTCGACGTGCCGGCCGCGGAGGAGGAGGCCTCCCCCTAGAAAACTAGATATCTAGGTATCTAGATCTCTAGAACCCGAGTTTTCCCCCCCATGTACGACTGGATCCTCCTCAACGGCACCCTCCATGACGGCCTGGGCTCCCCCGCCCGGCGCGCCGACCTGGCGATTTCCGGCGGCCGCATCGCCGCCATCGGCGACCTCGCGCGCGCGGAGGCCGCGCACACCCTCGACGCCGCGGGCCGCTGGGTGTGCCCCGGCTTCATCGACGCCCACTCGCACTCCGACGCCTACCTCCTCGTCGAGCCCTCCGCCGCGTCCAAGCTCACGCAGGGCATCACCACCGAAATCACCGGCAACTGCGGTGCCTCCGCCGCACCGCGCTTCGGCGCCTACGAACTGCCCAGCGACTGGCGGCAGCAGACGTATCCCCGCCCGTGGCGCACCGTCGCCGAGTACCGCGCCCTCCTCGCCGAATGCCGCCCCGCCATCCACTCCCGCATGCTCTGCGGCCACCGCAACCTGCGCGCCGCCGTCATGGGGACCGCCCCGCGCGCCGCGACCCCCGACGAAGTCCGCGCCATGGTCCGCCTCCTCGACCAGGCCCTCGACGAAGGCGCCGCCGGGGTATCCACCGGCCTCGTCTACGCCCCTGCCATGTTCGCCGGCCGCGACGAACTCCTCGCCCTCTGCCGCTCCGCCGCCCGCCGCGGGGGATTGTATGCCACCCACATGCGCAGCGAATCCGCGCGCCTGCTCGAAGCCGTCGACGAAGCCCTCGACCTCGCCCGCTCCACCGGCGTGCGCCTCCAGATCTCCCACCTCAAGACGAGCGGCCGCCGCAACTGGCACAAGATCGGCGACCTTCTGGAAAAACTTAGCCGCGCCCGCGCCTCCGGCACCGACGTCGCCTCCGACCGCTACCCCTACACCGCCTCCGGCACCGACCTCGACATCCTGCTCCCCGAGTGGGCCGAACAGGACGGCCGCGACGCCATCCTCGCGCGCATCCGCGACGGCGCCACCCGCGCCCGCATTCTTGCCGAGTGGGCCGCCAGCCGCACCGACGCCGACTGGGACACCGTATGGATCGGCTGCACCCACGCCCCCGAAAACGCCCCCTTCACCGGCCGCCCCCTGCGCGAAGCCGCCGACGCCTGGCACCTTCCCCCTCCCGAAGCCGCCCTCCGCTTCATGGACACCGACGACCTCTACACCGGCGGCTTCTTCTTCGGCATGAGTGAAGACAACATGCGCCGCATCCTCGCCGAGCCGTGGATCATGGTCGGCTCCGACGCCTCCCTCCGCGCCCCGACCGGACCCCTCGCCGCCGACCACCCCCATCCGCGCGCCTACGGCACCATGGCCCGCTACCTCCGCCTCGCCCTCGACGAACTCCACCTCCCCGCGCCGGAAGCCATCCGCAAGATCACCTCCCTTCCCGCCGAACGCTTCCGCCTGTCCGGCCGCGGCATCCTGCGCGAAGGCAACTGGGCCGACATCACCGTCCTCGACCCCGCCGCCTTCCGCGACACCGCCACCTACGCCCAGCCCCATTCCTTCTGCACCGGCATCGCCGCCGTCTTCGTCGACGGCACCCCCGCCCTCCTCGGCGGCAAGCCAACTGCCGCCCGCGCCGGCACCTACCTCGACTGACCCTCCCCGGGCGCTCCCCCCCTCCCCCGCTGCACCGGTCGCATTCCGGTGCTTGCCGCCGTGCGTCCACCTGTTTTGGAAACAGGAAAATTCCTTGACATGTTTCCATTTCCGTCCCCATCTCCCGCCCATGAAAAACGCCCCCTTCCGCCCATGGGCGTCGCCAGGTGGAACCGAACCCCGCATCCCCCCCTTTCCGGCTTGCACCACCCCCTTTTTTGAGGTATGAATCACCAAACGTTTTACGGAGACCCATCCATGAACCAAATCCGAACCGTTCTCTTCCTTTCCGCCGCCCTCGCGGCCGCTTCCTGCGCGTGGGGTCAGCTGGCCTCTTCCGGCATGGCCGGCACCTACGCCAACATCGAAGCCGCCACCCTCCGCAAACGCCCGCAGGACGCATGGGCGCGGTCGATCGCCTTCCGCGACGAAATCACCGCCTCCGCCACCGACAGCAAGCCCCAGCGCCTCGACCGCCGCACCTACATTCCCATCGAACTGAAGACCGCCGGCACCGCCTGGGTCCGCGAAGACCTTTCCGCCCCGTTCCTCGCTCTGCCCGTGGACACGGAGTTCACCTTCGGCGGAACCGTCGACCAGTTCAACCGCCGCTACTACCTCATCCTCGACGCCGCCTACAGCGTCGAAACCCTCCCCACCCAGGAGGAGCGCTGGACCGACGTCCTCGCCAATCCCCCCGTCCCCCCCGCCCCCGAATACCTCGCCGAAGACGACGGCGACCTCCCCGCCCCTCCCGCCGAAGAAATTCCCGACGAACCCCCGTCCTGGACCGACGTCATGACCGGCATCGTGGACATCACGGAGGCCGAGCCCGAGCCGGAACCCGAGCCCGCCATCGCCGAAGACCTCCCCGAAGCGGTCGAGGCCATCGACACCATCGAAGACCTTGAAATCACCGAAACGCCCGCCGAACCGGAACCGGTCGCCGAACCCGAGGCCGAGCCTGTTGCGGAACCCGAACCCGAAGCGGAAGCGGAAATCGAGCCTCCGCCGGCCCTCCCCATCGAAGTCGCCGCCGTTCCGCCCGCCGTCGAGGACCTCTCCGACTTCGACTCCCTCTTCGACGGCCTGGAAGAGGAACCCCTTCCCGCGGAGGAGCCCGCGGAAGCCGAAGACATCCTCTCCGCCGAAACCGAACCCCTCGTCCTCGAAGAAGAGGAAGTCGCCGTCGCGGAAACCGAAATCGAACTTCCGGCCGAGCCCGAAGCCGAAGCCGAGCCCGAGGCCGAGGCCGACGTCACCGAAACGGTCGATTCTCTCGAACCCATCGATGACATCGATATCATCGAGCCCTCCACCGAGCCCGAGCTGGTCGCCGAAGCCGAGCCCGAGCCGGAAGCGGAACCGGAGCCGGAGCCCGCCGCCTCCGACAGCTACCACGTCGCCCCCATGGACGAACAGGCCCCCGTCGCCCTCGTTCCCCTCGTGAGCCTGCAACCCACCAAGGCCGAGCTGGCCGCCCAGGAAGCCCGCCGCCGCGAGGCCGAGCGCCAGGAAGTCCTCCGCCGCAAGGAAGCCATCCGCGAAGCGAAGCGCCAGCAGGAAGCCGAAGCCAAGCGCGCCAAGGCCGAAGCCGCCGCCCGCAAGAAGGCCGAGGCCGAGGAACGCGCCCAGCTCGAACGCGAACGCCGCGAAGCCGAGGCCGCCCGCCGCGCCGACGAGCAGCGCCTCCGCGAAGAGGAAGCCCAGGCCCTCGCCGCCATGGAAGCCCGCGAGGAGCAGGAACGCGAAGCCGCCGCACGGGCCGCCGCACGCGAAGCCGTGCAGAAGGAACGCGACGCCCTCGCCGCCCGCATCGAATCCGAAAAGGCCGCCCTCGCCGAACGCTCCCGCATGGCCCGCGAAGTCCTCGCCGCCGAACAGGCCGCCCGCGAAGACGCCGAACGCGCCGCCCGCGAAGACGCCGAACGCCAGGAAGCCCTCCTCGCCGAAAAGGCGCAGATGGAAGCCGATCTCGCCGCCCTCGCCGACCAGCAGGCCGAACTCGACGCCCGTCTCGCCTCCGAACAGGCCGCCCGCGAGGAAGCCGAGCAAATCGCCCGCGAGGAAGCCGAACGCGCCGAACGGCTCGCCGCCGAGGAACGCGCCGCCGCCGAACAGCTCGCCGCCGCCCAGGCCGCCGCCGAACAGCGCGAAGCCGACGAACGCGCCGCCCGCCAGGCCGCCAGGAAGGCCGCCAAGCAGGCCCGCCGCGAACGCGAAGCCGCCGAGCGTGCCGAAGCCGAACTCCAGGCCGCCCTCGAAGCCGAGGCCGCCGTCGCCGCCGAAGTCTCCGAAGCCGAATCCGCGGCCCTCGAAGCGTTCGATTCCTTCGAACCCGTCCAGGCCCCCGCGCCCGCCCCGGCCGCCGACGACATCCCCGACTGGATGAAGCCCGTCGTCTTCTGATCCCCCACCCTCTCCCCGAGGAGTCCGCCATGACCGATTCCGTCTTCTCCCACGCCTACGCGGTCGTGATGGCCGGCGGCAAGGGCGAACGCTTCTGGCCGCTCAGCACCGAGCGCCGCCCCAAGCAGCTGCTCGCCCTCGCCGGCGGCAAGCCGCTCGTCATGCAGGCCATCGACCGGCTCGACGGCGTCGTCCCGCCCGACCACGTCCTCGTCTCCACCAACGCCTCCCTCGTCGAACCCATCCGCGAACTCCTCGGCCCGGACCATCCCGCCGCGGTCCTCGGCGAACCCGTCGGCCGCGACACCGCCGCCGCCATCGCCGCCGCCACCGCGTGGATCCTCCACCGCGACCCCGAGGCCGTCTTCTGCGTCCTGACCGCCGACCACATCATCGGCGACCTCCCCGTCTTCCGCAACATCCTGACGCAGGGCCTGCGCCTGTGCGCCGCCGAAGACGTGCTGATGACCATCGGCATCCCGCCCGCCTTCCCCAGCTCCGGCTTCGGCTACATCCAGGCCGGGGACGAATGGACCACCGCCGGCGGCGTCCCCTTCTACCGCGTCCGCCGCTTCGTCGAAAAACCCGACACCGAGACCGCCCGCGCCTACGTCGCCTCCGGCGAATACGCCTGGAACTCCGGCATGTTCGTCTGGTCCGCCCGGCGCATCCTCGAAGCCTTCGACCGCTTCCGCCCGCAGCTCGCCGCCCTCGCCCGCGCCTGGGCCGCCGAGCCGGACGACGCCGCCTTCGACGCCGCCCTCGCGCGCGATTTCCCCGCCCTCGAAAAGATTTCCATCGACTACGCCGTCATGGAAAAGGCGCCCAACGTCGTCATGTGCCGCGGCACCTTCGCCTGGGACGACGTCGGCTCCTGGCCCGCCCTCGAAGCCCACCTCCCGCTGGACGGCGCGAAGAACGCCACCCTCGGCGACGTCGAACTCCTCGGCTCCTCCTCCAACATCGTCGTCGGCGGCGACGGACGCCTCACCGCGCTCGTCGGCGTCGAAGACCTCGTCGTCGTGCAGGCGCCCGGCGTCACGCTCGTCTGCCGCAAGGACAAGGCGCAGGACATCAAGGCGCTGGTGAACCGCCTCCGCAAGGACCCCGCCCGCGCACCCCTGTTGTAAAAGAAACCCAACCAACCAAAGGAGAACCCATGAAATACGTCTGCCTCGTTTGCGGATACGTCTACGACCCCGCCCAGGGCGACCCCGACGGCGGCATCGCGCCCGGCACGGCCTTCGAAGACATCCCGGATTCCTGGGTCTGCCCCGTCTGCGGCGTCGGCAAGGATTCCTTCCAGCCCCAGGAAGACTGATCCGCGCCCCCCTGCACGGATGGTGGGCGGTGAGGGGCTCGAACCCCCGACATTCACGGTGTAAACGTGACGCTCTGACCAACTGAGCTAACCGCCCGGAGAATGCCCCGTTTGTAGCACCCCCCGCCCCCCGTTGCAATTCCATTCCGCCCCGCCCCCCCCGGCGGGGCGTTTTTTCGACTTGGCGACTTGCGACTTGTTTCCCGGCGCCCCCTCCAAGTCGCAAGTCGCAAGTCGCCAAGTCCTCCCCTCTCCTCCCCCCCTCCCCCGCCGCGCCGAAGGGTTCAAGGGCGGGGGCGGTGAAGATAGAATGCGGAGCAGGCGCCCTCGGGGGAGACCATGGGGGCGCCGAGAGGGGTGTCGGGGGTGCAGCGGGTGCCGTAGAAGGGGCAGTCGGGCGGGGAAAGCAGGCCGCGGAGGATCCGGGAGGCCGGACAGGCGGGAGCGTCGGGGGCGGGCGCCGGTACGGAGGCGTCCGGCAGGAGGGCGTCGGCGGAGAAGGCGGCGTAGGCGGGGGCGAGGGCCAGGCCGCTCCGGGGAAGGATGCCGAGGCCGCGCCAGGTCTGGTCGCAGGTCACGAAGGTTTCGTCCATCAGGGCGCGGGCGGCGGGATTGCCGTCGGGGTGGACGGCCGAAGGATAGGCGTTGAAGCAGGACGGGGTCCCGTCGGCGTGCAGGCGGAGGGCGTGGTAGGCGCCGAGGAGGATTTCTTCGGGAGTGAAGCCGGTGATGGCGATGGGACGGCGGAGTTCGGCCGCCAGGGCGTCGTAGGGGGCGGTGCCGGTGACGGTGCAGACGTGCCCGGCCGCGAGGAAGGCGTCGGGCGCGGTGTCGGGGTCGGCGCAGATGGCGCGGAGAACCGGCGGGAGGAGGAAGAGGGAGGGCAGGACGGAGTAGTTGGCCAGACCGCGCTCGCGGGCGAGGCGGAGAGCCAGGGCGTGGGCCGGGGCCGTGGTCTCGAATCCGATCGCCAGCCAGATGACGCGGAGGGATGGGTTCTTTTCGGCCAGGTCGAGGGCGTCGAGAGGCGAGAGGCACGTCCGGATGCGGGCGCCGGCGGCGCGGGCGGCGTAGAGATCACCGGAGGAACCGGAGGGGACGCGGATGAGGTCGCCGAAGGTGCAGAGAAGCGTGCCGGGCAGGCGGGCGAGGGCGATGGCGCGGTCGAGGTAGCCCGCGGGGGTCACGCACACGGGGCATCCGGGGCCGTGGAGGAGTTGGATTCCGGCGTGTTCTTCGAGCAGGAGGTCGAGTCCGTTCCGGAGGATGGAATGGGTCTGGCCGCCGCAGACTTCCATGAGCCGGAAGGGGCGCGCGTGGCGGCGGTCGCGGAGGGAACGGAGACGGGAGAGGAGTTGGGAGACGGGGGTGGTCATGTTACATCACGCGGAGACGCGGAGGCGCGGAGAATCTTCTGCCACAAAGTGTACAAAGGGCGATGAGGATCGAGCCAACGTCCCCCCTCTCCGCGTCTCCGCGCCTCCGCGCGAGAAAATGGTTTTGCCCGTTCCATCTTCAGAGGGGGAAGCCGAAGGCGGCGGCGTGGGGGGCGAGCTGGGCGAGGGCGGCGGGGATGTAGTCGGCGAAGCGGGCCATGCCGGGACGGCGGGAAAGGGTGGCGTAGGCGCCGAGAGCCTGGCAGAGGCGCTGGAGGGCGGCCGCGGGGAAGGCGGCGGCGATGGCGCGGCCGCCGGGATGGCGGCGGGCGTAGTAGCGGAGGAGGGCGGCTTGGGCGTCGGCGGGGAGCGCGGCGTAGGGGTCGCAGAGGAGGCTGGCGAGGTCGTAGGCGACGGGGCCGGCACGCATGCCCTGGTAGTCGATCAGGATGGGGGCGGTCTTGCCGCGGAAAAGGATGTTGCTGGATTGGAGGTCGCGGTGGATGAGGCCGTGCGGGGAGTCCCGGAGGACGGCGGCGGCGCGGGCGAGGGCGTCGCGGGCGACGGCGATGCGGCGGGCGGGCCAGCGGGCGTGGCCGGTGGCGTAGGCGGAGAGGAAGTAGTCGTGTTCCCAGGCGTAGGTTTCGGGGCCGAAGGGCGGCATGGCAGGCACGCGGGATCGGCGCAGGGCGGGCAGGCCGCGGAGGTGGAGGGGGAGGACGGCGTCGGCGAGGACGCGGCGGTAGACGGCAAGGCGGCGGGAGGGGGAAAGGGCCGGGAGGAGGGTTTCGAGGGTGCCGGTGCCGAGGTCTTCCATGACGAGGAGGTGCAGGCGCGGGTCGTCGAGATGGAGCCGCGGGACGGGGACGCCGAGGCGGGCGAGGAAGCGGGTCTGCGGCGCGTAGAGGCGGTTGTCTTCGCGGTCGGGGGACCAGCGGATCGCCATGAGCGGCGCTCCGCCGGGGTGGAGGCGGAAGAATTCGCGCGAGGAGCCTCGGGGGGGCAGGACGTCGGCGGGGGTGGCGTCGGTGATGCGCAGGCGGCGCAGGGCGGCGCGTTCGTCGGAGGTGAAGACGGCGGCGGACGGCAGCGTGAAGGTCTCGCCGCGGTGGCCGAGAAGGGCCGCCGTTTCGCGGTGGGTCCGGACGTAGAGGGCGGGGGTGCCCATGTCGGCCCAGTAGGCGCCGGGTTCGAGGACGCCGGCGATGCGGTGGCCGTCGGCCTGCGCGCGGCGGTAGGCGTCGATGATGCTGTCGGGACCGGCGGGGAGGAGGTAGCGGAGGATGCGGGCGTCGAGAATCTGCACGCCGCAGAAGGTGGCATGGCCGCGCGCCGGATCGTGGAAGTCGCGGATCGTCCCGCGCTCGCACCGGACGGTGCGGGGACCGGCGTCCTCGGTGAGCCAGCATACGGCGAGGGCGCGGTTGCGCGCCCATTCGCGGCAGAGCGGGACGGGGTCGGGCCGCGCGTAGACGTCGGCGTTCACCAGCCAGCACGGGCCGTCGCCGATGAATCCCGCCGCCTGGCGCAGGGCGCCGCCGGTGCCGAGGAGTTCGGGCTCCCACAGGCAGGAGACGCGGAGGCCGTCGACGGGATTCGCCGCCAGGTATCCGATCATCGGCGCGGGCGCGTGGTGGAGGTTCAGGACGGCGTCGCGCACGCCCCAGTCGCGCAGCATCTCCAGCGTGCGGCGGATCATCGGGACGCCCCACAGGGGGAGCATCGGCTTGGGAAGGGCCGCGGTCAGCGGGCGCAGGCGGGTGCCGAGTCCGGCGGCGAGGACGAAGGCTTTGCGGGGAACGGGCGGGGGGGTCACATGATGTCCTTGGTTTCGCCGCCGAAGAGGATTTCGATGCCGATCGTCAGCGAGGGATGCAGGCGGTGGCGGTCTTCCTCGGCGAAGTCGAACTGGGGGGTGACGGTGTAGAAGATCCAGCGGCGGTAGAGGGCGGCACGCCAGGAGGCGGAGACGACGACGTCGTCGATGAAGGTGTGCCCCTCATCCTGCACGTGCGGGAAGAGGCTCGCCCGGAAGACCCAGCCGCGCCCCTTGCGCGAACCGAAGAGCGCCATCTGCACCGTCTCTTCCAGCTGCAGGCCGGAGGCGGTCTCCTTGGCGGTTTCCGCCGATACCAGCCGCCAGGCCGTCTTGCCGTCGGCGCTGCGGCGGACCCAGCCGAACGCGGCATCCTCGCCGAATCCGTCGTCCGTGTACCACACGCCGCGCGGCACGAACGTCAGGGTGCCGCCGGCCAGCGGCGTCGACCAGTCCCAGTCGATGTCCACGTAGCCGACCGGCTTGCCGTGGCGCAGGCGCATGCCGCCGCCGACGTCCACGTGGTCGGCCCATATCGAGTCGTGGATGGCGTGCACGCCGACGCGCACGTTGTCGTCCCGCTTCATCAGGTCGGCGCCGGGCAGCTCGTCGCGGCCCAGGTTGTCCACGAAGATGTGCAGGCGGTGCTGCAAGCCCGGCAGCGCCAGGTCGGCGCCGAAACGCGCCTTGGCCTCGAAATTCCCGTCGTCGCCGCGTCCGCCGACGCGCCCCAGCAGGGCCAGCGCGAAGGTGGAGATTTCGGGCGAGTAGCCGTCGTCTTCCCGGGAACCCCACAGGTCGAGCGTGCGCACGGAGTTGTCCAGCCAGCGGAAGGCCCGTTCGTGCCAGAGGTCCATCCCTTCGGTGAAGGCGTTCGTCGAGGCGTAGAGGGCTTCCTGCGGGTCGGCGGCCTGGTCGCGCAGGACGCGGGACTGCTCGGCATGGATGCGGTCGGTGTCCAGCTCGATGCCCTTCTCTTCCGCGACGGCCCGGCTGCGCGCGGCGCCTTCTTCCTCGAAAAAGCCCGGACGGGTCTCGTCGGGGGCCGGCTCGTACGACTCGGCCAGCATCCCGGCCGGCGGCAACGCCTCGTCCTCCGCGGCGTGCGCCGGCAGGGGGAGGACGGCGAGGCACGCCAGGGCCGCCGCCCGGGCGCGGCGGCGGATGCGGGAACGGATGGACGGACGGGCAGGGAACATGCCCCCCATCATAGCGCCCCCTTCCGACGTGGCAACGCAAAACGGGACGGAATGCCCCGGCGCGGAAACGGGCAAGCGGTCGGCGCAGGCGTACCCCGGGCGTCGAAACGCCGGAAAATCGGCGGGGCGGGGTTGACGTGCGGGTGGGGATGGGGTATGGTTCCGGCCGTTGGTTCAACTCCGGCTGTGCGGGAAGAGTGGGTCGCCCCCACTCTTTTGCGTATCGCCGGGTTGTCGAGTTTTGGCTTTCCCCCGTCCGCGGGGTTGGAGGTTGACAGGATGAATAACGAGTTGCTGGCCGTATTTGAATACATGGAGCGGGAGCGCAAGCTGGACCGCGAGACCCTCATCCAGCTGGTGGAGTCCGCCCTCCAGGTCGCCGGGCGCAAGAGCATCGGCCCCGTGCGCGACCTGCGCGTCGTCATCGACCGCCGCACCCTCGACATCCGCGCCTTCGCGACGATCCAGGTCGTGGACTTCGTCCGCAACCGCCAGGAGGAGATTTCCCTCGAGGTCGCACAGGCCAAGTACCCCGACAAGAACTACAAGATCGGCGACAAGTTCGAGGTCGAGGTCACCCCCCGCAATTTCGGCCGCATCGCCGCACAGACCGCCAAGCAGGCCATCATCCAGAAGCTCCGCGTGGCCGAGAAGGACAAGGTCTTCGCCATGTACAAGGACCACGTCGGCGACATCGTCACCGGCACCGTCCGCCGCTTCGAGCGCAGCGACGTCGTGGTCGACCTCGGCGACGCCGAAGCCATCATGCCCAACAAGGAGCGCGTCGGCAGCGAGGACTACCAGCCCGGCGACCGCATCCGCTTCCTCCTCCTCAGCCTCGACACGGCGAACGGCCAGGGCGCGCAGCTGGTGCTCTCGCGCAGCCATCCGAACTTCATCCGCAAGCTCTTCGAGCTGGAGGTCTCCGAGATCGCGGACGGCACGGTCCAGATCAAGGGCATCGCCCGCGAGGCCGGCTACCGCACGAAGCTCGCCGTCTATTCGCAGGACGAGAAGGTGGACCCCGTCGGCGCCTGCGTCGGCCTCCGCGGCCAGCGCGTGAAGAACATCGTCCGCGAGCTCTCCGGCGAAAAGGTCGACATCGTCAAGTGGAACCCCGACATCAAGATCTACGTCGCCAACGCCCTGGCCCCCGCCAAGATGCTCCGCATGGAAGTGGACGAGGACACCCACACCGTCCACGCCCGCGTCGAGGCCGACCAGCTCTCCCTCGCCATCGGCAAGAAGGGCCAGAACGCGCGCCTCACCGCCCGCCTCACCGGCTGGAAGGTGGACGTCCAGAAGGACGAGGGCGACATCAGCTTCGAGGAGAAGCTCGAACAGGCGACCTCCTTGCTGGCCGCCGTCAAGGGCATCGGCCGCGACAACGCCGAACGGCTCGTCCAGTCCGGCTTCCTCTCGCTCGAAGGCATCCTCGCCGCCGAGGCCAGCGACCTGGCCGACGCGACGGGCTGGGACGAAGGCACGGCGCTGGCCGTGCGCAACGCGGCGGCCGCCGCCTTCGAGGCGGCCAACGGCAAACCGGAGGAGTGAGCATGAGAGTCTGCGATCTGGCCAAGGAACTGATCACCACCAGCAAGGAGCTCATCGGGCTCCTGCAGGACCGCGGATGCTCCGTGCGCTCGCCCCAGGCGACGCTCACGCCCGAGCTCGAGCAGTACCTGCGCAAGGAAATCCAGCGCCTCTACTACGGCGGCGCCGCCGAAGAAGCCCCCGCCGCCGAAGAAGCCGCCCCCGCCGCCCCCGCGGCCGAAGTCGCCCCCTCCGAGCCGCCCGCCGCCCCCGCC
>CACXEY010000070.1 GCA_902766695.1 uncultured bacterium
AGGTCGGTTTCGATGTTGAGGATGGCGCCGGGGGGGAGGGCGGGGAAGGCGGTGTGGGTCCAGGTGTGGGGGATGAGGTGGACGCCGAAGAGGTTTTTGGGGCGGTCGAGTTCGACGACGGTCAGGCTCACGCCGTCGAGGGCGACGGAGCCCTTGGGGACGATTCCGTCGAGGAGGGGGGGGGACGTGCGGACGAGGAGGACGCGGTCGGGGCCGGTGATGTCGCCGGAGACGAGGGTCCCGGTGCCGTCGACGTGGCCGGTGACGAAGTGGCCGCCGAGCGGGTCGCCGGCGCGGAGGGCGCGTTCGAGGTGGAGGGGGGCGCCTGGCGATTTGGTGCCGAGGGCGGTGCGGTCGAGGGTTTCGCCGAGGACGTCGAAGGAGAGGCATCCGGCGCCGTGCGAGACGAGAGTGAGACAGACGCCGTTGACGGCGATGCTTTCGCCGATGTCGGGGGAGGGGAGGTCGGCACGGACGGTCAGGCGGGCGGTAGCGCCCTGGCGGGCGATGCGTTCGAGGTGGCCGAGGTGTTGGACGAGTCCGGTGAACACGGGGAATCAGCGGGGAGGGATGACGAGGACGGGGGCGGGGGATTTGCGGACGACGCGTTCGGCGACGTTGCCGTAGAGGAGTTTGCCGACGGAGGTGCCGGCGCCCTGGCGGCCGATCACCAGGAGGTCGGGGCGGGTCTCGGTGGCGTATTCGAGGATCTTCTGGGCGGCGTCACCGATGCGGAAGGCGACGGTGAAGGGGACGCTTTCGGGAACCAGCGGGCGGTAGGTGGTCGCGATCTTTTCGTCGATTTCGCGGCGGGCGTTGGCGTCGACGTCTTCGTCCACCGCGTTGATGTAGCCGCGCCAGAACTGCGCCGAGGGTTCGGGGATGACGTGCAGGAGGTGGAGTTCGGCACCCGGGTTGCGCGTGGCCGCGCGGACGGCGTAGGCGAAGGCCTGGGTCGCGTTCTCGGAGAAGTCGGTGCAGTAGAGGATGCGGGTGAAGGAAGGCATGGTTTGATGGTTGGATGGTTTGATAGTTTGATGGTTGGGTGGTTGGATGGTTGGTGGTTGGATGAGTGGTGGTTGGATGAGTGAGGAAGTTGGATGGGGTCAGTGGACGGCGGAGGGGAGGTAGGTGGCGAGGGAGGGGAAGAGCATGAGGAGGATGGTGGCGGCGACGAGGGCGACGAGGTAGGGGATGGCGCCCTTGAAGACGCTTTGCAGCGGGATGGAACGGTCCATGCCGCCGACGACGTAGACGTTGACGCCGACGGGCGGGCTGATGACGCCCATCTGGGTCACCAGGACGATCATGACGCCGAACCAGACGGGGTCGTAGCCGAGTTTGAGGATGACGGGATGGAAGATGGGGATGGTGAGAAGGACCAGCGCCAGGGCGTCGAGGAAGGCGCCGGCGATCATGTAGAAGACGAGGATGGCGGCCATGATGCCGACGGGGGGCAGGGGGAGTCCGGCCAGCCAGGTGGCGATCCCGGTGGGGAGGTTAGTGATTTGCAGGAAGTGCCCGAACACGGAGGCGCCGGCGACGATGACGAGGACCATGCAGGAGGTGCGCAGGGTCTCCATGAGGGCGGTCACGAGCATCTTGACGGTGCATTTGCGGGCGATGGCGGCGATGGCGACGGAGCCGGCGGCGCCGACGGCGGCGGCCTCGGTCGGGGTGAACCATCCGGCGAACATGCCGCCCATGACGAGGGCGAAGAGGAGGAGGATTTCGGTGACGCCGCCCAGGGATTTGATCCGTTCGCGCCAGGTGGCGCGCGGGGAGGCGGGGGCCAGGGCGGGGCGGCGCCGGCACATGAGGGCGATGGCCGCGACGAAGAGGAGGCTGACGAGGATCCCGGGGATGATGCCGGCGACGAACATCTTGCCGATGCTCTGTTCGGTCATGATGCCGTAGACGATGAAGACGACGCTGGGCGGGATCATCATGCCGATGCCGCCCGCGGCGGCGACGGTGCCGGCGGCGAAGCCGGGGTGGTATTTGCGGCGCTTCATCTCGGGGAGGGCCACGGAGGCCATGGTGGCCGCGGTGGCCGGTCCGCTGCCGCAGATGGCCCCGAAGGCGGCGCAGGCGCCGACGGTCGCCATCGCGAGGCCGCCGCGCAGCCAGCCGAGCCAGGCGTTGGCCGCGGCGAAGAGTTTTTTGGAGATGCCGGTGTGGAAGGCGACCTGCCCCATGAAGACGAAGAGGGGAATGACGGTCAGGCCGTAGCTGGAGAAGACGTCATAATAGTCGGCGGCCAGGACGGCCAGCGCGGCGTGCGGGTTGACGACGACGGCGAAGCCCACCAGGCCGACGAGGGTCATGGCGAACCCCACCGGCATGCTCAGGAGGAGCAGCAGGAACAGGGCGGCGATGCCGAGAAGGGCGATCTGGATTTCACTCACGGCCGGGCCTCATCATGGAACGGGAGGGGTGGAGCAGGTGCCAGAGGGTCACGCACGCGGTCAGGCCGCAGGCGAGGGCGAGTACCCAGAAGACCCAGAAGACGGGCAGGTGCATGGTGGGGGTCTGTTCGCCGCTCGCCTGGAAGATGCGTCCCTGGCGGACGAATTCCCAGGTGAGCGCGCCGAAGAGGAAGAGCAGGGCCAGCCGCATGAGGGTGTCGGTGGCGGCGCGGCCGCGGCGGTTCATCTTCTGGAAGAAGAATTCGATGGCGATGTGGCCCTTGACCGCCTTGGTCAGCGGCAGGGCGCAGGCCATCGCGACGGCGCCCAGCAGGCGGACGAGGTCGTAGGCGCCCGGGACGGGGTGGCCGAACTGGCGGCCGACGACGTCGGTGACGGTCACGAGGGCCAGGGCCGCGATGGCCAGGCAGCCGACGGCCGCCAGGCCGAGGATGAGGGTGCGGAGGGCGCCCGTGCGGGCGCTGGTGCCGGAGAGGAGGCTCATGGGGCGGGGGCTCCTTGGGGGGGCGGGAGCTCCGCCGTTTCCGGCGGGGCGCTGGACGGTTCGGAGGGGGCGGCCTTGGCTTTTTCTGCGGCGATGAGGGATTCGGCGTCGGCGAGGAAGTCGGCGCCGGGGAGGCCCTTGGCGGCGCAGCGGGCGACGTAGGCGGCCTTGACGGGGGCGACGGCGGCGCGCCAGCGGTCTTCTTCTTCGGGCGGGAGGGTGGTGATACCGCATCCGAGTTCGCGGACGAAGGCCCAGCCGGCTTCGTCGGCGTCGTTCCAGGCGCGGCCGTGGCGGTCGACGTATTCGTCGCTGACGTCGAGGAAGGTTTGCTGGATGTCGGGGGGGAGGGAGTCCCAGGTGTCGGCGTTCATGGCGACGAACATGGAGGTGGTGTAGCCGACGGCCTTGGTGTCGGCGACGTTGCGTACGACTTCGCCCTGCCGCCAGCCCTTGAGCGTCTCGACGGGGCAGAAGGTGCCCTCGACGACGCCTTTCTGCAGGGCGTCGTAGGTTTCGGACTGCGGCATGCCGACGGGGGTGCCGCCGAGCAGCGAGACGAGGCCCGCGGAGAGGCCCGTACCGCGGATGCGGCGGTTCTTGATGTCTTCGAGGCGGTGGACGGGGTGCTGGGTGGCCAGGACGCCGGGGCCGTGTGCGTGGATGATCAGGAGCTTGGCGCCGGCGAGTTCGCGGGGCTCGTACTTGCGGGCGAGGGCGGTGGCGACACGGGTCGCGGTCAGGCCGTCGGGCCATTCGAGGGGCAGGTCGAGGCCTTCGAGGAGCGGAAAGCGGCCGGGGGTGTAGGCGAAGCAGCTCATGCCGAGGTCGGAGATGCCGGAGAGGACGCCCTGCCAGCACTGCTCGGGCTTGGTGAGGGAGCCGGAGGGGTAGGTGCGGATTTCGACGCGGCCGCCGGTGCGGCGGGTGATTTCGTCTGCCCAGGCGCGGGCGGTCTGGGTCTGGACGTGCATCGGGGGGAAGAAGATGCTGTAGGTGAGGCGGATGGGCTTGGAGGTGTCGGCGGTGCGGGAGCAGGCGGCGAGGAGGAGGGAAACTAGGATTCCTAGAAATCCTAGATATCTAGGATGGGCGGAAACCGGGGGCGGATTGCCGGGGGCTTTCATGGGGAGCCTTTGTGTTTTGGGTGTGCGGTGGCGGTTGGTCAGGGGGCGGGGGCTTCGCCGGCGAGGGCGCGACCGGTGTCGGCGAGGGCGCAGGGGGCGGCGTCGGCGGGGAGGGTGGCGAGGCGCATGCGGAGGGTGTTTTCGAGGATGGTGCCGGGCTGGAGGGCGACTTCGGGGCCGAGGGTTTCGATTTCGGTGTAGCCGAGGCCTTCGTTGGAGTACATCTCGATGACGCATCCGCCGTCGGGCGGCGTGCCGGGCATGTTGCCGGCGGCGGCGCACTCGAAGATGACGGCGTTGCCGCGCGCGGCGGCCAGCCAGGCGCGCGGGGAATCGCCGCCGAGCTTGACTTCGCCGCCGGGGGTGACGGTGTAGATGCGCACGTCGCCGCAGTCGGAGAGGGAGCCGGGGGCGGGACCGCTGGAGGTCAGCGTGCGGAGGCCGCCCTCGAAGCGGCTGTCGGCGGCGACGGGCAGGGCCACGGCGTCGGGCTTGGCGATCTGGGAGACGTTCCAGAGGACGACGGGGATGTCGGAGGGTTCCGTGCGTTCGATGCGCTGGCGGACGACGAGTTCCGCGGAATCGGCCGCGAGGCGGAACAGCCGCGAGACGATGATGTGGAGGGGGGCGCCGTACTTGCGGGTGAGCATCGCGCATTTCGTGCCGTCGGCGTCTTCCCACGCCGAGCAGTCCCAGGGGGCGTCGGCCATGACCGCGGGGGGCGGCCAGTCGTTGCCGTTTTCCGAGAAGGCCGGCCAGCGCGACTGGGCGACGGGCCAGATCCAGTCGCCGCCCGCGTTGAAGAACTCGTTCGGATTCTCAGGCAGCTTTCCTTGGCACCATTCATCGAGCCGGAACAGGCTCGGCACGTTGCCGGCGGAAAACGAGACGAGCCGCCCGATGGCCGGCACGATGACCGCGGAAGCCTTGCCGTTCTCCAGCGCGTAGGTCGTGCTCCACCCCAAGCGTGCCGCCGGCCGTATCGGGGCCACCGGCGTGGATGTCCAAGCCGTCAACGCCGTAGTGGCCGTCGACGGGGCTTCCGTGGAAACCGAAACGGGCGGAGGTGGCGCAATCACGGTTTCAGGGGCCTGCTTTGCCCAGGCCGCGCTCGCCACGGCCGTCGCCAAAAGAAAAAACATTGATTTCATGACGGACCATCCTACCGCAACGGGGCTTGGATGGCGAGAATGATTATTGGAGCCGCAAGGCCGCACCCCATCCTCCGCTCGACGTCCGCGCCCAGGAAATGCATGGAAATCGTTTTGCCGCCCTCTCCGACATGACCCCAAACGACGCCCGCGCCTTCGCCCTTGCCACGGCCAGTTCCGCGCCAAGCGTCTCTTTCCCCGCCGAAAACAAATCTCCAACACTACCCTCCCTTAGGGCACATTCAATTCGTTTGCCAATGATTCTGGTTTCGGAGAACGCCTCGGCAACGGGGCGTGCAGGCTTTCCTCACCGCATTGGCGAGGGTTGGCTCTGAAGGAGGGCGGATTGTTTTCTGCTTTCCTCCAGCCAGGCATGCAGGGCGGGGAGGGTGCGCAGGGCGGCGGCGCGCCCGAGGGCATGCGTGCGGCGGAGGTCGTCGGGAGAATGGCTGGTGCGGCCGACGGGCAGGGGGGCGTCCGGGCGGATGACGAAGGCGGCGCCGACGGCGGCGCGCGAGGCGACGTGGTCGAGGGCGCGGTTGTAGACGCCCGGGCGGGCGGCGAGGGCGGCGGCGACCGCCGGGAGACGGCGCAGGAAAAGCCCCGAAAGAAGGGGAAGGAGGAGACGGGATGTTTTTTTGCGGTAGCCGCCGGGTTGGGTGAGGACGACGAGGTTGCGGGCGAAACCCATGGATTCGAACCGGGCCAGGGGGATGGGATCGGCGATGCCCCCGTCGAGAAAGCGGCGTCCGGCGACGGGAACGGGCCGGGAGACCATCGGCATAGATGCAGAGGCGCGGAACCAGTCGAAAGCGCGGTCGTCGGCCAGCGTGATTTCGGGGCAGAAGGTTTCGCCGGTGTCGGCATCGGTGGCGACGACCCAGAAGCGGGTCGGATCGGCCTCGAAGGCGGCTCCGTCGAAGGGATCGAGATCGCGGGGAATGGTGCGGTAGCAGAATTCCGCATCGAAGAGATCACCGGTGCGGAGCAGGGAGCGGAGGGTGCCGTAGCGGGGATCACGGCAACAGCGGACGTTATAGCGGAGGGCGCGTCCGGGTTGCCGGGATTTCCAGTTGCAACCGAAGGCCGCACCGGCGGAAACGCCGATGACGCCGTCGAAGCGGAGTCCGGCCTCGTGCAGGACGTCGAGCACGCCGGCCGTGAACAGCGCGCGCATCCCGCCGCCTTCCAGGACGAGACCGAGGCGGGAGGAGGTAGAGCGAGAGGACGCGGATGGGGTGGGGGAGACCATGGGGATTTTCTAGCGTTTTCGGAGGACGGCAGAAAGCGAAAAGACGAGCATGATCCGATCTCCGGGCGCATCTCCGTCTGGTACAGGGGACTCCTCACGCATCCGCATGGCCCATCCCCGGATGTCCATCCCTGCTGGACAAGCCTCCCAGGATGTGCGTAACTTCCGGTGACAGGGCGTGTAAACAAAACAGGAGAAACATCACGGGAAAGCGAGACGGTGCAATGAGCGGACATTCAGGATTCCAGGCCATCGGCAACGGGTATCGGCCGCCGGTCGTCCCGCCCCAGGTCGGCGGGGCCGGCGGGGTGCACAAAGCGCCGCCGTCCGGCGGGGTGCCCGCTGCGGTGGATGAGGGCGGTCTGCCTGGGGAGGGGCAACCGGTCCGCGCGGACGCGAAATCGCTGTCCGGGAAGCTCGACGCGCTGCTGCTGCGGGCGGCGGAGTACTCCACGAAGGCGGTTTCGGCCAAGAAGATTTCCAAGGCCGTGGAGAATTCCGGCCTCGCGCGCGGCGAACGGGCGCTCCTGGAAGGGCTCGCCGACCACGCGGCGGCGAGTTTTGCCGCCCTGTCGCAATTCAGCGGCAAGCAGATCGCTGCCGCCCTCGTCGCCCGGGAGGGCGCGTTCGAGTGGAAGGAGGGCGACGCCGTCGCGTCCGCCATCCGCCAGGCGCTCGACGACCAGGCGGAGCTGGCCGAGGCCCTGCACGAGCTCGCGAACGACCCGCGCGTGTCGGGGGACGCCTTCGAGGCGGTATGCGACCAGGCGCTCGCGGCGGACCGGCGGCAGAGCGAAATCTTTTCGCTGGCGGTCGAGCTGGCGGACGCGGTGGAGAACACCGGGAACGATCCGGCGCTCAACGCGCGGCTCGACGCGAAGCTCGCGGAGCTCCTGCCGCGCCAGGCGCTCTCGATGCACGGCAACGAGGCGGCCATCGAACAGCTCAAGACCCGGCTCCAGCCGCTCGCCGACCGCCTGGAGGCGTTCAAACAAAAGCCCGACGCCTCGATCTCGGGCGAGGAGTTCGCCGCGTACTCGCTGGAGGTGGAGGAGGCCGGGAACGCCCTCGCGCGCGGCATCGCCGAAGGGTTCCCCACGGGCGACGGCGGCCGCTGGGAGCCCGACCACGCCTTCCTCTCCGCCGCCAAGGCGCTCGTGGGCGCGGCGAAGCAGTTCCTCGGCGACGTACGCAAGGAAATCGGTCTGCGCTCGCTCACCGCGTTCGCGAAGGCCGCGTTCGCGGTCCCGAACGACTTCGTCCCGGCCTACAAGGAGAACCTCGACGCCATCCGCCCGCTGTTCCCGCGCATCGCGGCGGTGGCCGAGCTGCGCCACCGGCTCGACGATCTCGCGAAGCGCTACGTCGAAAAGCCGGACGACCGCCTCCTCTCCCGCATGGAACAGGCCGCGAAAGAGATGGCCGCCATCAGCGAACCCAAGCTCCGCGAGGAGCTCAAGCAGCTGCGCGCGATCGGCCCCCGCCAGTTCCCGGACATGACCGACGACGACTGGACCGCGTTCACGGCCGAGATGTCGCACGCGTCGGGAATGGTCTCGCAGGTCGTCCACTTCAAGCTGATGGCGGGGAAAATCGACCACGGGATGTCGCCCGAGCAGTTCCTCTCCACCTCGTCGGCTCGTCTGCTGGTGGAAGGGCGGTTCTCGTTCTCCTCGCTCGTCGAGTCGCGCATCCACGGGATGCCCGACGCCGACGTGGACCCCACGATCGACGACACCCACATGACCGCTTCCACCCCCCTCGGACGCGGCAACACCAGCGCCGTGTCGCTGGTGGAATACGACGACGGGCGGGAATTCGTCTTCAAGCCCGAGGCGCAGGGCCGCCTGGGCATGGCGTCGCTGCAGCTCAGCCAGGGCTACGAGTCCTCGGTCAAGGTCGCCGACCTCAACATCGCCACCCAGCGCACCGCCGACGTCCTGGGGCTGGGCGACATCATGCCGCATTCCACCGTCGGCTCCCACAAGGGGCGGTTCGGCGTGTTCATGGAGAAGGCGCCGGGCGCGGAGGCGGCGGCGTTCGCCGAGGGCAAGGCCAAGACCGGCCCCGGCAAGCTCTCCGCGTCGCAGGTCCGCCGGCTCCAGGACGCCGACCACGCCAAGGTCGCCGGCGAGCTCCTCCGCAAGACCAACCGCCTCGAATGGTTCGACCTGATCACCGGACAGGGCGACCGCCACGGCCGGAATTACATGGTGGACATCGGCGAAGACCTGACCGTCGAGGTCAAGGCCATCGACAACGACCAGTCCTTCCCCGCCTACCGCACGGGCCTGCGGACCTACCGGCTCGAAGGCGCCGCCGCCGGGATTTTCCTCTCGAAGATGGATGCCGTCCTCAAGGCCTATCCCGCGAAATACCACGACGAAATCCGCCGCCGCCTCGCCGCTGACCCCGGCATCCGGAAGTTGCCGGGCGGGGCGCTCTCCATCGACCCGACCCAATTCAAGAACGCCGAACTCCACTGGGTCCTCAAGGAGGCCGTCGGCTTGCACGGCGCGACCATCCCGGACTTCATCGACCAAGACCTCTACGACCGGCTCCAGACCCTCAAGTCCGGCCCCGCCCGCGACCGATGGATCGCCGACCTGCGCGCCCGCCTGCCGGAGGCCGCCGTCACCTCCGCCATCGCGCGCCTCGACGAAGCCATCGCCCACGCCGAATCGCTCAAGAAGGCCGGCCGCGTCGTCGCCAAGGCCGACTTCGCCAAGCGCGACGTCCAGTCCCGGCTCCTCGCCCCGCAGCTCGCCGCGCCCCCGTACCCCATCCAGCCGACCGCCGACAAGCAGTTCCAGGTCCAGTCCGGCGATCTGCAAACCCATGCCGTCCGCCAGACCCGCTCCCTCTTCCGGCGCGACCTCTTCTCCGCCATCTACAAAAAAGGCTGGCTCCAATGAGCGAAGACCGCGCCGAAACCATCGCCCTCCTCCGCCAGGCCCTCGCCTCCTTCGAAGCGGGCGGCGAGCCCGTCCCCTACGCGGCGGGCCACGGCCTCCAGAGCCGGCGGCTGCGCTTCGAGTGGGACGAGCCCGCGCTGTCCATCGACCTCGACCTGCCGATCGACCGCGTCCTTTCCGACGAAGACACCCAGGCCGCCGACGCCGCCGAAGCCGCCGCCGCCCTCCGCATGGCGCTGCTGCTGCTGACCGCAGCCGAGGAAGGCCTCCTGGCCATCGACGGCGAAGCGCGCCTGGCCGTCGCCCACGACGGCGAAACCGCCTCCTGGGCCTCCTACGCCCCCGACGGCGAACTCCTGGCCGACGGCGACGACTGGGCCCCCCTCGTCGCCCGCCTCGCCGCCGCCTTCCACGACACCTCCGACTCCCCGGCCGTCACCGTCATCTGGCCCTGACGGCCGACCGTCCGCCCCTTCACTCCCCACCCGCAAGCGGGGCGCACGGCACTTTGTCCGCCGTTCCTCCGCTTTTCCGCGGGCAGCACGGGTGTGTTTCCCCTTTGGAAAAACCGGCGGCGCCTAGCCCCGCACGCGGATGCCCTGGGCCGTCAGGTAATCCTTCACCTGGCGCACCGTGAACGTGCCGAAGTGGAACACGCTCGCGGCCAGCAGCGTGTCCGCGTGGCCCTCCACGACGGCCTCGCGGAAATGTTCCAGCGTACCCGCGCCGCCGGAGGCCACGACCGACTTGCCCGTCGCGTCCGCCAGCATCCGGATCAGCGCCACGTCGTAGCCGCCGCGCGTACCGTCCCCGGCCTTGCTCGTCGGCAGGATCGTGCCCGCGCCGATGCCGGCCATCCGTTTCGCGAACTCCACCGCGTCGCCGCCCGTCGCCGTGCGTCCCCCGTCCACGTAGACCTCGCGTCCCGACGGCAGCGCCGGGTTCGCGTCCACGTCGATGGCCACCGTGATCTTTTCCCCGCCGTGCGCCTTGACGGCCGCTTCCACGAACGCCGGGTCGCGCCACGCGGCCGTCGAAATGCTCACCTTCGCGGCCCCCGCCGCGAACGCCGCGTCGATGTCGGCCATCGACTTGATGCCGCCGCCGACCGTCACGGGGATCTTGACCGCCGCCGTCACCCGCGCGAGCACGTCGAACAGCGTGCGCCGCCCTTCGACCGTGGCCGTGATGTCGAGGAAGCCTAGTTCGTCCGCGCCGGACGCCTCGTAGGCGGCCGCGCAGGCAACCAGGTCGCCGGCATCGACGATGTCCACGAAGTGGACGCCCTTGACGACCCGTCCCCCGCGGATGTCGAGGCACGGCATGATGTTGACGATGGACGGGATGGAGCTGGACATGGATGTTTCCTTTCGTTGAAGTTCCCCGCAGGATACCGCATCCGCCGCAAAACGCCATCCCGTTTTCCGTCCTTCCCACGGCCCTTCGGGGGGGGGGGCCTCGCCGCCGCACGGGCGGGGGAATTCCGGGCAAACAGGATGGACGGAGGTGCCGGATTCCTTCTTCCTTGCACCTTCCCGCCATCCCGAAGTGCCAAAGCCCCCCGAGCGGTTGGAAATCCCTCCCAAGGGCGGAAAGCCGCGCGCACGAAGTCGAGCAAAGTCGCGGGTTGACAAGGGGGGGGCGGACTGGGAAAATGGGGTTTTCATGTAGAAGGGAACGAGCATGTCCGAAGAAGTCAGCAAAGTGGTGTGGGATTGGCGCAACCCGGCGCCGAAGAAGGCCGCGGGGCGGTCGGTGGCGGGGTATGTCGTGCAGCTGGTCGTCATGGCCGGCATCGGTGCGGCGTTCTGGTGGTGGCTCAGGAAGCCGGTCGGCGCGTACGTGGTGTGGGGCATCGCGGCGGTGCTGCTGCTCGGTATCCTCGGCTGCAAGCCGGTGTTGCGCGGGTTTGCCGCCGTAGAGAAGGGGCTCGTCGTCGGGATCGGGACCGCGGTGACGTGGGTGATGCTCACGCCGATCTACTTCATCGTGTTCTCCTTCGGGCGGCTCTGCCAGCTGCTCGCCGGAAAGGACGCCCTGGGGCGGCGCTTCGACCCGAAGGCGGCGACGTACTGGACGCAGCACGACAACCGGGACACCGCGGCCCGCTACCAGAAGGGATACTAACATGGACATCCTCGGAATCAGCGCCTACTACCACGACTCGGCCGCCTGCCTCGTCCGCGACGGGAAAATCGTCGCCGCCGCCCAGGAGGAGCGTTTTTCGCGCAAGAAGCACGATCCGGGGTTCCCGCGCCACGCGGTGGAGTACTGCCTGGCGGAGGGCGGAATCGGCCGCGGCGGCTCGCTCGGCGCGGTCGCGTTCTACGACAAGCCGTCGCTCAAGTTCGGGCGGCTCCTGGAGACGTACATGGGGACGGCGCCCGGCGGGTGGCGGTCGTTCATGGCCGCGATCCCCGTCTGGATGAAGGAGAAGCTCTGGATCCCGATGCACATCGAGGAGGAGCTCGACCGGCTCGGCGTGAAGGTCGGGGAGGATTTCTATTTTCCCGAGCACCACGAGTCGCACGCGGCCAGCGCGTTCTATCCGTCGCCGTTCCGGAAGGCCGCGGTCCTGACGCTCGACGGGGTGGGGGAATGGGCGACGACGACGGTCGGCCTGGGCGAGGGCCACAAGCTGACGCTGCTGGAGGAGATGCGGTTCCCGCACTCGATCGGGCTGCTGTATTCGGCGTTCACGTACTTCACGGGGTTCAAGGTCAACTCGGGCGAGTACAAGCTGATGGGGCTCGCGCCGTACGGCAAGCCGAAGTACGTCAGGGAAATCCTCGACAACCTCGTCGACGTCAAGCCCGACGGCTCCTTCCGCATGGACATGCGCTACTTCTCCTACGCGGACGGCCTGCGCATGACCAACGACCGCTTCGCCAGGCTCTTCGGCGGTCCCGCGCGCAAGCCCGAAAGCGAAATCACGCAGCGCGAAATGGACCTCGCCGCGTCGATCCAGGTCGTCACCGAGGACATCGTCCTCAAGATGGCGCGGCACGCGCGCGAGGTCACGGGCTGCGACAGCTGCTGCATGGCCGGCGGCGTCGCGCTCAACTGCGTCGCGAACGGGCGGCTCCTGCGCGAGAAGGTCTTCGACCATCTCTGGATCCAGCCCGCCAGCGGCGACGCGGGCGGGGCGCTCGGCGCGGCGCTCACCGTCTGGCACAACGCAAAGGGCAACCCGCGCAAGGCCGACGGCGTCCACGACGCCATGCAGGGCGCCTACCTCGGGCCGAAGTTCGACGACGATGAAATCCGCGCTTACCTCGACGCCAAGGGCTACGTCTACGAGTACCACGGCGAGCGCGGCGAACGCGCCAGGCGCATCGCCCAGCTCATCGCCGGCGAGAAGGTCGTCGGCTGCCTGCAAGGGCGCATGGAGTTCGGTCCGCGCGCGCTCGGCAACCGGTCGATTTTGGGCGACGCGCGCTCGCCCAAGATGCAGTCGATCATGAACCTGAAGATCAAGTACCGCGAATCGTTCCGCCCGTTCGCGCCGTCGGTGCTGGAGGAGCGGGTGGGGGACTTCTTCGAGATGGAAGGCACCTCGCCCTACATGCTCCTCGTCGCGCAAGTCCGCAAGGACCGCCTCAAGGCGCCGCCCGCCAACGTGGAGGATCTGCCCATGATGGAACGCCTCCACCTGCTGCGCAGCGACGTCCCGGCCATCACGCACGTGGACAACTCCGCGCGGGTGCAGTCGGTGACGGCGGAGACGAATCCGGATTACTACGCGATCCTGAAGGAATTCGAGTCGATGACCGGCTACGGCATCGTGATCAACACGTCGTTCAACGTCCGCGGCGAGCCGATCGTCTGCACACCCGAGGACGCCTACCGCTGCTTCATGCGCACCGAGATGGACGCCCTCGTCCTCGGCGGCTGCATCCTCCTCAAGGAGAACCAGCCCGAGTGGAAGGAAACCAAGGAGTGGAAGAAGGACTACGTGCTGGACTAGGAGGCTGGGAATCCTAGGTGTCTAGATTTCTAGATATCTAGATTCCTGGGCGAGAGAACCCCCGATTTCGAGACACTGGAGAAGAACCCATGAGATTCCTGAAACACCTCGGCCGCCTGCTTGGAGAACTGTTCGGACTGGCGAAGCGGCACAAGATCTGGTGGATCATCCCGCTGGTGGTCCTGCTGTTGCTGGTGGCGCTGGTGATCGTCGTCAGCCAGAGCTCCGCGCCGTTCATCTACACGATCTTCTGATTTCCGGCCGCGGCGGTGGGGGGGAGAGACGGGAGACGTGTCCCCGGGAATGCCTTCGCGAAGCGGGGCGGGTCGGAGGATGCGGCGAGCCGTTCGGGAAGCGCGGCTCGCCATCGCCTCCTCAAAGCGACTCGAGAAGGGGCGAGTCCGTTTTGGTCATGCCGCAGAGGACGCGCGGATGTGCGTCTCCGGGGGGGACAGGACGTACGCTACCGGGCGTCGGTGAGCCAGAGGGTGCGGAAGGTGGAGAGGATTTGGTCGGCTTCCTGGAGGTAGAGTTGGGCGATGTCGTAGTGGTTGAGGACGATCAGCATGTCGTGGGAGACGACGGAGGTGTTGTACCAGTTGAAGGAGCCGTCGAGGATGATCTGGCGGTCGATGACGCACTGCTTGGAGTGGATCGGGGAGTAGGGGACGTCGCGGTCGTGGACGCCGTAGACGAGGGCCACCGCGAGGCCGGCGTCGCGCAGGCGGCGGACGGCGGGAAGGAGGGGGCGGTGGATTTCTTCGTCCCAGGAATGGGGGGCCCCGGGGTCGCCTTCGCGCGCAAGGTGGCCGTTGAGGATGAGGCGGACGTGGACGCCGCGGTCGCGCGCGCGGATGAGGGCGTCGATGACGCTGTCGCCGTGGGCGCCGCGCAGTTCGCCGATCAGGAAGAGGCAGACGGAGATGTCGAATTTTGCGCGGTTGATCTCGGAGAGGATGGCGTGGTGGGGGAGGTAGAGGGTGCCGTCGAGCATCTTGGTCTGCCCGAAGGTGTAGAGGAGGTTGAAGGGGGAGAAGGGGTCGATGCCGTAGGGTTGGATGACGCCGCCGCGGACGGACTGGAAGATGTTGTCGAGGAGGCGGACGATGCCGCGGGACCGGAAGGTCATGCCGGATTCCCAGTTGGAGCCCCAGCGGTCGAAGGTGATGTTGAAGGAGCCGACGATGGCGTCTTCGTCGCCGAAGGTGATGAATTTGTTGTGCATGTCGGGCGCGACTTCGGAGGAGGGGTCGCGCGTGGTGCAGACTTCGCCGAGGAGTTCGATGCCGGAGCGTTTGACGGCGAGGTAGGTGTCGGCGTTGGTGAGGGTCATCTTGCGCCAGTCGGTGACGATCTGGACGGGGACGCCGGAGGCGTGGGCGTGGAGGAGGTGGCGCACGAAGTCGGTGTCGTCGATGCAGTCGACGCAGACTTTGACGGAATGGTCGCGGTTGGGCTCGGTGTTGTGGCGCCAGATCATGGTGTCGAGCATGTCGTGGATGTAGCGCTTGGGATGGTAGGGGTGCCAGGCCTGACCTTTGGTGAATTTGGGGATGACGCCCAGGGATTCGACGTGGTGGTTCATCCAGTCGACGTCGCGCTGGAGGATGGAGGAGTCGCTTTCGACGGTGCGGTAGGTGTTGGGCGTGGAGTGCAGGTCGGTGATGTCGTGGAGTTGGTCGCGGCCGTCGGCGGCCTGCTCGCGGGTCATGTAGAGGTATTCGCGCTCGGACGGGATGGAGTGGCCGTGCAGGTGCGCGATGTAGGAGAATTTGATGCCGACGACGCGGCCTTGCGCCCGCGGCGCGGGGTGGATGTAGAAGTCGCGGGTGCGCCGGCGGTGGGTCGTCGGGCCGATGTCGTAGGGGTCGGTGTGGACGATGTAGCGGTCGCAGGTGTTGTCTTCGTGCCACACGCTCAGGATGACTTTGATGTTCAGTTCGGCCCCCCAGGCGCAGTCGAAGGTGATCTGCCCCCAGCGGAGGAAGAACAGGTCCCCAAGGTCGTTGCGGCGCGGAAAGGTGCCGCCAAGGTAGGCTTGGGTGGGGTGGGCGTAGTGTTCGGCGTAGGGCATGGCGGAGGAGGGGGTTGAGGGGTTGAAAGGTTGAAAAGTTGAAAGGTTGAAGGGGTGAAGGGGTGAAAGGTTGCAGGGTTGAAAAGTTGAAAGGTTGAAAGGTTAAGGGGTTGAAGGGGTGGAGGGGTGGGGGGTGGGGGGTTAGCGGATTTCGAATTCGGCGAGGTAGCCGGGGTGGTCGGAGACGCGGTCGTAGCGGCCGGGGACGAAGATGGGGGCGGCGGAGATGCAGCGGAGGCGGGAGGCCGGGGAGAGCCAAATGTAGTCGATGCGCCGGTCGCCCGCCAGGACGTCGGTGGAGGCGGCGTCGCGCGCCCGGAAGATGTGCTGGAAGGCGTCGGGCCGCTGGATCTTCAGGATCTGTTCTTCGTAGCCGCAGACTTGGGTGATGCGCTCGAAGGACGGCGAGCAGGCGTCGATGTTGAAGTCGCCGCACAGGAGGGTCCCCGCGCCGTCGGCCGGATGTTTTTCGTCCATCCACGCGAGGAGGCGGTCGAATTGGCGGTCGAAGCCGTTCTCGGCCCACGAGAGGTGCGCGGAGAAGACGTTCAGGAGACCCGCGTGCGGCAGCCGGATCTGCGCCATGACGACGCGCCGGGAGTGGATGGTGTGTGGATCGGTTTCGTCGGAGACGTAGCCGGAGTCGGTGTAGACGAAGGGGTGCCGGGAGAGGATCGCCAGGCCTTCGCGCCAGCGGTCGAAGCCGATGTGCGACCAGTCGGCGTGGATGTGGTAGGGGGTCGGGAGGTGGGAGTTGATGATGTTGGCGGCGTTCTGCGACCAGTCGCCGGCGCCGCCGTTCCAGGGTTCGGCGACTTCCTGGAAGCAGACGAGGTCGATGCGCTCTTCGGCGATGGCCTTCGCGATGGTCTCGAATTTGCGCAGCTGGTCGTCTTCCTGCCACGTGTGGAGGTTCAGGGTCAGGACGCGCAGGTTGCCGCGCCGCGCGCGGTGGTTGAGTCCGCCCGCGTTGTCCCACAGGATGCCGCTGCGCCCGGTGCGGATTTCGGCGGCGTACTCGATGGCCGCGGCGTCGCGGATCGGCAGGCGCGCGGCCCAGATGCCCACGCCCGCGCGGTTGGGGTTGCGCGCGGCGGAGGCGCCGGCGTGGAACCACCAGTCGCGCCGCAGGATGGCGTGGGAGACGCGCGCGGTCTTCCAGGCGTCCGTGGTCCAGTGGATGTAGACGTCGGTCGGCGCGAGGTCCTGGCGGACGGCGACGGCGACGGGCAGCGAGCGGGCGCCCTCGGGCAGCGCCGGGGAGGGATCGAGGATCTGCGCGGGCGGGCCGGAGAGGAGCTGCACGCCGGAGTCGGCCGGCGCGTCGTAGTCCTGGCCGAAGCGGGAGTCCCACCAGGCACGGCCGTCGTGGTCGAGGCGCGCGGAGAAGCGGATGTCGCCCGGCAGGGACGTGCCGCGCGCGAGGACGACGGCGTGGTCGGCGCGCCAGAGTTCGCGGCCGTCGGGGAGGTCGGCGGCGTAGCGGGCGGGGAGCTCGTGCCAGAGGCCGTCTTCGCCGGACCAGTGGACGGTCACGGACTTGCCGAAGCCCATGCGGTCCACCGCGAGCGCGAAGGAGAGTTCCTGCACGGGTGCGGGGCCGGGCCGGGCGATGGTGTTGCGGACCCAGAGGAATCGGAGGGGTAGGGCGGGCATGTCAGGCAAGGGGTTGCGGGTTGTGGGTGGCGGTTGCGTTCATGGGGGGCATGATACGCCGGGGAGGGCGGAGGCTCAAGCCTGCTGTCGGCCCGGGGACGCCGCCCCGCGGCCGCGGAAAAGTTTTCCAACCAGTGGAAACTTTTTTCCAATCATTGGAAAACTTGCGGAAAATTTTTCCAATCATTGGAAAACCGGTGGAAATTTTTCCAATGGTTGGAAAACCTTGCGGCCGCCCGGCGGCTAGCGGCGGCGGTTGAGGCGGGCCTGGAGGGGGGCGTTCAGCCAGGCGCGGATGTCGGATTGCAGGCGCAGGGTCTCCGAATCGCGGGTCCGTTCGCCGAGAATCTTCCGCAGCGCGTCCCAGAAGGCACGGGCCCGGGCGTCGTCCGCGGTGTAGGCGTAGCCCGCGCGGGTGACTCGCGATATCAAGGGATTCATTGGGTTTTCCCGCGGTTTCCGGCGTTTGCCGCGTCCGGGTTTCGGGGGCTGGATGCGGCGGATGGTCACCATCCGCATGATGCCGAGGCGGGATTCGACGGCGCGGGCGAGGCGCGTGAGCTTCGGGTTGTCCGCCAGCAGGCGGTCGAGCTTGGCTTTGGCGGCGGCGGCGTTGCGGCGGTCGGCCGGGGTGAGGGCGGATAGGCTTTTGCGGTTGTCCGGGAGGAGCCATTCGAGCGGGATGCGGGCGTCGAGGCCGATGAGCTGGCGCAGGCGGGTCGCCAGTTTTTTGTAGTGCATGGCGGTGGGGTATTTGACGTCCGGCGCGTTCTTGCGCAGCCAGCCCTTGAGGCCGGGTTGGCGGGCGACGATGCGGCGGGAGCCGCTGCGGGTTTTCCGGAAGACGAAGCGGGAGTCGAGCGTGGGTTCCAGGTCGGCCAGGCGCGAGCCGATGCGGAGGCGTGCGGGCAGGGTGCGCGGGTCGAGGAACCAGGCGTCTTCGATGTCTTCGGGCGAGGGGGCGCCGCGGAGCGACGCGGCGGGGCCGGGGGCGGC